>JACPSF010000438.1 GCA_016193385.1 Deltaproteobacteria bacterium
CGTAGGTGGGCGTGGCCCGAATCTTCAGGCCCTTGAAGTCCTCCAGTTTCGTGACCGGCTTCCTGGTGTAGAGGGCATATCCGGATGCGCCGCGTACCACGCCCAGCAGCTTTACCCCTGCCTTCTCCTGGTTGATCTTGTCGAAGAAATCGATGACGCCGGCCGCGCGCAGGGCCTTGATCGGCCCGTCGAAATAGTCAAGGAAGACGACCTCAGGCACCAGTTGGGTGTAGTAGGCTCCCGATGTGTTCAGCATATGGAAGACCCCGCGTGACAGGGCATCCACCGCCTCAAAGGGCGACACGATTTCCGGGCCACCTTTCCAGTCGATCTTGAGGCTACCGCCCGACTTCCCTTCAAGCTGTCGCTGCAGTTCCCAGACGGCGTCGTTGGAGGGATAGTCCTTAAACCATGATGTAACGGCTGTGATCAGGACTGGCTTGACCGGCGCCGCCGCGGGCTGGGCTGGGGTGCGACCGAGCATTACCGCGAGGAGAACGAAGAGATGGACAAGGACAGCCTTTCTCATGGGAACCCTCCTCTCTCATGCTTTGATGTTTTAAGACTTCATAGGACGCGATTCCATTAACCCGATTAAACCAAAAAGTCAAGATACAAATGTGAGGGGACCAAGACAGACTATCCACTCAGCGCCTCCTGGGCATGCTGCTTACGTGGCCAAGGTGTTCCAACTCTAAGAGATCCATCCAGAACATCGAGACTGGCGGCCGCATGCAAGCTGGCGTCGGTGTTGACTACCAGAGCCTGCGGCGCATCAATCCCGAGGCAGGCTTTTTGACCCATTATTCTCCCAGGTAATTTAAGCCTCCATATTCGCCTGTGCGCCTGCCTGCCGCGCTTCGCTCGCACAGGTACGCGCAGACAGGCTCCAAGGCCGAGGAAATGTCCAGCCCTGCCTCTGGTTGGCTGGCACGTGGCCGTGGGGATAATTCTAAGGTTTTCGGTGGCCATGGCTCAAAAGCAAATTCCTATCATTTAATAATCTCGCTTTCGTGAAACGCTCTCGTTCAAAGCTCTATAGCCGAAACGAGCAGAATGCCGGGCACCGATGGCGTCAGGTCACTTTCCATGGACAATATGTCAGTTCAAGGCAGGCGAATGTCGAGAGGCCTGCTATATTCCTTTGCGATTGGCATCATTGCTGTGAATCTCTGCTACAGAATCGGTGCTCCTCTCAATTTGTTTGAAACGTTTTCGGGTTGGGGCGTCGGCACCGTGACTAAGAAATTGGAGCGGTCGAGATCATCGGCTCAGCGAGGTCAGTCTTATGGAAATGAAAGTTGGCAGATACGGATAGCGAAACGCTTGGAGGCTTCGAGTCCACTGTTGCGCGTGGACGACCACGGAAGGGCGAATTGATCTGAACATTGGACTTATTCTTTTTTCCTGTTAGATTGCATTTCTTTCATAGCTTTACAGATTGTCGAGAAAGGAAAGCCTGACCCCCGAGCTGACCCCCCGAGCCTGAAGCCAGAAGAGGCGTATCCCGGTGGACGAAGGGCTCGCTCAGCGTCGTGCCTGGGGAGAGCGATGGGGGAGCCGGAGCAGGAAGGTGGCGGGGATGGCCACGGCTGAGATGGCCGATGAGATGTACAGGGCGAGGTCATAAGAGTGCGTGACATCGAAGACTCTGCCAAAAAATACGGGCCCAAACACACCGCCAGCAACCGCACCCCCTTGAATTAGCCCCTGGATGGCCCCAAATGCACGGGATCCGAAGAGGTCCCCGATGAGGAGCGACCGCAAGGGGATGGTGCCTCCAAAGCCAACGCCGTAGAAGAGAGCGAACAGCCCTGCTTGCCAGAGGGCTGAGGGGCCGATCTGTGTGAGGGAAAGGGCAGCCACTACCTGAGAGGTGAGGAGCCCTGCCAGCACTATGCGGCGATCGATCCAGTCGGAAACGATCCCGCTGCCGAAGCGCCCGATACCGCTCAACAGGAACACCAGTCCCAAAACGCTGGCGGCCTGCGTGGAGCTGTAGCCGATGTCTTCCAGCAGCGGGATCAGATGTACGGACAGGCCGCTGAGTCCGACGAACTGGAGCGCCAGCACCAGGAGCAGCAGCCAAAACCCCCGTGTGCGGATGGCTTGGCCGGCGCTCAGCCCGCCGGCGATCTCGCTGGCTATTGCCCGGTCGGCGACCGCCCTTTCGGGTTTCTGCTCCTCCGGTGGATCTCCGTCGGGGAGGTAGCCATATCGCTTCGGTTCGGAACGGACCATCAGGGCGAGGGGGACACCAATGAGACATATCCCGAGCCCCAGCAGCCGGACAGCGTCGCGCCACCCCACGGCACTCTCCAGCATCGCCATAGTCACAATGAAGGGCCCGCTGACCACGGGTCCCATGCAGGCCAGTCCCAGCGCCCGGCCGCGGAGCCTTTGAAACCAGTTCACGATGGCTACCGGCCAGGAGATCCCGTGGGAGGCACCGCTCGCACCCATGGAGATGACCAGGAAGGCGCCGTAAAACATCCACAGGTTGGTGATAAAACTCATGAGGACCATGCCGACCCCGGTCACCAGGACGCTGCACAGAATGACGGTGCGTGGCCCCCACCGGTCTACGGTAAACCCCAGCACGGGCGCCAGAAAGCCAGACTCTAACTGGCGGAGCGAGAATGCCCCGGAGGTCGTGGCCCGGTCCCAGTGGAACTCTTTGGAGATCGGCAGGAAAAAGGCCTGGAACCCCTGGAAGAAGACCAGGGAGAGGTAGAAATTCATCGTCACACAGGCGGCTACAATGTACCAGCCGTAAAAGATCCGAGGCGCGCGGGGGGGTCGGTTTGCGGTACCGATCGATGTATTCCTCCTTACAAATTCCAGCCTAGAGCGCAAAAAACGCCGGTCCTCACTTTATCCGAAAGGTTTATGAAACAGACCCCGTGACCTGTCCCAAATGTCACGGAGAGATACGTATCAAAAGGATCACATGTGGCTATGGATGGGTTGGATCGACCCAACGAACCTCCTCCGGCTGTTCTACCGAAGACATACCCAGGTTAACAACGACAGGCTCCTGGTCACTCCGGACGACCACGCAGACGAGCGGCTGGTCGGCGTTGGCGTTGATCTCTTGATGGGGAACAAAAGGCGGCACGTAGATAAAATCTCCGGGGCCGGCGTCGGCGAAAAACTCTAACCGCTCTCCCCATCGCATCCTCGCCTTCCCGCTGACCACATAGATGATACTTTCCAGCGCTCCATGATGATGAGCCCCTGTCTTGGCATTGGGATGGATCGTAGCGGTACCGGCCCAGAGCTTATTGGCCCCTGCCATAGCGCGGTTGACCGCGGCCGCGCGAGTCATACCGGGAGTTTGAGGTGTATTCAGGTCGAGCTGGCCGCTGCGAACAATCCGAACCCCATCATCCCGCCACTTCGCTCTAGATTGTGCCATATCCCTCTCCTTACTAATTGAGTCCTATCAAACCGATATTGGCAACAATATCCATCCGTTAACCCAACCTTGTCAAGGAATTCTTTCTTTGGCACAGGCCTCTCCCGGCGGTTGTGAAACCTCACCTTGACCTCGTTGAAGCCAAAATGTTAGTTTCTGGCCGCCCGAAAGGAGGTAGAAGCCATGCTGAGAAGGCTCTTAACGACGATTCTCGCTCTGGCGGCCCTTCTGAGCTCCGGAAGCTCGGGCTCGGCGCAAGAAAAACTCCGGCTTGCATGGGCGGGAGCGAGCCCTACCAACAGCCCCGTCTGGGTGATGCAGGAAAAAAAATTACTACAGAAACAGGGCTTCGATCACCGTTCCATATCCTTTTCCCTGCCGTTTGAGGATCGGCTCAAGCCACCCGGCATTCGGAGCGCGGAAAAGCGGATATGCTGGTTTCTTCCCCGCAGGTGGTACGGCCGAAAAACTAGGCTGTCGCCGGTTTGCCCGGCATACCGTCTCCGGGAACCACGCAGCGGAGTACTTGTTTTTAACGGCCCAGCTAGTATAAATGGGCTCTCATTTATTCTCTAAGGAAGATTGAGCCGTGGAGCGACTCGCATTGGAAGAAATAATGGGGCTTATTCCCAGTTTCGCTTGCCTATTGGCAATCCGGGCAAGATTATGTAAAAGACTCACGTTGCCGTAACCGAAAGCCAGCTTGTTTAAGGGATGAGAAGCTTCGATTATTTTGCTCCCCAAAGCCTCGCCGACGCAACCTCTCTGCTTCGCCGATACGGAACTAAGGCCAGACTTCTGGCCGGAGGGACAGATCTCCTTCTTCGCCTGGAGCGGCGGTTGATTGAGACTAGCGTGGTCGTTGACCTTAAAAAAATCCACGCCCTAAGAGGAATTAAGGCAGACCGCAAAGGCCTCCGGATCGGGGCGGTGACACTGATGGATGAGATCGCCTCTTCTCCTTTGGTTCAAGGTCGATACGGTATGATAGCCAAAGGAGCGGCCGCCGTCGGCTCGATTCAGACGCGAAACAGGGCCACCCTGGGCGGCAATTTGTGCAATGCCTCACCCGCCGCCGATACCGCGCCTCCGCTGATTGCCCTGTCGGCGCGGGCTCGCATCGCAGGTAGTCGACGCGATCGGGAGGTGCCCCTGGAAGAATTCTTCCTCGCGCCGGGGAAAACATGTCTCCAACCGAATGAGCTTCTCAAGGAAATCTTCATTCCGTCCCCGGCTGGAAGATCCGGCGGCTCGTTTCAGCGATGCACGCGCACGGCTATGGACATCGCCCTGGTGAACTGCGCAGTTTTTCTCTCCCTGGTATCCAAACGCGAGATCGTTGCGGATATTCGGATTGCCTTGGGGGCGGTGGCGCCCACGCCGGTGAGAGCTCAACCGGCCGAGGATGTCCTCAAGGGCAAGAACCCCGATAGGGACGCGATTGAGGAAGCTGCCGAGCGCGCCGTCGCTAGCGTGAGCCCTATTGATGACGTACGCTCTAGCGCAAGCTACCGCCGTGAGATGGTGCGGGTCTTAACCCGGCGGGCTATCGAGGAGGCCTTAAAAGAGGCCTTAGGCTCCGCCAGAGGCGGATCAGCCTCGGGCTGAAACAGGCAATAGGCAACTTGAAAAAAAATGGCAGAGATTAAAAAACGAATACGTGTGACGGTCAACGGAGAACGCTACGAGAAGGACGTGTCGCCCGGAAAGTCGTTGCTCGACTTTCTACGCACGGACCTCAACCTCACCGGAACGAAGGAAGGATGCGGGGAAGGGGAATGCGGGGCCTGCTCGGTTATCTTAAATGGGCGACTGGTGGATTCCTGTCTGATTCTTGCCTTCGAGGCGGAAGGTCAGGAGATCCAAACAATCGAAGGAATCAGTCACCATGACCGGCTTCACCCCTTACAGAAAGCGTTCGCCGAGAAAGGGGCGGCTCAGTGCGGTTACTGCACGCCGGGAATGATCATGGCGGCCAAATATCTTTTGGACCACAATCCGTCGCCGACACCCGAACAGACACTCAAGGCGATCGCCGGCAACCTCTGCCGATGCACCGGCTACGGCTCGATCGTTGATGCAATACTGTCGGCTGCGAAAGAACGATGAAAGTCGTAGGTCAAGGACTCCCCCGAGTCGAGATTTTGGAGAAGGTCACCGGCCAGTCTGTGTTCGGCGCCGATGTGCGTCTTCCCAGTCCCCTCCTCTTTGGGAAGATCCTGGGAAGCCCTCACGCCCATGCCAGGATCAAA
>JACPSF010000026.1:0-1722 GCA_016193385.1 Deltaproteobacteria bacterium
GAAAGGAACAGCAGACAAAGCAGAAGAGATAAGATCGTTTCGCGCATGATCCGAACTCCAGCGAAGATCCGCGAGAAGCGCGGAAGCACGAGGCCACTCAGGTGCGCGGCACTACGAAAATGGTCCATAAATTCTTGAATTTTCATGGTGGCGACGAAGCCCCGGTTCATGCCGGCTAACTACTTGAGAATCTCTCGTAGCTTAGCCACCATGGTGGCTTCCTGTTGAAAGAGCCCGGCGACAATCCTTTCCACCTCTTCGCCGCTCACGGGATCGATGTCCAGTTTAGACTTCTCCGCCTCGGCCAGAAATTTTTTGTCCTTCATGGTGTCCATAAAGGCTTTTCGCAAAGTCTGAACCAGATCCTTTGGCGTGCCCGGAGGCAGTGCGTAAGGCCGAGTAATTGCCGAAGGCTCGTGGATGCCCACCTGAATCAGCCGGCGCGCCTCCTCGGTTTTTGCAAGGTCAATGGCAAGAGGAACGTTGGGCAGATCCCGATGTGCCTTGGGGGTTGCTTGGATGACGATGTTCACGTCTCCCGACTCCAAACCCTTACGCCATGTTGCCTTGATGGTTTCCCAACCAAGGCACGCACCCGCAACATCGCCGCTCTCTGCAGCTAAACGAATGCCGCCACTGCCCCCGGGCGCCGTCACGAGTTGAATGGGTAGCCCTAAGGCCGCCTTCAATACCTTAGGAATGTCGTCTGTCGGATTGCCCGGACGAGTGCCGCCTATCTTCACTGGGGTTTTCGAGTCCATCCACTGTTCCAAAGAGGTTATGCCGCTCGCTTTAGTTAGGGCGCAGACTGCGTTGTCCCCGACGGGAACCCCAATCCATTCAAACTTTCTTGGATCAAACTCAATGTCCCGGGCTCTCAACAGTTGCCGCACGATCTGGCTGCCAGGGATGTTGCCGACGGTGAGTCCGTCAGGTTTGGCCCCCCTATACAGGTTCGAGACCAGGGCCCGCCCCATGTTGTCGACAACAACCGTGGGATTGCCGAGAAGATGCGTGCCTATGTGTCGTGCGATGGCGCGCGAGTATTCATCGAAACCACCTCCGGCCGCCAGGGTCATGATGCGAATAGTCTTACCGCTAAAATATTCATGCGTCGTCGCATGCGCGGCACCGGTGAGAAGAGCGAGCCCGGCGACGACGACAATGTCTGCGAGCGTCAATTTTTTCATGACACGTCTCCTTTCATCGTTTGATCTGCTGCCTGTTGCTTGACTCCGCAAGTGCTGTGCCAATCCTGGGAGATGAACGCGTGCTTAGAGAAACCTACTGGATTCAAAAGAATTTTGCAGAGAAGAAGCGAAACCAAGCGGGGCAGAAAAAAAGAGTAAACGTAGCGCTTCGGCTACATGTCAGTAGCAAAGATGCTTCTGGTCTCTATCGAATCACTTTATCCGCTCGCACACTTCAAGCGGGATCGCGAGCCCGAGGGCCTTGGAAGTGGCTTCGCTCCATTTGTGATGCAGATTCGTCACTTGCAGCCTATCAGCCTTCCGCTTATAGTGAGTCGATCCTCAGGTGGGACCCCCGACGTGAATCAGAATTGGCTTGTCACGATCTTCTTTTTCGCCCTACTTCTGATCCTTCTCTGTCTCGCCGTCCTGATCATCAGTCCGTTTCTCAAGGCGATTACCTGGGCGGCAATTTTGGCCGTCATGGTATACCCGGCATATGCCTGGCTCCTAAAACTCCTCAGGGGCAGAG
>JACPSF010000026.1:1770-61999 GCA_016193385.1 Deltaproteobacteria bacterium
TCACAGTCCTGATTACCTTTCTGATCCTTTTCCCCGCTTTCAGGATGATCGGATTCCTTTCACAAGAAGCAGTGGAGCTGGCCAAGACCGTGCGTACCCTGACCAGCGGGGAGGAAATCAAGCTCGCGACAAGTAAACCCTGGGTAAAAGACCTCCTTCTTTTGTGGGATGCCCTGTCCCTGCAACTGGCTTCGTTTGGCATCGATCTTAAGAAAGTCGCTGTCCAAGGGGCCCAAGTGGCATCGGGCTTCGCGGTGGCCCAGGCCAAAGAGATCGCCCAGGACGTATTTATTTTCGGCGTCAACTTCATCATCAGTCTGTTCGCGTTCTTTTTCCTCCTGCGCGACGGCAAAGACCTGTGCGACAAGATGCGCGCGATCCTCCCCATGGATCCGAAGCACCAAGAGATCCTCTTCGACAACATAGTGAGCTCCCTTTCTGCTGTGATCCATGGCACCCTGGTTACGGCCCTGGTCCAGGGTCTGCTCGCTGGACTCGGGTACTGGTTCCTAGACGTACCCTTCGCCGTGCTTCTGGGGTTCGCCACCAGCTTTGCGGCGCTTTTCCCAATCGGTGGCTCCGCCCTGATTTGGCTTCCCGCCTCACTCTATCTCTTCCTGCAGGGGACTTACCTCCAGGGAACGATCCTCCTGGTGTGGGGGGCCGGGATCGTCGGGGCCGCCGACAATGTGCTGAAACCCCTTTTCATAGGCAGCCGGTTGCGGCTTCCCACGCTCTTTCTCTTCTTCGGCATCCTCGGCGGGCTCAGCCTCTTTGGGCCTCTCGGAGTGATCCTCGGTCCGGTCCTCTTCGCGTTGCTCGCCGCTTTACTGGATCTTTATCTCAAGGAGTACGCAAAGACCTGACGGCAAAGGCGGGGACTCCCTACCTGGCCGCCTTTGCGCAGATTTACCGCCTTCCGTCGCCCCACGCCGCCGGGAAAACAGTGGAAAAGTGAAACGAACCTCAGTATAGTATAAGCGACTGTCACTCCGGGCTCAAAGTACGGTTGCTGAAAGGGGGCAACAAAGCCAAAAAAGCCAGGATCGAAGGACGGGTTGTCACAACATGGCCACCACAAAGAAATGCATCTTAGTCTGCGACGATGAGGCGGATGTCGTCAACATCGTGAAGCGGATACTTGAAGCCGAAGGGCACGAAGTTGTGTGCGCCTATGACGGGTTAGAGGTCTTTCCTCAATTGCAAGAGCGCAGACCCGATATCATCATCATCGACCGGATGATGCCCGGAATGAACGGGCTGGAAGTAGTGAGCAGGCTCAAAGAAACCCCGAAGACTTCATCTATTCCCGTCATCATGCTCACATCCATGGGCAAATTCGACGACGTCATCGAGGGCTACCAACACGGTGCGGACTGTTACATCACCAAGCCGTTCACCAAGAACCACATCCTCAGTGGCGTGAAACTCGTGACCGCTTCCCGGCCTGAACTGCCGGCGGATAAGCTGGACGCCAACGCCGTTTCATTCCTAAGGGCGTGCTATCAATTGAGCAAGCGCGCCGAGGAATTGACGGCGCGATTTGCGGCCCAGGAAGGCCTCCCTGCCAGCGCCTGGTTATACAAAGGGCTCGAAGCCCGGTTGCGCACCGACGAGATGCAGGTGGGCGTTCTCGAAGACGACCCCGATTGGCGCTACTGCTTTCATGGATGGGGGGTCGATTACTTCAGCGCGAAAACCGGAGAGGAAGTCAATCTCGCCATCGGGCCCGGGGGCAGATGCGATACGTTCGATGAATGGAGGGTGCAGTGCTATATCGAAAATGCCGCCGAGCGGGGCGCTGGGTTTACGGATCTCCAGAACGTGATCAAAAGCCATACGAGTGCTGTCAAGGCGCTGGTTGACCGTCTTTCCCGCAATCAATGGATCGAGCCCGCGCAGGGTCAAAGCCCGCCCGCGAATCAAGAAATTGATGCCCAACTAGGAGACCGGTGGATCGTATCAGCAAAAGGAGCGCAACTCCTCGCCCGCTCTTAGCCCCCACCACCAAGGCCTTGAAGCCCCGGTGGCCAAGCCCCCATGAACTCGTGGACAGTAGAAGTTAGCGAAGCCGATTTCGAAGCCCAGGTTTTGCAGCGCTCGGACGAGCTGCCGGTCATGGTGGATTTTTGGGCGCCCTGGTGCGCTCCGTGCCGCATCCTGGGCCCGATTTTGGAGCGGCTCGCCGAGGAGCACGCGGGAGCTTTCCTCCTGGCCAAGGTTAACGTCGATGAGAACCCGACTTTGGCCGCGCTCTTTCACATCCAGGGAATCCCTGCCGTCAAGGTATTCAAGGACGGCAAGCTCGCGGCGGAATTTGCCGGCGCCTTACCCGAAGAAGCGGTGCGCGAACTGCTCTCCCGCCTGCTACCCTCGCAGGAAGACCGCCAGGCCGAGGAAGCGGGGACGTTGGAGGAAGAGGGACAACTCGAAGCCGCCAAGGCCATCTACGAGAAAATTTTGGCGCAGGACTCGACCCATCCGAAAGCGCTTCTCGGAATGGGCCGAATCCTCATGGAGGCCGGGGATCCGAAAGGCTCTCTGGAACACCTCGAGAGAGTTCCGTTGACGGCGGACGAGCGGAGGGAAGCCGAGCAACTGATCGCGCGGCTGCAGCTTGAAGAGGGAGCCGAACAGGACGAATCGGCACTGCGCGCCATCCTGGCGTCGGACCCGGGCAATCTGGAAGCAAGATTCGGACTCGCACAGTTTTTGGCCGCCAAAGAAAGATACGAAGAGGCCCTCGAAGAATTCTTGACCATAGTCAAGAGAGACAGAGGCTTTCGCGACGATGGGGCCCGCAAGGCGATGCTCCAGATCTTCGAGGTGCTCGGATCGGACAGCGAGCTTACGGGAAAGTACCGTTCAGAGCTGGCTCGGATCCTTTTCCGTTGAGATCAAGCCCTTCTTTCCCTCTTCCGCGTACCAGAAGAGCTTCCCGTCAAAGGCCATGCAGGTCGGAACGAAAGAAACTGCGTGACGCTCCACCATTCTCTCCCGCGCCGGATCGAAACGAGAGAAAAAGTACTTACACTCTTGGGCTCGACTCCAATGACCCAGAGGGCCGGGATCGGACTCGATCAGCCAGAGCCCATTTTTGTAAGCCGTGGGGCTGAAGGTCTCGTTTTCGGTGCGGATCACCCAGTACACCTTTCCACTCTCTGGATCCAGGCAAAAGAGCTTCCGGTTATGTCGGTGAGCTAGCCAGATCTTGTCATCGAGTAGCGTCATGCCGGCTCCTGCGCCGTCCGGGCAGTTGAACTGACGAATCGCCCGTGCCTCGGCTGGAGACCAAAGAACAAGCTGCCTTCCCAATCGTCCACCTCCGGTGACTAACCAAAGGCCCTCTTTATCGGGACAGACGTCCCAAACTTGATGAGCGTAGGTAAGTCTCTCCGCCATCTCTCCGGTGCTCGCGCGCCAAGTGGCAACGAGACGCTCCTCAGGGGCAGCGATCCAGAGAAGGCTCCCATCGTGGTGCATCCCAGTAATGGAAATGGTCTCTAGCTCCAGCATCTCCCAAACCTTGATACCCTACGGAAATTCCTCGCTGGGATCAACTTCTGATAGGCATCAGCCTTAAGCCGTCAGCAGGCAGGTTGGGCTTAACCTGAAAGCTGATTACTGATAGCTTATAATATCACGCATGGAGACGACAGCCGCTTTCGAAAAGGAAATCCGTGAGCTGGCCCGTACTCTTTACCGCAAGGCGGCCGAGCACAAGCCTTCGCTTTTTGAACCCCAGGACTGGGTCGGCCGAATGATCGATTGGTCCCTCGAAGACGAGGCGCTGCGCGCGGCCCTTTTCCGCTTCGTCGACGTCCTGCCCAGCCTCGACTCGGCAGCGGAGATCGGCCGTCACCTGAGAGAGTACTTTGCGCAGGTCGATCATGCCCTCGGAGGTCTGGTCTTCCTCGCCCAGGCCCTGCATGCCGGAAGGCTGGTGGCGCCGGTGGTGCGCCACAATGTGGTCAGGCTAGCCCGCCGCTTCATCGTCGAGGAGGGCGTCGAGACCCTATCTCCGGTTTTGACCGCCCTCAGAAACGAGCCCGCCGCTTTCACCTTGGACGTGGTGGGAGAGGCTACGGTCAGCGACAAAGAGGCCGAGGCCATGGAGAACCGCTATCTCAACCTCCTCAAGCGGCTAGCCCCGCTGGCCGAGGCCTGGCCCTCCGTCGCTCAAATCGACCTGGGTCCCGCAGGCGTGATTCCCCGAATGAATCTCTCCGTGAAGGTCTCTTCGCTTTACCCGCGCTTTGATCCGCTCGACCCGGACAGCGACAACGCGGTCCGCGAGCGCCTACGCCGGCTGCTTCGGGAGGCCGCGCGCCTCGGAGCTGCCGTAACGCTGGACATGGAGCAGTATGCCTACAAAGACCTCACGCTGGATATTTTCATGTCCCTCCTCGAAGAACACGAGTTCCAAAACGCTCCTCAGCTCTCTATCGCCATCCAAAGCTATCTCCGTGACACCGAAGGGGATCTGAAGTCGCTGCTCGCGCGGGCGAAGGCGCGGCAGCGCAAAATTGGCGTGCGCCTGGTTAAGGGAGCCTATTGGGACAGCGAGATCGCCTGGGCCAGGCAGAAGAATTGGCCGATCCCCGTGTTCACGGAAAAGAGTGAGACCGACGCAAATTATGAGCGGTTGAGCCGCCTCTTGCTGGAGCACCACGACACCGTCTCCGCCGCGTTCGGCAGCCACAACATCCGCAGCCTCTCCCACTCCATCGTCGTCGCCCGGCGCTTGGGGATCCCGCAAAACGGTTACGAAATCCAAACGCTTTACGGCATGGCGGAGCCTATCCGCCACGCCTTGATCCAAAACGGCCAGCGGGTGCGCGTCTACGTTCCCGTGGGAGAGATGCTTCCCGGAATGGCCTACCTCATCCGCCGCCTGATGGAGAATACCTCTAACACTTCCTTCCTGCGCCAGACCTACGCTGAGGAAATAGATATAGAAACTCTGATCGCCGCGCCGGCGGTACCGGAGAGTCGATCGGCGCGACTCCCGCGCCCCTCGTCCTCTGAGGCGGCGCTAGGTCCTTTCGCCAACGAGCCCCCACTCGATTTCTCTCGCCAGGAGAACCGCGCCCGCTTTGCTCTCGCGCTCGCGGAGGTGGAGGGAAAATTAGGCCGCGGCTATCCGCTGCGAATCGGGAAGGAGGACAGGGAAACCGCCTCCTGGACCGAGTCCCTCAACCCGGCAAATCCCAGGCAGATCGTGGGCCGGGTGCCGCTGGCGGGAAAACAAGAGGCCGAAGAGGCCATTGAAACCGCGCGACGTTTTTTCCCCCGGTGGCGTGCTACTCCCGCCACAGAGCGAGCAGCGATCCTTTTCCGCGCTGCCTCCATCATGCGCCACAAGCGCTTAGAGCTCGCGGCATGGGAAATCTTTGAGGTGGGGAAAGGCTGGCGGGAAGCCGACGCGGACGTGATCGAGGCCATCGACTATTTGGAATTCTACGGGCGCGAGATGCTGCGCCTGACTGAGCCGCGCCTGACGCAAACAATTCCGGGCGAGATAAACCATTTGCTCTACGAGCCCCGCGGGATTGCCGTGGTCATCGCGCCGTGGAACTTTCCCCTTGCCATTCTTACCGGCATGACCTCAGCCGCGCTGGTTGCGGGCAACTGCGTTATCGTGAAACCGGCCGAGCAGTCACCGGTGATGGGCGCGCACCTGCTCGACATACTGCGGGAAGCCGGCCTGCCGCCTTTCGGCTGCCAGCTCTTGCAGGGAAGCGGAGAGCTGGGGGCTTATTTGGTCCGCCACCCGGCTGTTCACTTGATCGCGTTTACCGGGTCGCGCGAGGTGGGGCTGGAAATCCTCCGCGAAGCTTACACCCATCAGCCGGGCCAATCCCATGTCAAACGCGTGGTCTGTGAAATGGGAGGTAAAAACGCGATCATCGTCGACGCCGATGCTGATCTCGACGAGGCCGTCGGACATATCATCGACTCGGCCTTCGGCTATCAGGGACAAAAATGCTCCGCGGCCTCCCGCCTCATACCGGTCGAAGAGGTGCACGACCGTTTACTGGAGCGTCTGGTGGAAGCCGTGAAAAGCCTCAAGATCGGCCCGCCCAAGGACCCGCGGAACTTTATGGGGCCGGTCATCGATGCCGCTGCGCACGCAAAGATCGCGGGCTACAGCGATCTGGGAAAGCGCGAGGGCAAATGTATCGTGGGGCTGGCTGCCCCTCAGGACGGCTATTATATCGGGCCAACGATCTTCGCCGATCTCGGTCCCCAGCACCGCATCGTCCAGGAGGAAATCTTCGGCCCGATCCTGGCCGTGATCAAGGCGCGCGATTTCGCTGAAGCCCTGGAACTAGCCAACCGCTCCTCGTACGCCTTGACGGGAGGTTTCTTTTCCCGCTCGCCCGCCCATATCGAAAACGCCCGGCGAGAGTTCCACGTGGGCAATCTGTATATCAACCGCGGGATCACCGGCGCTATCGTGGAGCGCCAGCCATTTGGCGGCCTCAAGCTATCCGGGATCGGCTCAAAAGCCGGCGGCCCGGATTATCTGCTTCAGTTCCTCGAGCCCCGAACCATTAGCGAAAACACGCTGCGTCACGGCTTTGTCCCGCCGGAGGACCTAGGAACGTAACCGAGAAAACCATTTCGCCGGGATGACTCAAATGGGTAGCTCTCCTATCAAATCAAGGATCCGAAACAGCATCTTGCCGAAAAGAGAACGGCAGTGCTTTGGTCAAGGACTTGTCCTAGCTAGCGTGCTTTTGGGCGCCACGCTTTTTCTCTGCCTTGTTTTCCCAGGCAGCTTCTCCTATCCCGACGATGTCCGGGGGGAAAGCGCGATCCGGAGAGAAAAGTTGCTGAAAACGATCCAGGATCTAGCCGCGCCCCGCACGGAGGGGAGGGCCGCTGGCAGCGCCGGAGAGGCCAGGGCGAGGCAATACATCGCGCGGGAATTCCGACGGATCGGGCTCCAGCCTTCCAAAGCCCTCGGGAGCTATTTCCAGCGCTTCGAGATCGCCACCGGGTTAAGGCTCGGGCGCGACAATCGCCTGGTTCTCGAAATCGGTGGGGAGAAACGAAACTACCGGCCGAAAACCTCTTTCAATCCTTTCGGCTTCTCCGACGAGGGCGAAATCAGCGGCGGAGTCGTCTTTGCCGGCTACGGCATCTCCGCGCCTGAGTTCCGTTACGACGACTACACCGGCCTCGACGTGAAAGATAAGATTGTCCTGGTGATGACCCACGAACCCCGAGAAACCAACCTGCGTTCCCCGTTTCGCTCCCCTGAGGCGTTTCGCTATACGGAAATCCGTTACAAGGTCTGGAATGCCCGCGAGCACGGCGCAAAAGGGATCATCATCTTTACGGATCCGAATCACCACCGCAACCAAAAGGAGCAGCTCTTCGCATTGCGCGGCGGGGGGAGCGCCTCAGCCGGGATCATTGCGGTCAATGTCTTGAGCGAGGTCGCCGAAACCCTCCTCAGGCGAGCGGAGAAAAAGCTCTCGGATCTTCAGCGGCACATTGATGAAACGCTTTCTCCGAGCTCCTTCCAGGTCGCGGATACCCGTGTCCACCTCAAGGTCGATCTCATTCGGAAGCAAGGCCACGCTGAAAATGTAATCGGAGTCCTCCCTGGGGGCGACCCGAACCTTAGGGATGAGACCATTGTGCTCGGCGCGCATTACGATGGCTTGGGACGGGGTGGAGAGGGATCTCTTGCCCCGGACCTGCATGGTAAGATCCATGCCGGGGCTGATGACAATGCCTCCGGGGTGGCGGGGATCATCAGCCTGGCGGAGGCCTTTGCCCGCGGCAGGGCAAAGCGCACGCTCATTTTCGCCGCGTTCTCGGCTGAGGAGTTGGGCCTGCTTGGCTCCGCGGCCTATGTGAAACACCCGCCCTGGCCTATCGAAAAAACCTTTGGAAATTTTCTGATTCCGGCTTTCTAGTAGCGGCCTTTACGTCCTGACGAACAAATTTGTGCCCTTGTCTGGCCATCTTTTACCTTAACTGGCATCTCAAAGACGGCGACAGGCTACCCGAGCTATCATCGGCCATGTCATAACATTGTGAGAATTCAAGAGATTCTTTGTAAAAATGACAAGCGGGGACAATTGTACCCAACTGGCCCGAAATTTGCTCAATAGTCATGAGCCTTACGGTACGTACCTCTTATCCAGCTAGCGCAACTGGTTGCGTCCTGGGGAAAGGAATGATGGCCCAATCTCGGGGCCTAGCGCCATGCCCGCAAAAATTCTAGTCGTAGAGGACAACTGGGATTTCCGCGAAATCCTCACCTTGATCTTGAACCGTGTTGGATATGAGGTGATCGAGGCCGCAGCTGCCTGTGAGGGAATCGATAAGGCGGCCTCTGAGGTCCCGAATCTAATCATCATGGATTTGGGCCTCCCAGGGATGGATGGGATTGAAGCCACAGCCAGGCTCAAGCGGAATCCCAAGACCGCAGATATCCCGGTGATCGCCTACACGGTGTGGAGCGACGATTTCAAAGGCAAGGCCATGGAAGCCGGCATGGCGGAATTTCTACCCAAGACGACTCCGCCCGCAGTCTTGACGGAGATTATAGGAAGATTTTTATGAGGCCGTGCTTCAAAGCCGCAACGAGCTTGCTGAGGGAATGGGAAACTCGACGCGTGAAAGGCTCATCGCTTTGTGCTTTTCTCTGAGAGCCGATCATCGTTCCCTCGAAACCGAGCGCAGCTCATCAGATGATGAAGTTTGCTGTGAAAAGGCCACTGCGCGTGCTCATCGTTGACCGTTCCGCTGAGGACGCCAAGCAGTTGGTCCGCCTGCTGCGAGAAGGAGGCTACGACCCCGCCTTTGAACGCGTCGACACGGCTGATAGCATGGCCACGGCGCTGGAGCAGAGCTGGGAACTTGTGATCGCGAATTCCGGTATACCCACTTTCGGCAGGCTCGACGCGCTGGCCCTGTTAAAGGAAAGGGGGCTGGACCTACCCTTCCTCATCGTTTCTGACATCGACAACGAGGAGGCTGTCGTCACCGCTCTGAAAGCCGGCGCCCATGACTACATCACCAGAGGCAACCTGGAGCGCATCGCTTTAAGTGTCGAGCGAGAGCTCCGCGCCGCGCAGACTCGCAGGGAGCGACAGGTGGGGGCGGAACATTTGCAGCGCCACCGCGACCTCCAGACCGCCCTCATCGATGCCAGCCTCGCCATCACCTCAACCCTCGATTTAAAGACCGTGCTGAATTTCCTGTTGGAAAAAGTCGATCTTGTTCTTCCCAACTCCGCCACCACGGTAAGGCTCTATAACCGAGAGACCGGGGCCTTGGAACCTATCACCTGCCGAAACATTGACGAAAATGAATGGAGAGCAGCGAATGGATCGTCGAACCGAAACTCGAGACGCAAGCTTAACCGCCCGGCCCCGAACAACGGTTTCCCGATCAGGCTGGATAAAGCCTATTCGGATCTGGGCAGCGTTGATATTTTCCGCAAATACGGCTTCGTCTCCTATCTCGAAGTCCCCCTGCTGGCTAAGGATGAGATGCTCGGCGTCCTTGGCTTCTATGCCCACAAAGGTCACCAGTTCAGCCAAGAGGAGGTCGAGTTTCTCTCCATGCTGGCGACTCAGGCAGCGATCGCGATTCAAAAATCGCAGCTCTATGAGCAGACCCGAAAACAGAAGGCGGAGCTGGAGCGGGCCAACAAAGTCAAAACCGAATTCCTTAGCCTTATGTCACACGAACTCAGGACACCCCTCACCGCCATTATCGGTTATACTGGAGTGGTCCGTGACGGGATTTTCGGCCAGCTCAGCGTGGAACAGGAAGAGGCCCTGAGCCGGGTTCTCAGCCGATCCAACAATCTACTGGAAATGATCGAGAGCATCCTCCAGGCAACCATCTTTGAGACCGAGGAGGTCAAGGTGCAAAGCGCCACCTTTAGCCTCAGTGACTTCCTCAGCGAACTGAGGCTGCTCTACCGGGTGCCTATAGACAAAGACATCACCCTGATCTGGGACTACCCTTCCCAACTACCCACCATCAGAGCCGATCGTACCAAGCTGACGCACATCCTACGCAACCTCATCAGCAACGCCATCAAATTCACCGACCAGGGCGATGTAAAGGTTTCCGTAAGGCATTCCCCTGGGACCAAAAAGGTGACCTTTAAGGTTACCGACACCGGGATAGGCATTCCGAGCAAAGCCCTGCCCAGTATCTTCGAGATGTTTCACCAGGTCGAAAGGCCAGAGACCCGGCCTTATGGCGGGATGGGAATAGGGCTCTATATCGTCGAGAAGTTCACGGAGATCCTTGGTGGAACGGTTGAGGTCAAAAGCAAGCCCGGTAAGGGCTCGACCTTTACCGTCGTAATTCCCGATGGAATCTAGCAGCGAAAGGTTAACGGTAGCTGAAAATTTGGGAGCAAGAGCGTATGCCTGACACCGAAACACAATACGGCGATATCATCAAGCTGTTCAGCTTAGTCCTCAAGCAGTACCGTTTGTATTCGCCCACGCACCCGGCGGCACAGATGGCGTTCCGAAATTTTTCTGCCGCGCTTGAGCAGGCCTTGACTTCGGCAGGCTCCCTTACCTTCGGCTTCATGGAGGCGCAGATCGTCGTCAACGAGCAACCTTTCGACCGGAAAAAAACAGGGGTAGGAGATTTACTCAAGGAATGCCAGCGCCTGCACATCGAGAGCCTCATCTTCGATCCGGGAGTGGCTGAAGCAGAGATCAGCGCTTTTGTCCGCATCATGACGATACTACAAAAGACGACCGAAGAGATGGGAGGCTTCAAGCAGGCTTTTGACAACGAAGGTTTCCAGCGGATCCGGCTCGGCACCAGCCGTTATCGGATGGTCAAGGAAGAGGAGGAAGTGATCAAAAAGTCCGAGATCGGCCCGGACCCCAGCGAGGCCGAAAAAGAGGCTCCCGGTCCGCACCAGGGTCGCACTGTCGACCGGATGGAAGAGGTCATCGAGCATGGCCTGACCGGAACCGAGAAAGAGATCGATTTCGATCTCGAGCGGCTCACCTATGAGGTAGAGAAAAAACCCGAGAGCGTGGCCCGCCAGATGGTGCGTCAGGCGGACAATCTGGAATCCTTGAAACGGATCGTCCAGGATATGGGCCATTTCCTCAGAGACCGTCTGGCTCAACCTTTTGTCGAGCAGGGGAAGGATTTTTCGCGCACGGTATCGCGCTTAGCCAAAGAGTTCAAGAAAGTGGTCGAGAGCTTTGAGACACCCGAGGACTTTCGCGGGTCGGTCAAAGAGCTGGTTAACGTACTGGAGCGCTGCGCCGACGCGGTCAAATTGGAGCTCATCGTCAGGGCCTTCGAGGAAAGCGGCGGCGAGGCAAAGTCGCTGGCGCGGATCAAAACGAAATTTCTAACGAGCAAAGAGGCGCGCGACCGAATCCTCGCTCAGCTCAAAGAGAGGCTCCTCAGCTTGGGGTTGGGAGAAAAGGAATTCGAACAGGCCTTTTCCCTGGAAGAGAAGCCGACCTCCAAGAAAGCCCCCGCCACCGATGTCTCCGCAGAAGAGCTAGCGGAGCTGCGCCAAATCAAAGAGCGTTATCAAACGGAAATTAAAGGGCTCAAAGGGGAGCTTCAACGCGCGCACGGCCATAAAGAGAGACTGGAGAACGTCATCGGCAGCCTGGCGGAGGGCCTGGTGGTCGTAGACAACGAAGGCAAAATCCAGATGCTCAATCCCGCCGCCGAAAAACTCTTAGGCATGAAGCAGGGACAAGGCCTGGGCGTCCCGATCGACCAAAGCCTGAAGGCCGAACACATCGTCGCCCTCACCAAAGGACCTCTCCTGGATGAGGCGAATGAGGTGGCCAAGGAAATCGAGGTCCGAAGCATCGACGATGAGACGCGGAAGATCCTCCAGGCAAGCTCCGCCGTGATTGAAAATCAGGAGGGCGAGACCGTCGGGATGGTCGCGGTCTTGAGCGACATCACCAAGCAAAAAAAAATCGATGAGATGAAATCCAAGTTCGTCGCCCATGTCTCGCACGAGCTGCGCACTCCCCTGCTCGCCATCGAACAGTCGCTGCACATCCTTCTGTCCAAAGAGGTGGAGGCCGTCAGCCCCGAGCAGGAAAAGTTCCTCCAGATCGCGGACCGCAACATCAGCCGTCTTTCCCGTCTGGTCAACGACCTTTTGGATGTGGCCAAGATCGAGGCGGGAGAGATGAAGCTCAAACCCATATCCTTTAAGATATGCGACATGGTGCACCACGTGGTGGAAACGGTCCGGGGGTGGGCCGAAAGCAAAAAGATCGCGATCGAGGAGAAACTTGCAGCGCCCGACGTTGAGGTGGAGGCGGACCCCGACCGCATCATCCAGGTCGTGACCAACCTCCTGGGGAATGCCGTCAAATTCACCCCCGATGGGGGAAGGGTCACACTTGAGATCGACCCCAACCGCAAGGAAGAGGAGGTCTCCCAGGAGCCCTGCATCGCCATTTGCGTTCAGGATACCGGTGTGGGGATTCCGCTTGAGGATCAGGAGAGGATCTTTCGAAAATTCGAGCAGGGAAGTCTCCCTTCTCCTTCCGGGGGCGTTGGCAGCACGGGCCTGGGTCTCACGATCGCCAAGGAAATTGTGGACCTTCACAAGGGAAAGATTTGGGTCGAGAGCAAACCAGGGAAAGGGAGCCGCTTTATCTTTGCCATTCCCAAGCGACTGAAAGACCGAGCCACAGAAGAGCCACAAGCCCCCACGACGTAGACCACCCAGCTAATGTTTCTGAACCTCTTTTTATAAAGCACGAAAAACACGCAGACGCTGCTTGATCCAGCTTTCTCCGAGCCCGCCTTCGACGATGGTATCGGACCGGCCACATCAGGTGCTCAAAACAGTCGGAGGGGAAGCGAAGAATTCCAAGCGGTGTCGCTCACCTTCCAAGCAAATCTCTACGGCGACCAGAAGCACAATCGATCCTTTAAAGCATTTTTAATTAAGCAACAGACCCAACCTTTGTCTACCTGGCACGAAAAGTAGAGCTGACGCCAATGAAGATGAGGTTGACGGCGGGGATCATCACTGCCAACCGCTAACAAACCTTAGCGCGATTCAGGCGATCTCAAAAAGAACTGCACAAATCGGGTGTCCTACGGGGCCTGGCGCCTGTTTGCGGCGGCAGAGAAGAAACTTCTTCAGTATTGAAAAGCTAATTGCAGTTGAGTATAGATAAGGAGTAGGTTACAGCCCGCTTTTCGAAGGTCGATGAGCTAGACCCGAGATCTCCCCGTGACGGTTGGTCTTTAAAGTCCGCCCATGGAACCCAGCCAAAACTCAGCTCATACTTCGCCAGACCGAGATCGCCCGCCATTGAGCCTGGGCGATTTGCTGCGCGAACGCTATCTCGATATCCTGTGTCCGGCCGCAGCCATCATTTTGTTTCTCCTTATATGGGAAAGCTATGTGCGATTGAGCGGTATCCAGAACTACATCCTGCCCGGCCCTGTGGAAATTCTTGGCGCGCTCGCAGAGCAACGCAGCAAGCTCGTCTCCCACACCTTGGTGACCGGTTATGAAATTCTGCTAGGATATGGCTGTAGCATCGTGTTGGGTAGCTTCTTCGCCCTTGTCGTGGTCTGGTCTTCTGCTCTGGATAAGTCCCTCATGCCGCTCTTTCTTTTTTCTCAGACGGTTTCCAAAGTCGCTGTCGCCCCGCTGTTTGTCATCTGGTTCGGATTCGGCCTCCTGCCGAAGATCCTGGTGAGCTTTCTCATTTCCTTCTTCCCCATCTTCATTTCGACGGCGGCGGGATTAAAAGCGGTGGAGACGGACATGTTGGATCTCATCCATTCGATGTCGCCGACGACCTTTCAAGTGTTCTGGAAAGTTCGCATCCCCACTGCCCTACCCTACTTCTTTGCTGGAGCCAGGATCGCGGTGCCGTTCGCCGCGGTCGGAGCCATCGTAGGGGAATGGATCGCCTCAGATCGAGGTCTCGGATATTACCTGCTGCTCACCCAGGGAAACTTCGATACGGCTGGCCTCTTTGCCACCATGCTCACGACCTCATTGGTCAGCATCGTTCTCTATCTGGTGGTCGTCGAACTTGAGCGGCGTTTTTTGCGTTGGCACGTTTCGGCAAGGACGGACCAACCGCTGGGCCTGACCGTATGAACGAGCCGAGGGAAAATCGTAGCGGAGCTAGTGAAGTGCGCGCAACCGGCCAGGCACTGAGATGGCTTTGGGCCAGGCCCGTGAGCAGCGAGGTCAGATACCCGGCCACCGCGATCGCGCTCTTTCTGCTTTTCTGGCACCTCGTGGTGGTCTTCTTCCAACTCCGCCCAACTTTTCTTCCTTCCCCGATCATTGCGTTTTCCAAAGTGTTTCGTTCCTACCCTACTTTTGCCACTCACGGCCTCGTGACCATCAGCGAGATTATCGGTGGCTTCGGCCTCAGCGTCGTGATCGGTGTCGCGACTGCCCTTCTGATGGCCTGGTCGCGCATCATGAATAAGGCCATTTCACCGATCCTAGTTTTTTTGCAAACCATACCTTATATATCCGTGGCCCCGCTCCTGATCATCTGGTTTGGCTTCAGCCTCACGCCGAAAGTCATCGTGAGCTTCTTGATGGCCTACTTCCCGATCGTTGTGGCTACGTTAACAGGCATGAACGCGGTCGAAACCGACATGATCGAGTTAGTCCGCTCCATGTCGGCCAGTAAGTGGCAGATCTTCTGGAAGAGCCGGTTCCCAAACTCACTCCCCTACTTCTTTAGCGGAGCTAAGGTCGCTATAGCGTTTGCCACCAGCGGTGCCATCGTGGGTGAGTACGTTGGCTCGGATCAGGGCTTGGGATATCTCATCGTGGTCGCAAACAGCGATGCAAACTCGGAACTTCTTTTTGGCACGGTGATTGTGGTCTCCGCCATCGGGGTGAGCTTTTTCTGGCTCATACGCTATTTGGAAAAAATCTGCATCCCGTGGCACGTGACCTTTCGCCACGAGGCGGAACCCAGAGCGATTTCTTGACAAATCGAGGTTATGGTGACTGTAATGGTTTTCGCATCCCATCTGGAATCAACCAAAGGACCCAAGGAGGTGCCATTATGTCTTACACATACAGGGGATTCTTTCTCGGCCTTATGCTCGCTGTCTTGCTTGCCTGCCCGCCCGATTCGATGGCAGCTTCCGAAAAGCTGCAGAAGGTAACCTTTCGTTACTCCTGGATACTCTACGGTCAGGCGCCCGTTTACTATTATGCGAAAGAGCTTGGGTTCTTCGAAAAGGAGGGGTTAGATGTGACGATTCTGACCGGACAGGGCTCGGGTACCAGCGTTAAGCTGATGGGGACTGGCGAGACGACATTTGGCGAGGCTGACTACGCGACCATGATGAAAGGGATTGCTCAGGGCGTTCCGGTCATAGGAATTTACGGCATCGCTCAAATTCATCCGTTGGCTGTAGCGACTCGGGACGATGTAGCGGTGAAGAGTCCGAAGGACCTCGTGGGCAAATCCATCGCCGTGGCCGCCGGTGGCGCTGACCAGGCCATCCTGCCCGCCTTTCTCGCAGCCAACGGACTCACCGGCAAGGTTCGAGTGGTGCAGCTCTCCTCCGGAGGGGCAAAGCGCGAAGCGCTGCTCCAGAACAAGGTGGATGCC
The DNA here is from genome assembly GCA_016193385.1 of Deltaproteobacteria bacterium. The sequence goes on from JACPSF010000026.1 coordinate 17,388, forward strand.
ATCGTGGCCTACGTCAACGAACAGGTCCCGCAAATCGAGGACACCGGGGTCAAGCTCGATGTGCTGCGCTTTGCGGATTATGGCGCGCCGCTGCTCGGAACCGGGATTCTGATCAACCGAGATAATCTCAAGCAGAAAGAGATGATCCGTGCTTTTCTCCGCGCCGTCAGCAGGGGATTCATCGCCACGATGAAGAACCCGGAAGCGGCCGCAGATGCCGCACTGAAGGAGTTCAAAGAGCGCAAGCGCTCCACGGTCCTACATGAACTTACGGCAAGCTTCCCGTTATTCCATTCGGCGCACACCAAGGATAAACCATTGGGTTGGATGGACAAAAGAGATTGGGAGACGGCACAGCAGATCATGTTCGAGTACGGCGATTTGAAGAAAAAACTGCCTGTTGACCGATACTTCACTAACGAGTTTATCCCCATGTCTGTCACCCAATAAGGAGACCAAGCTCCCTCCCCCCCTGACGGCATCGAGGCCCTGGGGGGAAAACCGGTATGCGGAACATCATCTCGGTGGAAGGCCTATCCATGGTCTTTAACTCCAGGGAAGGGGCCGTCCACGCGCTGGAAGAGGTCAACCTGGAGGCGAACGAGGGCGAGTTCTTATCGATCGTGGGACCCAGCGGCTGTGGCAAAAGCACGCTTTTGCGGACTATCGCTGGCCTACTCCGTCCCACCCTCGGCCGCATCATGGTCGACGGCTCGCAAGTCACCGGCCCGACGCCCAACGTTGGGATCGTATTTCAAAATCCGGTCCTGATGAGCTGGCGCACCGTGGTGGGAAACGTGATGCTTCAGGCGGAGGTCCGTAGGCTGGATCTGAGAGAGTACCGGGAGCGAGCACTGGGTCTCATGAAGATGGTGGGATTATCTGGCTTCGAGGACAAATACCCCTATCAGCTCTCCGGAGGGATGCAACAACGGGCTTCAATCTGCCGCGCTTTGATCCACGACCCTCCCCTGCTCCTGATGGATGAGCCGTTTGGGGCTCTCGATGCCCTGACGCGGGAGCGCATGAACTTGGAGCTCCTGCGGATCTGGCGCGAGAGTCGCAAGACCATTCTTTTCATCACCCACAGCATACCCGAAGCCGTTTTCCTTTCGGATCGCGTAGCCATTATGTCACCGCGGCCGGGGCATATTGACGAAATGGTGCCGATCAGCCTAGCTCGGCCCCGCGTGATGAAGGCAATGGAGGAGCTCGAATTCTCCCGCCTGGTCGCCCACATCCGCCGCCTCCTGAAGCAAGAGGGGATCATTGATTAGAGCGAGAGAGACAAGCGAGTTTATTCCCTATGACGAATCGGCCGCAGGACCCAGTCGCGTAGGCCGCCGATGATGGGGCGGAGTCCCACCACGCTGAAAAACAGCTCTTGGCTCGAAACGGCTTGCGACGGCCTTACCTCCTGAAAGCGGCGCGATAAGAGAAAATAAGAACCGAGGCGGCAAAGCGAAGAGAGCCCAAAAAGGCTATGCAGGGAATAGCCCAAGAGCGGCGGCAGGCGGGAGGCAAGGAAACCCCCTAGAGAGGCCCCAAAGAAAAGCGCCGTGCCATTGATGACGTTAAAATAACCGATGCACCGAATCCGCTTCTGTGGGGTCACGGCGTCGTAGACAAAATTGGTCGCCGACAAGGTGACACCACTCCAGGCGAAGCCCGCAAACATCTGCAAGAGGCCGAGGTAAACCAGGTTGTGGGAAATCAGCCAGAGAAGGGGGACGAGCGTCGCCAGAAAGCCGGACAGCCTGAGCACGCGGACGTTCCCCACCAAATCCGCGTGCCTCCCCCACCAGGGCAACGCGACCAGCCCGGCCACGATAGAGGCGACCTGAAGGACCATATACGTGAGATAGCTGAACTGAAGGTCGCGAAGCATGAAGACCGTAAAGAAAGGGGAGGCCAAATAGGATGAGAACGTGAGAGTAGCCACGTAGGCGATAAACTTGACGAAGTTGCTTTCTCTGAAGCGGGCTACGAACATGACAAAGGTGAAGTCGTGAGCCGGATTTTTTTTCATTGGCACATCGCTCATCTGGGCGATGTACGCCGAAGAGACCAAGCGCGCCGCAGCCCCGACCAGAAAAATGATAAAAAAGCCCACGGAGGGGGAAAACTCTCGCGTCCAGTAAAGAACGAAGCCCGCGCCTACCATGCTGAGAACCGCGATCATGCCAAGAATCCGATTGCGCCACCCAAAATAGCTACCCCGCTTGCTCAGAGGGATATAATCGCTCATCAGGCTCCCCCAGGCCGGGCCGATCAAGCCTCCGCTCATCGTGAAGAGCACCAGGAGCAACAATAAAAGCCCCAGACGAAATGAAAGCTCAACTCCCGCCAACGAAGCGATGCAAAGCAACAGAATCGCCTGTGCAACAACGGCGCGAACCAAAAATTTCAAGCGCCCGCCAAGCCAGCGGATGAGCGGCACCGCGAAGAGCTGGGAGATCGAACCCAGCAAGTTGGGTAAGGCGCTGATCCAGCCGACCTGCTGCACGGTTGCGGCCATGAACAGGGCGAAGGGGATGACGTAGTATTCGGTAACTCCCAACATGATGGCGGCAAAGATGCCGTCCTTAAAAGAAGCCCGAAGGCTTGCTCTGACATCGATCCGTCTCTGCTTTATTGGCGCCATCGGAGCAGGTTCCACCCGGACTAAACCCGACTTCCACACAGAGGACTTCGGTTCACGTGACCAGAACCGAAGAGCGCGCGTGAGGCCACACCGCCTCGAAGTCTATCCAAAGACGCCCACATAAAAGTTAAAAGATTGGAACCCGCAGGCGATAACCGCTGACGAACAGACAGGCAAACCAACGTCTCTCGGAGGGAAAATGAAAGGCCCGTGCCGCTTTCTTTAGAGGAGTCGTTGCCCAGCGTCTCGGGCCACCGTGAGAAAATAAAAAGGGGGATTCGCTCCATCCCCCTTTTGGCTAAATTTTACGAATGCACCTGCGTCGGGTTAGTGTTTCGGTTCGATCCTTTTCCCGTAGCTTACCTCCCCTTTATCAACCCGGAGGGAAAAGCCGCACTCTAGATTGGTACAGGCCCAGGCCTTGAACATCACCGAAGCTCCATCCTGGCCGTAGTCCGATAATGGGATGAGCACCCCATTATTACACTTCTGGCATTTCGGCAGCTCCATCTCCACTCCTCCTTTCGGCTCACCAATCGAAACCGACCCAAAGGTCGAAAAAAGTTTATAGAATATCCCGGGTGAAATCAAGCAAGCCGGTTTTGGAGGCAGTTGAGGCAGCCGCGCAGCCTTTTAAAGCAGAGGGGAGGGAAGGCTAACCAAGTAAGCCACCCCTCCCCAGAGACCGGAGGGTCCTAGGTTACTGACCCTTTTTCTCTTCCGCTTTTTCCTCTGCTTTTTTTGCCTTTCCCTTGGCTTTGGCTTTGCCTTTGGCTTTGGCTTTGGCCTTTGCTTTCTTCCCTTTCGCGTCGTCTTCCTTCTTTTCCATCTTTTCTACCGCCGGACTGGCCGGGGTAGCCGGAGTGGCCGGCTTGGCCTGGGCAAAGCTAACTCCGCTAAACGCCAGGGTAATTAAGGCTACAAGCAGTAGCTTGAATACGCTTTTCACAGAATCACCTCCTTCCGTGCCGTTTAGACGTCGGATCTGATCATCTCTTCAAAAGAATCTCGTTGACACCATCTGGGGGTAGGGGTATAGTTAAATTCCGTGATGCGCTTTCCGCAAGGGCCGTCGCGGCTTTTTATTTTCAGGCATCGGCCTCCAGACCGCCTCGCTCCTGGTCGTCTCTCAGCGCAACTTAAGCCTCGGATTCCATGACTGTCGTGGCAATTATCCCGGCCCGTTATGGCTCCACGCGATTTCCCGGAAAGCCTCTAGCCCTGATCGGCGGTAAGCCTATGATTCAGCACGTCTACGAAAGCGCCTCTAAGGTGTCCGGCCTGGACCGCATTCTGGTCGCCACCGACGATCGCAGAATTCTCGAAACCGTAAGGGGATTCGGCGGAGAAGCCGTCCTCACCTCTCGTAACCACCCCAGCGGCACCGATCGCTTGGCCGAAGTGGCCAAGAAGCTCAAGGCCGAATGGGTGGTGAACGTGCAGGGAGATCTGCCCTTCGTGCAACCCCGGACAATCGCGCGAACATTAAGGCCGCTGCGCCTTGATCGCTCCATCCCGATGGGAACAGCCCGGACTCCCATCTTTCAGCGGGAAGAATGGTTCAACCCCAATGTCGTCAAGGTAGTTTCCGACGCCCACGGTTTCGCCCTTTATTTCTCCCGCGCACCGGTACCCTTTCTGCGCGAGGGAGCCCCTTCCCGCAACGGGACTAACTCCCCGGCTCTGGCTCGGGCCAGAATCTGGGGGCATCGGCATGTGGGGGTTTACATCTATCGCCGGGATTTTCTCATGAAGTTCGCCCGTCTTCGACCCACGGCGCTGGAGCGGACCGAGGGCTTGGAGCAACTGCGCGCTCTGGCGCATGGGTACCGCGTTCGTGTGGCCGACGTGGACGAGCCTTCGGTGGAAGTCGACACTCCCGAGGATCTGACGAAGGCCGAGCACTTCCTAAAGAAAAGAGGGGGATAACAACATCACATGGCCGGCGTGAAGACTAAATTTATCTTCGTGACGGGAGGAGTGGTGTCCGGCTTGGGCAAGGGGCTCGCCTCGGCATCCATTGGGGCGCTCATGGAAAGTCGTGGTTTGAAGGTGACCTTGCTCAAGATGGACCCTTACATCAACGTCGACCCGGGAACCATGAGTCCCTATCAGCACGGGGAGGTCTACGTTACTGACGATGGGGCCGAGACCGATCTCGACCTCGGCCACTACGAGCGCTATGTCTCGACGCCGATGGGACGAAAGAATAACTGCACTACCGGGCAGATCTATGAAACAGTGATCGCCAAAGAGCGGCGGGGAGATTATCTCGGGGGCACGGTGCAAGTCATCCCCCATATCACGGACGAGATCAAGCAACGGATTCGTAACGCCGCCGATGGCTACGACGTTGTAATCTGCGAGATCGGCGGGACGGTAGGAGACATCGAAGGCCTTCCCTTCTTGGAGGCGGTGCGACAGTTCGGCTGGGACTGGGGTAAAGAGAATGTCCTCTATGTCCACCTCACCCTGGTCCCTTACATTGCGGCGGGGGGAGAGCTGAAAACCAAGCCTACGCAGCACAGCGTCAAAGAGCTGACTGGCCTGGGGATCCAACCGGACATCCTGCTCTGCCGCACGGATCGGCTATTGGATAAAAAACTGAAAGCGAAGATCGCGCACTTCTGCAACGTGGAGGAGGATGCGGTCATTACGGCTAAGGATGTTGAGTGGATCTACGAGGTTCCCCTAATCTTCCACCAGGAAGGTCTGGATGAGAAAATCGTGGAAAAACTCCATATGTGGACCGCAGCCCCTAACCTGAGAAAGTGGCACCGAATCGTCCAGGTCTTGAAGAACCCCAAGGAACCGGTCCGTATCGCCGTGGTGGGCAAGTACATGAGCCTGAAAGAATCTTACAAGAGCCTCATCGAGGCGCTCACCCACGGAGGCATCACCAACGAGGCGAGGGTGGAGCTCGACTGCATCGAAGCGGAGCAAATCGAAGAAGTGGGGCCGAGCCAGCTCCTGAGCCGAGCCGACGGCATCCTAGTTCCGGGAGGTTTCGGCGACCGCGGCAGCGAAGGAAAGATTGAGGCGGTGCGCTACGCGCGGGAAAAACGCGTCCCCTTTTTCGGGATCTGTCTGGGAATGCAGATGGCAGTGGTGGAGTTCGCCCGAAATGTCTGCGGGTTTAACGAAGCAAACTCAAGCGAGTTTGACGAGCGAACCGCGCACCCTGTCATCCATCTCATGGAAACCCAGCGGGGAGTTGAGAACAAAGGGGGCACCATGAGGCTCGGGGCCTATCCCTGCGTGCTACAGGAAAATACCTTAGCCCTGAAACTTTACGGCAAGAGAAAGATCTCGGAGCGCCACCGCCACCGCTACGAATTCAACAACGGCTACCGCGACCTCTACAAGGCCCAGGGCATGATTTTGAGCGGTCTCTCACCGGATGGCAACCTGGTGGAGATGATCGAGCTCAAAGACCACCCCTGGTTTCTCGGCTGCCAGTTTCATCCCGAATTCAAGTCCCGTCCCATGGATTGTCATCCCCTGTTCAAAGGCTTCATCAAGGCCGCGTTGCAGAACCGCATGGCCCTGCACGAGGTGCCGAGGATCAAAGTCGCCCGCAGATGACCTCCTCAAGCGTACGAACGTCAATAACGTCCAGGGCTGTAAAAGTCGGTACGATCGCAATCGGTGCGGGCAGGCCTGTGGCGTTAATTGCCGGTCCCTGCGTCATCGAGGGACGAGAGTCGGCACTCCGGCACGCGTCGCTGCTCATTGAGGCGGCCCGCCGGGTCGGCATCCCGTTCATCTATAAATCTTCCTATGATAAAGCCAATCGCACCTCGCTCGAATCTTACCGGGGTCCCGGCCTCGAGCAGGGGCTGGAGATTCTAGCCGAGGTGAAAAAGGAGTTCGGTGTCCCAACCCTCACCGACGTCCACGAGAAGGAGCAGGTGGGCCTCGTCCGAGAGATCGTCGATGTGCTCCAGATCCCCGCCTTTCTGTGCCGCCAAACTGATTTTGTTATCGCGGTAGCCCGGGCGGGAAAGGTGGTCAATGTCAAGAAGGGGCAATTCTTGGCCCCCTGGGACCTCCGCAACGTGGTCGAAAAGATCGTCTCCACCGGAAACGAACAGATCCTGGTAACCGAGCGGGGCGTTTCCTTTGGTTACAACAACCTGGTTTCAGACATGCGCTCTCTGGTCATAATGAGGGACTTGGGCTTTCCGGTAGTTTTTGACGCCACCCACAGCCTGCAACTCCCCGGCGGGTCGGGGAAGGCTTCCGGGGGACAGCGGCAGTTTATTGCCCCGCTGGCACGGGCCGGCGTGGCCGTCGGGATCGACGCGCTCTTCATGGAGGTTCATGAAGATCCGGACCACGCGCTCAGCGACGGCCCCAATTCGCTACCTCTGAACGAGCTCGAGGAACTCCTCAAGCGGGTTAAAGAGATCGATGGGCTCTTAAAGGGAAACTGATGGACGCGGCGACCATTCTCCAACGCGCTCGGGAAGTTCTCAAGATCGAAGCGGAAGGGATCCATTCGCTGATCGACCAGCTCGACGAGAGCTTCGTGCGAGCTGTCGACTTTCTCCATACCTGCCCGGGAAAAGTGGTGGTGACCGGCATGGGCAAATCGGGCCTGATCTGCCGCAAGATCGCCGCCACGTTCTCGAGCACCGGCACACCTTCACTCTTCCTCCACGCGGGCGACGCCGGCCACGGTGATCTCGGTATGATCGTGAAAGGCGATGTGGTTCTGGCTGTCTCCAACAGCGGCGAGACCGACGAGATTTTAACACTCCTGCCCATCATCAAGCGCCTGGCGCTCAAGCTGATTGTGATCACCGGCAATCCCGAATCCACGCTGTCGCGCGCGGGCGACGTGGTCTTAAACGCGGCGGTCAAAGAAGAGGCCTGTCCGCTGGGTCTTGCGCCTACCGCCAGCACGACCGCAGCACTGGCCCTCGGCGACGCCCTGGCGGTGGTCCTGCTAGAGAAAAAAGGATTTAAGGAGGAAGACTTTGCCTTCCGACATCCCGGGGGTATCTTGGGCCGCAGGCTGCTTCTACGGGTCCAGGATCTGATGCATCGGGGCCCAGAGCTGCCGATCGTGCGCGAAGAGACTCCGATGAAAGAGACGCTTTTGGAAATCACCTCGAAGAGACTCGGAGTGACCGGGGTGGTCAACGGCCGCGGAGATCTCGTCGGCGTGATCACCGACGGAGATCTGCGAAGGGGGCTGGAGCAAAAAGGCGATATCTTCCACCTCAAGGCGAAGGATTTGATGACCCGCGATCCCAGGACCATACCGGCCGATGCCCTGGCGGCGCGGGCTGTCGCGGTGATGGAGGAGCATTCGATCACTTCACTTTTCATTCTGGAAGATAGCGGGCGCAGACCCGAAGGTGTCGTTCACCTCCACGACCTCTTGAAAGCCGGCATCGTTTAACCCCCCAGTGAAGCGCATTCCCGCCGCGGTCCGTAAGAAGGCGCAGGATATAAAACTTCTCCTGCTGGACGTCGATGGAGTGTTAACGGACGGCTCGATCGTCATAAACGGTCGGGGAGAGGAGCTTAAGCGCTTTAATGTTCGCGACGGCGAAGGGATAAAACTCCTGAACCGGGCTGGCATTCGAATTGGGCTGATAAGCGGCCGCTATTCCCAGGCCGTGACTCACCGCGCGAGGGAACTCGGGATCCGCATCGTCTACCAGAGGGTCCTGGATAAGGGCGAGACCTATAGAAAAGTTAAGTCCAAGACCGGCCTTGCCGATCGTGAGATTGCCTACCTCGGGGATGACCTGGGGGACCTACCCATTCTATGCCGGGCGGGTTTGGCCATAGCGGTAAGAGATGGCTGGAGCGGATTAAAAGCGCTGGTGGATTATGTGACCGAAAGCGGCGGGGGACAGGGCGCCGTAAGGGAGGTGGCAGAGCTCCTTCTGCAGGCGCAAAGCAAGTGGGAGGAAATCACCCGAAAATACTACCACCGTTAATTAGCCCCGCACGGCTAAGCAAATTTCGTGCCTGTCTGCTTTACAGCCACCCTCAAAGGTGGTATTTTTTTGTCTTAGACCCTGGTCGACCAGGTCAATCATGAAACGAAAAGGTGTGAGGTCTCTCTTGCTTCTCTTAATTGGCGCCACCCTGGGCGGGGTGGGCTACAAGGTCGCGGACACCGTCTGGACGGCGCGAGTCGATGAGATGCGCAAGGAGCCACTCAAGTTCTTGGACCGGCTCCCCGACGTTGCCCTCCAGCTTAAAGACTTCCATCGCGCAAAGATTGAAGGGGGGCGAAAGATGTGGGAGCTCTGGGGGGAAGAGGCCCGCTATCTCAAAGGGGAAAAACAGGCCGTGATCAAAAAGCCACGCTTCATCTTTTATGATAAAAATGAACGAACCCTGGAGGCCACAGGTGACGAGGGACGCCTTTTCTTCACGGATAAGGAACTAGAGGAGATGAACATGAAGGGCGACGTCCAAGTGACCTATCAGGGCTACATCCTTCGCACAGAAGAGGCTTTTTATTTCAAAAGCAAAAACCAGGTGGTTGCTCCCGGTAAGGTAACTCTCAAGGCAGAGGGGCTGGAGCTGGAGGGGGTGGGGATGGAAATCAAGCTGGAAGAAGAGAAGGTTCGTCTGCTGAAGGAGGTGAAAACCAAGGTTGATCCGAATCAGCTGGAAAACCAGGGACTAAGAGCCGATGGGAAGAGAAAGAGCTAAACCGGGGTCAGCAAACGGGGGTTTCGGCTTATGGGCAACCCTGCTCAGTTTGCTTTTTGTCTATTCTTTCGCCCTCGCGGGCGCAGCGGGTCAAAAGTCCATCGGGGCGACAAGAGCCGAATCCTCAGGGGGTGTCTTTGGAGGCAATAAAAAGGACCCCATTTTTATCACGTCGGACCGGATGGAGGTGGACCAGAAAAAACAGACGATCACCTATACCGGCCGCGTCGTCGCGCAGCAGGGTGATCTGATCATGAAGAGTCAGGTGCTCACGGCTAATTACGATGCTGATATGAAAGCCCTTAATGAGGTGGTGGCAGAAGGCCAAGTCCAAGTGACGCAGGGGAATCGCGTGGCAACGGGAACCAAGGCTGTTTTCAACGACAAAAACCAGACTATCATACTCACCGGCGATCCGGTCGTACGCCAGGGAAACAGCCAAGTCTCCGGCTCGCGGATTATTTTTTTCGTCGAACAGGAACGGGCCGTGGTCGAGGGGGGAAGCCAGAGAGTCAAAGCAACGATCTTCCCGGAGGAGATTCAAAAACGAGAGAAAGAGCAGGCGAGTCCAAGCAAAGCGCGATGATTGTACTCAAGGCTGACGGGGTCACGAAGTCGTATAATGGTCGCCGCGTGGTCGATGGGGTAAGCCTGGAGGTCAGCGGAGGTGAGGTGGTAGGGCTGCTTGGGCCTAACGGAGCGGGAAAAACCACGACTTTTCATATGATGGTCGGTCTCGTGCGCCCCGATCAAGGAAAGGTTTTCATGAACGGCGAAGATTTGACCTCCACCCCGGTTTACCTCAGGGCGCGCGCTGGCCTCAGTTACCTCCCCCAGGAACCCTCCGTTTTTCGCCGTCTCACGGTTGAGGGAAATTTGCAGGCGATCCTTGAGACTCTCGCCTTGAGCGAAGAGGAGCGCCGGGAGCGCTGCACGAGGCTCATGCAGATGCTCGGGATCTCCCACTTGGCCCGCCATAAGGCCTACACCCTATCCGGAGGCGAGCGCCGTCGGGCGGAAATCGCACGGGCCCTGGTGCTCGCCCCCTACTTTATCCTGTTGGACGAGCCTTTCACCGGCGTGGATCCTATCGCGGTGGCGGAAATCCAAAATATCATCCGCAAGCTCACCACCAGCGGCATCGGCATTCTCATCACCGACCACAATGTCCGTGAGACACTCGGAATTTGTGACCGGGCCTACATCCTCAATGCGGGGTCGGTCCTGGAGGAAGGAACACCGCACCGGATCGCCTCCAGCCCGAACGCCCGCAAAGTTTACCTAGGGGAGGGGTTTAGACTCTAGCTATGGCCCTTGAGATCAGACAGGTCCAAAAGCTGGCTCAACAGTTGGTCATGACACCCCAGCTGCAGCAGGCGATCAAGCTGCTACAGCTCTCCCGCATCGAACTAGAGGAGATGATCGCCCATGAGCTCCAAGAAAACCCGGCGTTGGAGGAGGAAATTGCCGCCGAGGGCGGAGAAAAGCCCGAGGACGAGCCGAAGAATGACGCGGTGCCTCCCGAGAGCGCCCCGCAGCCGGAGATCAGCCGTGAGCTCTCAGCCGCGGATAAAACCGGCACGCTCGATTGGCAAGAGTATATCGAATCCCACTCCAATTCCATTCACGGCTCTTTGACGGCCGAGGCCACCCGCGATGACGACGAGGGCCCTCCCTCGCTGGAGAACACCCTGAGCAAGCCGGCATCGCTGGAAGATCACCTGATCTGGCAGCTCCGTTTGTCGGGCCTGACGGATCGGGAGAAGTCCATCGGCGCTTACATCGTTGGGAACCTGGATGGAAACGGCTACCTCGAGGTGTCGCTAGAGGAGATCTGCCAAGCCACGGACGCCGAGCCTCCGGAGGCAGAGCGGATTCTGAAAGAAATCCAGCGGTTTGACCCCATCGGCGTGGCCGCGCGTGATTTGCGCGAGTGTCTGCTGATTCAGCTCGAGAGCCTCGGCTTGGAAGGCACCCTGGTGGCCAGCCTGGTCTCTGATCATCTCGCCCAGCTGGAGACCAGACGCTATGAAAAGTTAGCGCGGGAACTCGGGGTTACCGCAGAAGAGATCGACGAGGCTGCGCACGTGATCGCATCTCTCCAGCCCAAGCCAGCTCAGGGTTTTGAGCAGGAGGAGGCCCACACCATCATCCCTGACGTAGGGATCGAGAAGGTCGGCGACAAATACGAGGTGTTCCTGAACGACGAGGGGATTCCCCGTTTGCGGGTCAGTTCTCTGTATCGTCGGCTGGCCACGCACGAAGGCGGAGAGGAAGCCGAGGCCAGGCAGTATCTGCAAGAGAAAGTGCGGGCAGCGGCATGGCTCATCAAAAGTATTCACCAAAGGCAGCAGACGCTTTTCCGCGTCACGCAAAGTATTTTCAAATTTCAGAACGATTTCCTCGAGAACGGGGTTAGCCAGCTCAAGCCAATGGTATTGCGGGATGTTGCGGAAGACATCGGGATGCACGAGTCTACCGTAAGCCGAGCGACGGCCAACAAATATGTCCACACCCCTCAGGGCCTCTTCGAGCTGAAATTCTTCTTCCAAAGCGGCCTCAAGGCCGGCAACGGAGAAGATGTGGCCTCGGAGACCGTTAAAGAGAAAATCCGCGGTATCATCTCCAGCGAGGACCCGAGAAAACCCCATAGCGACCAACACATTGCCGGGCTCCTGAGCAAGGAGGCCATCGATATCGCCCGGCGCACCGTGGCCAAGTACCGCGAGGCCATGGGCATCCTTCCCTCGTCGAAGCGGCGACAGCGTTACCTGCGAAAATAAGGCAGCCTTACGGGAGGATCGCCATGACGAACGTCAAAGTTTACGTAACCTTCCGGCACACGCAGCCGACCGACGCTTTGAAGCGGTACGCGCAACAAAAACTTCTCAAAATCGGGAAGTACTTTTACCGCCCCCCCGAGGCGCATGTGGTACTCTCTGTGGATTCCCGAGAACGACAACTTGCCGAGGTCACGCTACAGGCGCGCCGGTTGACAATCCACGGGCGCGAGGAAACTTCGGACCTCTACTCGGCTATTGATTTGGTGATAGACAAAATCGAGCAGCAGGTCAGGAAATACAAGACCAAGCTAAGGCTCCGACGCAAAAAGGTAAAGCGGTGAAGATTGCGGATTTCTTAGAGCCCGCGATGGTCATCCCTGATCTCCAGGGCAGGAATAAAAGCGCCGTGCTTAAAGAGATGTCGGAGTGGATGGCCTTGCACAGCCAGACTATGAACGCAGCGTCGCTTTTCAAGGCCCTGCTTGAGCGGGAGCATATCAGTAGCACGGCCATTGGGGAGGGAGTGGCGATACCCCACGGAAAACTTCCGGGGGTAGAGCGGATCGCCGGGGTCTTTGCCCGGAGTTCCCAAGGGGTGGACTTCGATTCCCTCGACGGCGGTTTGACCTACCTGTTTTTCGTTCTGGTGGCGCCCGAAAATTCGGCGGCGGATCATCTGAAGGCCCTGGCGCGGATCTCCCGCCTGCTCAAGGACGCCGCCTTTCGCGCCCGGCTGATGACGGGGAAAACCCAGGAGGAAATCTTTAACACCATCCGTGAGGAAGACGACAGGTTTTAGCTCGCCGACCAAAAACACGCAAGCCAGGAGACAGAAGCCGACTCGAGCTTGACCCCTTATCTATGCCTCCTGGTCACCGGACCCCGTAGCGCCATGAAGACAGCCAATGGCCTGGATATCATTATCATCACGGGGCTCTCTGGCTCGGGAAAGAGCGTGGCCATCCGGGCGCTCGAAGATAACGGCTTTTTCTGCATCGACAACCTGCCGGTCGTTTTGGTCCCCAAATTTATCGAACTCTGCCAAGGGTACGGAGAAGGGGTTCAACGGATCGCCCTGGGCATCGACTTGAGGGAAGGGCGTTTTTTCCAGTCGTGGCCTCAAGTCCTCTCTGACCTGCGCGCGGCGGGACACCGTCTGGAAGTGCTCTTCTTCGACGCCTCCGACGAGGTGCTGTTGTGCCGGTTCAGCGAGACCCGCCGCCCTCACCCTCTTGCCGAGGGAGGCTCGACTCAGGAGGGAATTGCCCGGGAACGCAGGGCCCTGGAGGGGATGCGCGCCGTGGCCGATAAAGTCATCGATACCAGCCAATTTAACGTCCACGAGCTCAAAAAAGAGGTGGAGCAACACTATAGCCAGATCCTGAGTCCTCATACGACGAGCCTGTTCCTCACCTCCTTTGGCTATAAGTACGGAATCCCGCACGACACCGACATGATTTTCGACGTGCGCTTTCTCCCCAACCCATTTTTTGTCAACGATCTCAGGGGCAAAAACGGGTTGGCGCCCGAGGTGAGAGAATTTGTCATGAAGCGGGAAGAGACGACGATCTTTTTGGACCGCTTCTACTCCCTGCTAGAATTCATTCTGCCGCAGTACGTGCGGGAGGGGAAGAGCACCCTCACCATAGCCCTTGGCTGTACCGGAGGGAGACACCGCTCCGTCGTCCTGGTGGAGGAGCTCAATAAAAGACTGGACAGCGAGCGCTTTCGAATACACGTGAAGCATAGAGACATCGACAAGTAATCGTTGAAGGGACATGGTGGTCAAGAAGCTCGAGATCAAGAACAAACTCGGTTTGCACGCCCGGGCTGCCGCACTGTTAGTCCAGACCGTGCAGCGCTTTTCCGCTGAAGTGAAGATCTCCAAAGACGGCCATGTGGTCGACGGGAGGAGTATCATGGGGGTGCTTACCCTCGCCGCCACCAAGGGGAGCAAGATCCACGTGGAGGCCAAGGGGAAGGACGCGGAGGAGGTCCTGCGGGCGATCGAGAAACTCGTGGAAAAGAATTTCTACGAAAGCGAGTAAACTTGATTCCCTACGGCTTATCCGGTATAGGAGAGGGAATTGCATTCTGGGGCACACCGCCTCGGAGGTAGGTTGAAATGGCTACGAACGATTACCTTTTCACCTCGGAGTCCGTCTCTGAAGGTCATCCGGACAAGATGTGCGATCAGATTTCCGATGCCATCCTCGATGCTCACCTGAGAGAAGATCCGGAGAGCCGGGTGGCCTGCGAAGCGCTCGCAAAGACCGGTATGATCGTGGTCGCCGGCGAGATCACCAGCCAGGCGCGAATCAGCTATAACGAGATCGCGCGGGAAGTCGTGCGTGACATCGGCTATACCGATTCGGCGCTCGGCTTTGACGGCAACACCTGCGCCATCATCACCGCGGTCGAGCGCCAGTCCCCGGATATTTCCATCGGGGTCACCGAGTCGGAGGGCAAAGAGCAGGGAGCCGGAGACCAGGGGATGATGTTCGGCTTTGCCTGCGATGAAACCCCGGAGCTCATGCCACTGCCTATCCAGATGGCCCACATCCTGGTCAAGTATCTCGCCAAAATCCGCAAGGGCGGAGAAGCCCCGTTCATCAGGCCCGACAGCAAGTCCCAGGTCACCGTGGAATACCATGGCGGCAGGCCTGTGCGCGTGCAGAGCGTGGTGATTTCGACCCAACATTCACCGGATATTGAGTACGGTAAGCTGAGAGAGACCATCATCGACGGTGTGGTTCGGGCCGTCATACCCCGGGAGTACCTCGACCAGAACACCACTTACCATGTCAACCCCACAGGCCGCTTCGTGGTGGGAGGGCCTCAGGGCGACTGCGGCCTTACCGGACGCAAAATCATCGTCGACACCTACGGCGGAATGGGACGCCACGGCGGGGGAGCCTTCTCGGGCAAGGATCCCACCAAGGTGGACCGCAGCGCCGCCTATATGGCCCGCTACATCGCCAAAAATATCGTCGGGGCCAAGTTGGCCCGCAAATGCGAAGTCCAACTAGCCTACGTGATCGGCGTGGCCCAGCCCGTTTCGATCGCGGTGGATACCTTCGGTACCGGGACAATCCCGGAGAAAGAGCTATCCCGCATCATCCGTGAACTCTTCGACCTGCGGCCGAAGAGCATCATCCAGACCCTGGACTTAAAGCGCCCCATCTACCGACCGACCGCCTCATACGGCCACTTCGGTCGAGCGGCGGAAAACGGCTACTTCACCTGGGAGAAGACCGACCGAGTCGAGGATCTTAAGCAGGCGGCAGCCAAGGTCTAGAGGAACGGGTGGTGGGGAGGAGACTGTAACCTTGGCGCAGAAAAGATACGATATCGGCGACCCGGGACTTGCCGGGCTGGGAAACAAGCGCGTTCTCTGGGCCGACCAGGACATGCCGGTCCTAAGGCGAGTGCGCGAGCGCTTCCGCAAAGAAAAGCCGCTTCGGGGAATGCGTTTTTCCGCCTGCCTCCACGTGACGGCGGAAACGGCCAACCTGGTCAAGACTCTCAAAGCCGGAGGGGCGCAAGTCGTGCTGTGCGCCTCCAACCCGCTTTCCACGCAAGACGATGTGGCCGCCACCCTAGTCAAACATGAAGGCATACCCGTGTTCGCCATCAAAGGCGAAGACAACAAGACCTACTACCGCCATCTGCGCGCGGCGCTGAATCACAAGCCGGTCATTACCATGGATGACGGGGCGGACCTGGTTTCTCTGCTCCACAAAGAATTTGCGCACCTGGCTGAGTATATGATCGCGAGTATGGAGGAGACGACAACAGGGGTGATACGACTTCGCGCCCTGGCCGGGGAAGGGAGGCTCAGAATCCCCGTCATCGCCGTCAATGACGCCGCCACGAAGCGCCTCTTCGACAATCGCTACGGCACCGGCCAATCGACGATCGACGGCATCATCCGCGCCACCGATATTCTCTTGGCGGGAAAGAGAGTCGTGACGGCGGGTTACGGTTGGTGCGGCAAAGGCGTGGCGTCGCGCGCCCGGGGCATGGGGGCGAAGGTCATCGTGACCGAGGTCGATCCGATCCGCGCCCTGGAGGCGGCCATGGACGGCTTTGAGGTGATGTCTATGAAAGAGGCCGCTAAGATCGGCGACCTGTTCATCACCTTGACCGGCGACATGCATGTCATCGGTAAAGAACACCTTAGGCTTCTCAAGGACGGAGCGATTCTCTGCAACTCGGGCCACTTCGACATCGAGATCGACCTCAAGGCCTTAAGCCAGATGGCGGTGAAGGTAGAGAAAAACGTGCGCAACTTCGTCGATGCCTACATCCTGCCCGGGGGGAAAAGAATCTACCTTCTGGGAGAGGGACGGCTCATCAACCTTACCGCCGCTGAGGGGCACCCGGCCTCCGTGATGGATATGAGTTTCGCCACCCAGGCTCTCGCATCCGAGTGGGCGGTGAAGAATCGGAACCGCCTTAATCCCCAAGTTTACGATGTGCCCAAAGAGGTTGAGGACTGGGTAGCGCGGCTTAAGCTGGCCAGTATGAGAATCCGCATCGACAAGCTCACCAAAGAACAGGAACACTACCTCACTTCGTGGACGGTCGGAACCTAGCTTGAAAGCTACTAAGCTAGAAGGCTAGAAAGCCTTCCAGCTTCCCAGCTTCCCAATATCCCAGCAGCGATTCGGCCTGCCTTGACGCCTGCCCTCGGGTCGGACTATTAATGGGTCTTAGCTTTTTCAGGGCTCAACTGGGAAAAGAGGAAAGGAGGAGCCCGATGAGCAGGCCGCACGATTATAGCGAGGAAGATGTCGGTAACATCGTATCGCTCGAGCATGTCAACCTGCGCATCGCCGACCAGTCCGTAGCAACTCTCTTCTACGTCGTCGGGCTGGGACTCACCCGTGACCCGTACCTCACGGTCGGCACGGAGAACATGTGGGTCAACCTGGGCGAGCAGCAGCTTCACCTGCCGAGCGGGAATGCCCAGCGGATCCCGGGCCATATCGGCATCGTGGTCCCGGATCTTGATCTGCTTCAAGGTCGATTGAAGGCGGTGGAAGAACGTCTCAGAGCCACTCGCTTTTCCTGGCGCCTTGAGGCTGATCACGTCTCGGTCATCTGCCCATGGGGCAACTGTTTTCACTGTCATGCTCCCGAGCCGCGCTTCGGCGATATGATCCTCGGCATGCCTTACGTTGACTTTTGGGTTAAGCCCGGCGCGGCTGCCGGGATTGCCCGCTTTTACCAAGAAGTGATGCGTGCCCCTGCGACCCTGAGTTCCCAAAACCGTCTCGCGGAAGCGCACGTGGCCACTGGACACAATCAATGGCTCCGGTTCCGCGAAGTGGATGAGGAGATAACTCCTTACGACGGCCACCACATCGCGGTTTACGTGGCCAACTTCTCCGAGCCCTACGGCTTCCTCAAGCGCCACGGCCTCGTCATGGAAGATGTGAGAAACCATCAATTCCGCTTCAAGGATGTGGCGAACCCCGAAGATGGAACAAAACTCTTCGAACTGGAGCACGAGGTGCGAAGTCTCGGCCACCCGATGTACCATCGCACTCTAGTGAACCGCGAGCCGGGACAGACCCAAAGAGACTACCGACGCGGCGGCGACGCCCTGACCCCGTTCGGCACGGAAAACCGCGAGGGCCGTTGAAGGAAGAAAAAGAGATGTCCACTTGGGTGGATGTGCACGAAGAATGGCTAGAGGAAGCTTGATCATCTTAGGAGGCATCAATGGCAGAAAGCAGGATCTCTTCAAAACCCAAGATCGCGGTCTTTTCCGGGCCTACAGCGACGATCCAGAATACTGAGCCGCTCGTCACCAGCAACAAGGCAAGGGAGAAATATGATCTGCCGCTGCGCAAAAACTCGGATGGCGGCCCGATCCGTTTCGATGCCCTGCGGCCGCAGCGCCTGGCGACGCCGGTAACGGTCTACGTCGAGCAGTTCAGCGCCCATCCGCTGGAGAGCGATGCCGCCGAGCTTTACGCTCCCCCGGACGGTTACATCGATCCTTCGGGCCAATTTCACAAGCAGCGCCAAGGGGCCAATGACATTCCCGTTTATGAGGTCACTCTGCGGCCGGAGGACGGGCTCTATCCCCTGCCCTATATGGCCCGGCAAGCTAGCGGTCAAGCCTGGGAGGGGGACGGCGCCGATTCCAACGCGCCAGCGGAGAAGTGCCGCCAGCCGTTCTTTCCTGACGGCTCGCGCTTGTTTGAGGAAATCGATCGCCTCGGAGTCGGCGATGAAGGCTTGAACTCCCAGCTCTCTTCCAAGGCTGAGTTCGATTTCTACCGCGCTGCTCCATCCGGCGGTTACACGAAAGGCCTCCCGCAACGCCTGCGCTCGGACGCGGGCCAAGGTGACATCCCGCTGGAAATTCTCGGAAAAGATTTCTTCCCCTACCGCCCCGGCTATTTGAGACGGGAGCCGCCGATGGCCATCCTGGCGCGCCTGACCAACGTGGTCCAGCAGGGTTTAAATCGCGGCTCCTATAGCGG
The DNA here is from genome assembly GCA_016193385.1 of Deltaproteobacteria bacterium. Next base: position 35,999 of record JACPSF010000026.1, read on the forward strand.
AGCGATCTGGCTGGAAGGAAGCCCGTTCGTGGAGGAGACAAGCTATTGGCTGAACCTTCTTATCGACACGACCATTCCGATAGTTGGGAACGCCTCGCAGCGAGCCCATGGCGCCGTGAGCAACGACGGCGATCGCAACATCATCGACTCGGTGGATTATATCGTCTCCCGGATTTGGGCGGACGAAGGCGGCCGAGACTCGATCGGGGGGGTGGTCATCCAGGACGAGCAGATCTTCACCGCGCGTGATGTCCAGAAGGGCGACGCGCGCCCCGGAGGCTACGTGGCCACGGGGGGTCACGGCGGGATCATAGGAACGATGGGACAGCCCGGTCCCGCTGCCCTGACTTTCAAGACCGTTAAGCGGCATACCTACTCCTCAGCAGTTAACCTGACCCATCTGCCCGAATCGGTAGAGGGAGCGCGGTTGGATGGAGGCCGGATCATCCGGATTCCGATAAAAATCAAGGACGCCCAAGGCAACCTGCTTCCGACTGCGATCCCGAAGGTCACGATCGCAAAGCACGCTCGCTATCTCCAGGAAGACGAGTCCGGCAGCGCGGCCTCGGAGGTGGACATTCTCGCACGAATCGAAAAAAACCTGCGCGAGACACCGCTAGCCGGTTTCGTCGCCGAAGGGGCGGCTCCGTTCGGGACCATGAGTAATTCGGCGGACGCAGCCTTACGACGAGCCGTATTCAGCGGCATGCCGGTGGTGAGGGTGGGACGAGGAAACGCCGAAGGTCCGGTGGATCCGAAGCGTAATCCGCTCTCGATCGGAGGGAGCAACCTGACCGCTACGAAGGCGCGCCTGCTGCTGATGGCCTGTTTGATGAAATTCGGCAGCCTTCCTGCGGTCGCCGAACCGGACAACCCCACAAAGGCCGAGCGGGACGCCGTCGATGCCAAGCTCGCCCAGTATCAGACGGTCTTCGACACGCACTAGAAAAAGGCAACCCTCAGCCTCTTGGCAAGCTTTTCAGAGGCTGTTCGAAAACTCTTTCAGCGGGCCATTTTGACTGCCTGTCACTCTGCAGAGGCTTATCCATGGAGCAGCGTAGCGGCACACATTTCAGGCAGAGGCAACGATCTGGTGAAGGTCAAGCCCTTGCTTGAAATGGTCGGGAATTGGAGGGACTTTCTTCTGAGTGGCATGTCCAAAAAAGAGATCGAGAGGATACGCCGTCATGAAAAGACAGGCAGAGCCTTGGAAGACGATCGTTTTGTTGGAAAGCTTGAAGGAGCGTTGGGTCGTATCCTGCAACGGCAGAAGCCAGGGCCGAAAAAGGGAGCTTAACAGGAAATAAGTATGGTGTCCCCGAATTCCTTACCGCAACCGGTGGCCGATGTCCATCCCTCCTCACCGGTTCCGCTCAAGTTGACGTAGTCGTTGTCGCACGGCGTCTCGGCCAAAATGGGGTTCTGGGACCGGTATGTCTTCCCGGCAGGCGCGTGAGGCCCTTACAGGTCGACTGCAGAGACTACGACGACCAAAACCCCGTTAAAGCTTCGCAACCTCCTGCGGTCGCGCAAAAATCTTTTCCGCAGAGATCGCAGTCACGTGGCGTCCAAGAGAATAGTTTTCATGCCCCGGGTAGATCACATAGCCGCGCGGCAGATTAAAATCTGCCATGCACCTGAACAATGCCTGAGCATCTTTCGCCGTTGGAGTGGAATGAAGCTTAATTTCGAAAGGCACCCGATTGGCCCCACGAACAATCAACAGATCGACTTCATCACCTCGCGCCGTGCGCCAAAAGTACGCCTGGTAACCCGGTGTGGTCCGATGAAAGGCCGACAGCAGTTGATCGATGACAAAGGCTTCCCAGCTCAGGCCTCTTGCCGGATGCGTATCCAATTCTCTCGCTGAGTTTATGCCGAGGAAATAATGCAGCAGACCGGTATCTCGGAAATAGACCTTCGGACTCTTGACCAATCGCTTCTTCACGTTGGCGAAAAACGGCGGCACCTTACGAATCAGGAAGGTCTGCTCCAAAATGTCCACATAGCGGTTGACGGTGTGGTAGCTGACGCCCAACGAGGAGGCCAATTGCGAAGCATTCCAGATCGCTCCGTTGCAATGGGCCAGCATTGCCCATAGCTTCCGCATCTGGGACGCGGACACATCTATCCCCAGGGCAGGAAGGTCTCGCTCGATGAAAGCTCGCGTGTAGGCTTCCTGCCAGTCGCGCCGCACGGAGTCATTTTTTTCCAAAAAAGCCGCGGGGAAGCATCCCCGAAACCACAGCGTTGACAGTCCTCCCTTAGCGCGACGAGCCATGACCTCGTCCCATCGGAAAGGCGCCAGATCCAAGAATGCGGTCCGGCCAGCCAGAGACTCCGAAATCTCCTGCACTAGCCAAGGCGACGCCGAGCCCAGCAGCACGAAGCGGCAGCGACGGCTCCCTTTGCGATCAATCGCGCTTCGCAAGACTGAAAAGAGTTCCGGTACTCGCTGAGCTTCATCGAAGATTACCCGGTCCCCCAATTGATCGAGGCGAGCTTCGGGATCGGCCATCAGGGGCGTCGCGTCTGACGGTCGCTCAAGGTCAAGGTAGGTCCACCCCGGCAAGGCCTGCCGAATGAAGGTGGTCTTCCCGCACTGCCGCGGTCCCAGCACGGTAACCGCCGGGAAATGGCCCAGAAGTCGCCGCAGCAGCGCGTCGTAGTGGCGCTTGACCATATGTGCATTTTAGAAGTGCTGCTTCTATTTTGCAACACCAGTGTTCACGGGATAACCTCTTGTTTTGATCTTAGGGGAGAAGGAAAAATTGCGGGTAGGTATCTATCCCTGCCTGCAAGCCTGGGCTCAGGTTGACATAACTGGCCCTTCTCATTTACTGGGGAGACTTCATTGCCAGCGCCGGCTCTCTGATCCCGTTCTTTCTTTACGCCTTCTTCGGCCTAGCCATTATGGTCCTGTTCGTAGCAGCCTCGTTTTACAAAAAACCGCGGCGAAAAACAGGACCGTAATATCAGAAGAACTGGCAGGCAGAGTAACAGCAGTCAGTTGGTGGGAAGAACCCGAACGACATCGTCAGAGTCGTAGGTGTTTCGGCAGCACTTGTTGGGGCCGAAGGAACCCAGGGCAGGGTATTGTACCCCGCCGACGTAATAATCTGGGTCGAAAAAGTAATTGGAGCCCCAGGGATCTTTGGGCACCGATTTCAAGTACGGCCCGTTCCAATTCGGAAAGTTGCCGTTGGTGTTCACCAACCCTGCGCTGGATGTACTGAGATCCCAGATCTCCTGGTCCGCGGTGACCCCGACACTTTGAGGACCTGGCCAGCGGTTGGTGTCGATCGCCAGCGCCTCGATGGCCAGTTGGATGTTCTTAAGCTCCGACTTGGCCTGCGTAATCTTGGCCTTCTCTCTAAAGGAGAAGTAAGCGGGTATAGCGATTGCGGCCAGGATCCCGATAATCGCTATGTTTACGATCAGCTCAAGCAGGGTAAAGCCCGCGCTGTCTCGCCCCACCCCCAACCAATAATGACGTTGCCACACAGTTGAATGATATCATGTTAAGCCGGCCGGGTCAAGCGATTTTCTGAACAAAATCAATGGGTTTTGGGAGTGACCGAGACTTTTACGATGAGCATCCTGTTCTCTGAGCGCCCTCTCGATGTCGATATCGGTCACGGAGCCAAATAGGCTTTTACCTGCCCGAAGTGTCAGGGAGACCTGTCCGCTGCCGCACAGACCCGCCACAGGTAAGGGAAATCCCTATCATTCGTTATTTCTCTCGCTAAACAAAGTTAACAAAGATTGAATTAGCGACGAGGAGGCCACGGCGTGTGAGACGGAGCCGTTCCACGTTTTCTTCCATCAGCCCGTCTTCCAGCCAATCGCGAATTGCGGGATAAAACTCGGCTGGATTCTTGCCGAAGCGCCGGGAAAACTCTTCCACCGAGATACCTAGGGTCATGCGCAATCCAAGAAACATAAACTCCGCGGCCGTCTGGTGACGATCGGTTCTTTCCTCCTCCGCCACGGCCCTCCCTTCACTCGCAATGCGGGCCATATAACGAGGCGGGTGTCTCTCGTTTTGCCATCGGTGAGCGACACAGTCGCCGATGCGTTGATGCGAGTGAGCTCCCGCGCCGACTCCCAAGTAGTCTCCCCCCTGCCAATAATTGACATTATGGCGCGCCTGCCACCCGGGTCGGGCGTAGTTGGAGATCTCATAGCGCTCCAGACCCGCGCCCGCGAGCGCTTCCTCGATAAACTCCGCCATCGCGACCTCTTCCTCTTCGGGAAGGGGCGAAATTTTTCCGGCGCGGTATTGCCGATAAAAAATCGTCTTCTCCTCGATCGTCAAGCCATAGGCGGAAAGATGGGGCGGGTGAAAGCTCAAGGTCTCCTCAAGGTCAGCGCTCAAATCAGAGAGGGATTGTCCCGGACTTGCGTAGATCAGGTCGACATTGAAATTCTCGAACCCTGCCTTCAAGATGGCCCGCAACGCTTCGCGCGTTTCGTCAGCGGTGTGAAGGCGGCCCAAGAAGCGCAGCAGATGGGGTTGAAAAGACTGCGCGCCCAGGCTAACCCGATTGATTCCACAGGAGCGATAACCGGAAAAATGTTTGGTGTCCGCCGGGTCGGGATTCGCCTCCAAGCTGATCTCGATGCCTTCTTCGAAGGAAAATAAGGCCGCGGCTTTTCCCAGGATTTTTCCGATGCTCTGCGGGGCAAATACCGACGGCGTCCCGCCGCCGAAGAAGATGCTCCGCAAGCTCCGGCCCCTCCAACATTCCGATAAGGCATGAACCTCCAGTTCCTTGATCAGCGCCGTGGTATAATCCGCTTCAGGAATCCTGCGGACGACCTGCACGTTGAAATCGCAATAAGGACACTTGCGGATACAGTAAGGGATGTGGAGGTAGAGTGAGAAGGACTCTTGCTGTGAAGCCATGTGGTTTCATGATATTTTTGTCTGGGGCGGCGCGCAACAGGCCAGACGGTGCGCCAGGAAGCTTGAGGGCTTGGATGCTGGGAAGCTTTCGGCCCTCCTCACCTCCCGGCTTTCCAGCCATGGCCTGGTTTGAATTCGCTAGGTTCGGTTGTTATAGTTAATGATTACAGTTCCCCGGAGGACCGGATCCAAAATGTCGGTTGCCGAACACGAGGCCAAAGCCAGGAGGAGCCTGGACTGCGTTGTCTTCACTGTCAGCGACACGCGCGATGAGGCCAGTGATCAGAGCGGCCAGCTGATCAAATCCTTGCTGGCCGAGAACGGCCACCGGTTGATAGGCTACGGGATCGTCAAGGATGAGCCGGCGGAGATCGAAGCCCTGCTTCTGGACGCGCTCAACCGGACGGATGTCGAGGCGATTATTGTCAACGGCGGCACGGGCATCTCGCCGCGCGATGGAACCTATGAGGTGGTGTGCCGCCTTTTAGAAAAACGCCTGGATGGGTTCGGGGAGATTTTCCGCTTTTTGAGCTACCAGGATATCGGCCCAGCCGCGATGATGAGCCGCGCGGTAGCCGGGACGGCCAAAGGGAAAGTGCTCGTCTCGCTTCCGGGATCGCGGGGAGCGGTCGATCTGGCGATGCGCAAACTCCTGTTGCCCGAACTCGGTCACATGGTCTCCCAGCTCAAGGGACAATGAAAATAAAAGTTAAATTCTTCGCCATCCTAAGGGAGCGCGTCGGAGTCGGAGAGATCACGAAAGAGATCAGGGAGGGCAGCACGGTGAAGGAACTCTGGGAGGCCTTAAAGGGGGACTACCCCAAACTGGCTGCCGCGCAAATGCGCCTGCTTTATGCGGTCAACCAGGATTACGTCAATCCGGATCATGTCCTCAAGGACCATGACGAGATAGTTTTCGTCCCTCCGGTCAGCGGGGGTTAGCCGATGTTTCGCGTGAGTGATCAAGCGCTCAATCTTCAAGAGCTCACCGACTACGTCACTGATCCCGAGGCCGGCGCCATCGTGACCTTCGTCGGCACGACCAGGAACCACAACGAAGGGCGCCGGGTCATCTCACTCGACTACGAAGCTTACCCGGAGATGGCCGAAAAAGAGCTAGCCCGAGTCGGTGAGGAAGCGAAAAAGAGATGGAACATCCAGCACATGGGCATCGTGCATAGAATCGGCCCGGTAAAAATCACCGAGCCCAGCGTGATCATCGCGGTCTCCGCGGCACACCGGCACGACGCCTTTCAGGCCTGCCGTTTCGCCATCGAGGAGATCAAAAAGAGCGTTCCGATCTGGAAGAAGGAGATCTTCGAAGGAGGAGAAGTTTGGATTGGGACGCAGACCGGACAGCGCTTTAACCCCGCCGATTGAGCCTACTCTTCTCCGGTCAAACTCATGGAACCTTCCCTTTATGCCGCCTTCGCCTTGGGGTTGATCCTCGGCATCAAACATGCCTTGGATGCCGATCACCTGATCGCGGTCTCAACCATTGTCGGCGAGCACAAGAATCTCAAGTGGGCCTCCCTTATCGGGGCTTTCTGGGGACTGGGTCACACCACTACCCTCTTTGCGGTGGGGCTCCTCGTCATCGGGTTGCGCGTGACGATCCCGCCCCGTCTGGCCTTGGGGCTTGAATTTCTCGTCGCGCTCATGCTGGTATTTCTCGGCGCCGGCATCCTATGGCGCTCCCTCCGCGACGAACGGCTCCACGCCCACGTCCACGCTCATAACCCGGAAACCCACACCCATTTTCACCTGCACGGGACAAGCGAAGAGGACCACGGCCACCCCCATCCGTTTCGCTCCATGCGGAAGCCTTTCCTTGTCGGCATGGTTCACGGCCTAGCGGGCAGCGCCGCCCTCATGTTGCTGGTTCTGACGACCATCCCCTCGCCGTTTGCGGGGCTGGCTTACATTCTCATCTTCGGCGTTGGCTCGGTGGGGGGGATGCTGGCCCTAAGCAGCATGATTGCCGTGCCCTTTATTTTGACCGCCCGACGCTTCACGCTCCTGAATCAATGGATACGGATCATAGCGGGAACCGCGAGCGTCGGGTTTGGGCTTTTCCTCGGCTGGGCAATTGGATTTCAGCAGGGTCTCTTTTAGCTTTGCTTCAGGATTCTCGCCCTCAGCCTGGCCCGGAGCCAGAGGATGACGGCTAGAATAAACCCGATAAGAAGGATGGAAACCAGCGTTTCCGCCGTGTCAATGCCATAGGCGATGCGATGGTAGGTCTCACCGACCCACCACCCGAGATAGCCGAGGAAGAGACAGCGCGGGATGGTGCCGTAAAAAGTCCAGAGCGTGAACTCCTTTAGCGGCAGGCGGATCAGGCCCGCCGCGGCAGAGATGACCGAGAGCGGGAAGATCGGCAGGGCGCGCAAAAAGAATATCGAGGCGTTTATCTGCCCCGCACGAAAGCGGCGCTCCATCGCCTCTACCTCCTGCCAGCCGAAACCGAGAAATCCCTTCCAGCGCTCCACCAGGGGTTTTCCTCCCAGGTATCCGATACTGTAGCCGATATAGGCCCCCAGGGTCGAAGCCACCGAGCCAGGCAGAACGATGAGAAGCAGAACGGGAAGCATGGCCTCAGGGGCGCTGATCTCCGGGTTAATCAGGATGAAACCGGCGCCCATGATCACTAGCGGCGACGGAATGGGCACGATCACCGATTCGATGACGACGCCAATGAAAACGCTCCACGGCCCGTAGGACCGTATGGAGTCCATGATCCAACTTAAAATTTCGCTCAAAGCCCTTCCTCCCCGATATCTCAATCAGGCTACCAGCTTTGAGCGCAGTAATCCAACGGAGCGAACGGCCCCGGGAAAACACCCATCTCTGGTTGAAGGACCGCCTGGTTGACATGATCATAGATACCGGATAAAGGAAACTCCTGCGCAGAGGGCTTGGGCACAGGGCGTCAAGGGGGGTATGGATCGTATGGAGGAAGGCTTTAAGGTGCGGGCGGAGGTCGTGAAGGTTCGCCACCACTGTCCTCTGGGCCACAAGGTGGGCGACACCTGGGAGATCGGGGAGACGACGCCTCAGGGGCTCTGCATCTACGCGTTTCTAGCCTTCTCGCCCGCTTGGAGCGCTCTTCGGACCGGCGGCCGGTTTGCATGGGAGGAGGACCCAGACGCGGTGCAATTTGCCTGCCCCGATCGGGGGGAGGTAGTGTTTGAGCTGCGTCGGATCCGGGAGCAGGAAGAGAAGATGCCGGAGACGGGTGGGGAAAAGCCAAGCGAGGATTGATCCTACGCACACCACCCGCTCAGCTTCCTTCGATTCGATGGATGGAACCTTTGGGGATTGCGCCAAGCAGCGTTTGAAAGGCCTGGTTTAAATAATCTTGATCTTTGGATTCGAGCGTCACTTTCACCCTGTATTCCGGATTGTCGATCACCGGATACGATCCCAAGAGGAGCTTGGGGTAGCTGGCGAGGAGATTGTTGAGAATCGAGGCGATCACTCCTTCTCCCTCCTTGACATAGATTACTTTTAGGTGGAAGGGGGATCCGCGAAAGCCCTCTTTGATGGCTTCAAAACGCTCGTAGAGGATCTTGGGGATGCCCGGAAAGATGTAGACGTTGTGCATCCTCACTACCGGGCTGTACAGCGGGCCCTCCCCAAGAAGCTCAGCTCCCTCGGGCACCTCGGCCATGCGCAGCCTAGCTGCGTTGAGGTTCGCCCCGTGGCGCTCCCGCAAGCGGCGCTCCAGCTCAGGGTGGCGCACCACGCCGACCCCAAAGCCGTGGGCGATCCCTGACATCGTTACGTCATCATGGGTGGGCCCCACTCCGCCGGTGGTAAAGACAAAATCGAAGGCGCGCGAGAAGGCGGCGACCTCTTGGCCGATCATCTCGATCTCATCCGGGATCACGATGATCCGCCTGACCTCTACCCCCAATGCGCGCAGCTCTTGGCAGAGGAAATGGGAGTTGGTGTCCTGAGTTTTCCCGGACAGGACCTCGTTCCCGATAATGACGATGCCAGCCGTCTTAGAGGTCGAACTCACTGCAGCTCTGAATGTATTGACATTGGGGATCGGAACACCCACTCCAGTGACAACCAAAGCGAAGGGCCGGCGGTTACTCTGTGTCAACGCCGCTTGGCCTCATCGAAAAAGCCTGCGAGCATTTTCGCCCAAAACCTTTTGCTTTACCTGCGCCGTGGTCTTTGCCTTTCGAATGATCCGCACCGAGTTCGCCAGCAGACCAATGGTAGGAAAATCGCTGCCCAGGAGGACCTGGCCTTCCCCCATCATCTGAACCGCAAACCGGATCTCCTCCGGGCTCCAAAAGGGTGGGGCAGTATCGACGAAAATTCGCCGTTTGTATTTATCGAAAAAGCCCTTGGAGCGTTTGTCCCAGAATGACGGATTGAGCCGGTTCTTCAAGGCGAAAAAGGCTCCGCCCATGTGAGAGAAGACGAATCGGAGCCGGGGGAAGCGATCGAGCGTGCCGCTGAGCATCAACCGGGCGATGTTGATCGTGGTATCAAAGGCGCGACCGAGATTACGCGTCAGGTTGAATTGCTCCATTCCGTGCGGGTGGGCAAGAGGGATCTCGGCGGCGGGATGGACGACGACCGGGACGTCCAGGTCCGAGACCGTCTTGTAAAAGGGGAAAAAACGCTCATCGTCAAGAAGAATGCCGTTGATGTGGGTGTTGATGGCCACACCCTTGAAGCCCAGCTCGACCACCGCCCGCTTGAGCTCTCTGTGACCCTCAGGATCGAGCGGGGGGACATGGGCGAGCGGAATGATGCGATCAGGGTACTGGGCGGAGACCTCTGCCATTCGGTCGTTGATCAAGCGTCCCCCCTTGAGATCCACCCAATCGAGCCAGACCCCGACGTGGAGCACTGCCTGGTCTACCCCGGCTCGATCCATCGCCTTGATTTGCTCCTCGATTCGGGCGGTCATCTTGGGAGGCGAGAAAAGCTGGACCCCCGCGCGCTGGATACGAAAGCGGTCGGGCTCGTGCACGACCTCCTCTTCCGGACGGACGTAAAGTTCGGGCCTCCGGTAATGCTCCTCGGGCATCCAATGATGGTGGACATCGATGACGAGAGGCTTCTTCATGCCCCCTTTTAATCGAAATTACCCGGGTTGACAAGGGATTTTTCCAGTCCACAGCCGCCCGGTTGGACTTCGACGGAGGCCCGTAATATATTTCCCGAATACATGGCTAACGTAATGGTGTGGGTTGATCGTCTCGAAAAGAGCTACGGCTCGATCACCGCTCTGGACAGCGTCTCGTTCTCGGTTGCGGCCGGCAGAATCTTCGGCCTCTTGGGACCCAACGGCGCGGGCAAGACTACGGCGATCAAGATTCTGACGACTCTGGCTCGGCCCGACGCGGGAACAGCCGAGATCGCGGGGATCGACGTATTGAGGGATCCGGTCAAAGTCCGGGGCCTCATCGGATACGTCCCGCAGGAGCTGACCGTGGATCCCTATCTTACCGCGCGCGAGCACCTCCGTTACTACGGCGATCTCTATCACCTGTCCGCGACCCTCCGGGAAGCCAGGATGCGCGAGCTGCTATCTTTGGTGGGGTTGATCGGCCATGAGGACCGGCGCGTGCGCACCTTCTCAGGGGGGATGAAGAAAAAACTCGACCTTGCCTGCGGCCTCCTCCATCGCCCCCCATTGATCCTCCTCGACGAACCTTCTCTGGGACTGGACGTGCGCGGGCGCCACGACGTCTGGAGTTACATTTTGCACCTTAAAGACCAAGGAGCGACCGTGCTTCTCTGCACCAATTACATGGATGAGGCGGAGCGCCTCTGCGACGAAGTGGCGATCATCGACCGCGGCCGGATCGCCGCGATGGGGACACCCGCCGCGCTCAAAAGCGAACTTAAGCGAGACGTGATCTCGGTGGAACTGAACGCCTCGAACGATCATCACGGGGAAGAACTCGCCGCCCTCCAGCAGGCCGTCTCGAAGCTGGGGATGGTCCGGGCGACCGCGAAAGACGGCACACAGCTTAAGATCTACGTCGAAAGCAATGAAATGGCCTTGCCGCAGATCCTCCAGTCCGCGGCTGCGCTGACAGTTCCGATCCAGGCCATCACGTATAGCCGACCCGGTCTGGACGAGGTCTTCCTCCACCACACCGGGCACAGCTTTGCCGAGGGGAACGAGCCGCGTGGGTGAATTCCTGCAAGAAACCAAGGCGCAACTCGTCCGCTGGCTCATCCACCTGTGGCGCGAGCCTTTCAGCATGGCCTTTAACCTGATCAATCCGATCATCCTCCTCATCTTTATGGGGGGAGCTTTCCAAGGCATGGCCAAGGATTTCAGCGGTGGGGACTACCGTTCCTATCTGCTGCCGGGGATTCTGGCCTTGACGGCCTTTGGGAACAGCCTGGCGGGAGGTATCCCCCTGCTTTTCGACAAGGAGAACGGCTTTCTTTTGCGCCTGATGAGTGCCCCAATTTCTCGCGCCTCCATCATCGTCGGCCGCTTTCTCGCAGTCAACATCAACACCATGCTCCAGTGCCTGATGATCCTGGCGCTCGGGCTTTTCTTCGGTATTCAGATCGCTGCGGGAGTCGGCGGTGCGTTGGCGCTTCTCCTGATCAGCCTGCTTCTCGGCTTTGGCATCACGGTGATCTCCTTAATCCTCGCCTTTGTTCTGAAGAACCACGGCGACTTTTTCGCCATCCTGGGGATCACGGCGCTTCCGCTCAGTTTTCTTTCCAGCGCCTTTGTCCCCTTGGATTCCCTCTCAGGATGGATGAGGCTTTTGGCGCAAGTCAACCCCATAACCTACGCGGTTGACGCGATGCGCTCCCTGATCCTGTCCGGCTGGGACAGGTCGATGCTGGCGCGAATGGCGATCGTGCTCACGCTTTTCGACGCCGCAGCGTTCTGGCTCGGTAATAAAATCCTACGCCGGCACATGGCCTAGCTCGACTCTGATGACAGATGAGAAACCAAAAACGCCCGACGAAATTCGCGCAGAGCGGCGCAAGGAGCGCTGGAAAGCTTTTTTGACCCCTTGGATCTACATGGGCTCAATCGTCGGCTCAATCGCCTTGCTTATGGCCCTGATCAAAACTTGCAGCCAGCGCTTCCCCCCTTCCCCCTAGCCCTTGAGGTTGCCCCCGCGCAGGATCAACGAGATCGTCCATGGGAAGCGGGCCATCACAGCAGACACCGCCCTTCGCCACGCGCGGTCCGAAGTCTTTCTCTGAAAAAGCACAATGCCCCCTTTTCTCCCCGCGAACTGGTTCTTGACACCTCAGGAGAGTAAAAGCTCCAAGTCCTCTCGGGTTAGATTGTGGATCAGGCTATTGTCGGCGGTGATGATGGCCTCGGCCAGGTCTCGCTTGGTTCGCTGCAGGTCGAGTACCTTCTCCTCGACCGTGTCGCGGGCGATCAGGCGGTAGGCAAAGACGTGGCACGTCTGGCCGATGCGGTGCGTGCGGTCGATGGCCTGGGCCTCGACCGCGGGGTTCCACCACGGATCAAGAAGATACACGTATTCGGCGGCGTGAAGGTTGAGCCCAAGGCCTCCTGCTTTCAGGCTAATGAGAAATAGCTTCAAGCTCGGATCGTTCTGAAATTGCTCGACCCGCGCCTCGCGGTCTCGCGTCCGGCCGTCGAGGTAGGCATACGGAACGTTGGCCCGGTCGATCCGGCGGCGCACGATGGCGAGCAGACTCGTGAATTGCGAAAAAACCAGAGCCTTGTGTCCCTCATCGAGCACCTGATCGAGCTGTGAAAGGAGCGTGTCGATCTTGGCGCTTGGCTCCGCCAACTTGCTTTTATCAATAAGGCCGGGGTGGCAGGCCGCCTGGCGCAAGCGGAGCAGGGCTTCAAGCACTTGAAATTTCACCTGGCTCATGCCCTCGCGCTCAACATTTCTCAGCACGCGGGACCGGTAGTAGGCGCGCATCTCGTCGTAGAACTTCTTTTCTCGCGGCTCGAGATCACAGTAAATCGTCTGCTCGGTTTTTGGCGGTAGCTCCCGCGCAACCTGTCCTTTCGTCCGCCTCAGGATAAAAGGCCGCAAAGCCTGCGCCAGGAGGCTCCGTGTGGGGGCATCGGGGTTGCGCCCGAGGCGGCCAAAAACCGACGCGCTCCCGAGCATGGCCGGGTTAAGAAACTCGAAGAGGCTCCAGAGCTCGCCCAGATGGTTTTCCACCGGCGTGCCGCTCAAGGCCAGGCGGTGATCGGCGCTGAGCAGGCGCGCGGCCTTGGCCGAAAGCGTTCCGGCATTCTTGATTGCCTGGGCTTCGTCGAGAATACAGTAGTCAAAGCGCAGGTTCTTGAATTGGAGAGCGTCGCGCCTCAGCGTGCCGTAAGTCGTGATCACCACGTCGTACTCGTCAAAGTGGTCGGCGGGTTTGAAGCGCGCTATTCCCGTATGGTCAAGAATTCGCAGTTTGGGGGCAAAACGGGCGGCCTCTCTCTTCCAATGAAACACGAGCGATCGCGGCACGACCACGAGCGATGGGCGAGGTGATTTTATCCCATCGCTCGGTGAGCTGCTGGCGCGCAGTTCCCGACGCGATTCCAACAGCGCGAGAACCTGAACGGTCTTGCCCAGCCCCATGTCGTCCGCCAGGCAGCCACCGAATCCGAACCGCTGGAGAAAGCAAAGCCAGCCGAGTCCCTCGCGCTGGTAGCCGCGCAACTGGCCGGAAAAATCCGCTGGTGGATCAACGGGCGTGACGCCGGCAAAGCTATGGAGCTGCTCGCGGACGCGCTCGAAGATCGCGTCGGCCGTCACCTCCGGCTCCGAGGCGATCAGGGCGTCCAGGAGGCCAATTTGTTGCCTCGTGAATCGCAGGTGATTTCCCTGAACGCTTCCGAGGCCGGCGAGGAGGCCATATTTTTTCAACCATTCTTCGGGAAGTATCCCCAGCGTGCCGTCGTCAAGCCGGACGGTATGCTCGCCCTGCCTGAGCGCCCGAAGCAGTTCCGGAAGCGAGGCCGTGATTTCGCCGAACTGCACGGCACCGCGGAGCTCGAACCAATCGATGCCCGAGCTGATTTCCATGCGCAGCTCGCCAGGCGTGCGGTAGAGCTTCCCTTGAGCTTCCACATGCCAGCCTTCGTTGGTAAGAGCGCGGACCACTTTGGGGAGATGGTCCGGTAACAACTCGAGCTCAGGATCGCCGGTCGAATAGGCTCTTCGGAAACCAAGCTGCTTGAGCCGCTTTTCGGCGACGATCTCAGTCTCGATGTCTCTGAGGATCAGGCGGCGCCGGTCCTTTTGATAGATGCCTTGACCGGGGCGCTTGTGAGGGATCACCTCTCCCTCATATTCAAAGGACAACTCACCCACCAGGCGCGCCCGGCCCCATGGATTACACTCCCCTGGCTTTATGATTAAACAGGGCTTCGGGCGATGGGACGCGATCTCAAACTTAAGCTCCTCTGGAAGCTCCAGTTGAGGCCTTCGAGAGAGTCGCAACAACTCAGTGAGGAAATCGTCTGCTTCTTTCTTGGGAACCGACAAAGATCCGCGCCCACGCAGAAGAGATATCCAACCGAAGGCGCCAAAGTCCTGAAGGCGGGCGACCCAGCCGCCGTAAAATACCAGGCCGCCTGCGAGGAGCAATGCGGGTTTCGCCAGCTCCATCTCCCCCTCTGCCCGCCGTAATGAGCCACTGACCAGGTACCGCTCCCCGACGTCTTCAGGCATGATCTTGAGCCAAAGCTCCCAGGGACTCCCGTCGTCCCATCGGATTGGCGCGAGTTCAGCGCCCATCAAAGACGCGCGGAGGAAGCAACGCCCCGTCGCGCACATGAGCGGAAGCACAACATCCCACGCTGGTTGGGCAAGCGCGTAACTAAAAGGCGCCGAATCGTAATAGTACGACGAGTAACCATAGCTCATCTCTTGTCCTGCTCCGAGTAGAAGGGTCAGGATGCGTCTGTCGCTCGGACCTGAAAGGTTGGCGATTTCATGTAAGCGCATTCTGCGAGATTTGAGCTTGCCCCAACTGCCGTCCATCTTTCTATCACGCTGGGCTACCTCGACTGTAAGCCGCTCGCTGGCGAGTGTGTCCTGGACATCTATCAGATAGACCAACTCTCGCTCCGGAGACCATCTCGATGGGCTCTCCTCTGCTTCCATGGCCCCGAGGAGGCCCTGAAGTTGCTGCTTCCAGCTTGGTGCCGGCGGTTTTTTCGTTCCCGGCGGCCGCTCGGGTTTCCCGGCGGGGAAAGACCTCGGGGTCGCTTCTTCAATCTGGAGTGGAGGAATATCTCCCGAACCTTCCAGATAGCCTTCTTGTTCCGCTGCAAGAAATGTCGCCCAGATGTGCTTGCAACTTACGAACTCCCTCTCATAATAGGGACAACTGCACGAGAAGTCGAATGAGTTTTTTGCGCGGGAGATCCGTACATAGTACTGGTGGGTCCCTTGAACAGTCGCCTCCACGCGCCATGCGTCACCTTCAAGGAGGTTAACAGCCCCGCGCAAGAAATATAAGCGGCCTCGGTTCTGAGAGATCCTATCTACTAGGGCGGAAATATTTGCCGTCAGGAAAGCCATCACAGGAAGAAACTGATTATCGTACTGCGGTGAAAAAGTCCATAATTGGTAATGATATTGGAACGACAATGATATAGCAACGCTCCCCTTTGATTGACATAGCTCTTAGGCTATAATTTGCACCGGTAGTTGTTTTGAGAGCACAAAAATGAGGGATCTGGGAGTCATTATCTTGGCGGCAGGCGAGGGCAAGCGGATGAAGTCCGGCCTGCCGAAAGTGCTCCACTGCCTGGGGGGAAAACCGCTTCTGCTGCATGCTGTTAAGACCGCGCAGAGCTTGAACCCGAAGAGGATAGCAGTCGTTGTGGGACACGGCGCTGCAGAGGTCAAGCAAGCATGCGCGGATAATGGAATCAGTTGGGTTTTCCAGCAGCGCCAGCTCGGGACCGGTCATGCGGTCAGTTGCACTAGGGAAATCTTTCAAGATTTTTCCGGAGACCTCTTGATCCTGAGCGGCGATGTCCCTCTCATCTCCCGAGACAGCCTGCTCGCTCTCCTGCGCCATCACCGCGAGCACAACGCGACGCTTACGTTTTTGACGGCTTTTCTGGCACGGCCCTCGGGTTACGGAAGGATACTGCGCAACGAGAAGGAAGAATTGATTGGCATTGTCGAGGAACGGGATGCCGCTGAGCCGGAAAAGAAAATCAAAGAAGTCAACGCGGGAATCTACGTGGTCTCGACGCGCTTTCTCTATGCCGCGCTGGAAGAACTGAACAGCGATAACCAACAGGGCGAATATTACCTGCCGGATATCGGGCGAATTGCCCAAAGGAGTGGAAAGATTGTCCGAACGGTCCGAGCTGAGGACGAAAGGGAAATCCTGGGCATCAATACGAGAGAGGAGCTCGCGTTTATGGAGAAGACGTTGCAGGAGAGAATCAACCGCAAATGGATGGAAGCCGGCGTGACCCTCAAAGACCCCCAGACGACCTACATCGAAGAAGAGGTTACGATCGGCAAGGATACCGTGATCGGGCCGAGCACGCACCTCATGGGCCGCACGACCATCGGAGAGGGATGCCGGATCGATGGCAACGCCTACGTAACCAATGCGCGGCTCGGCAATCGGGTACACCTAAAATTTTCCGTCGTCGTCACGGACTGCCGGATCGAAGAGGAGACGGTGATAGGGCCGTTCGCTCATCTTCGCCCTGGGACTTCACTCGGGCGCGGGGTTCACATCGGTAGCTTCGTCGAAACCAAGCAGGCGGCCATTGGGGAAGGGTCCAAGGCCAACCACCTGGCCTACCTGGGCGATGTCACCCTCGGACGCGACACTAACATCGGCGCCGGCACGATCATCTGCAACTACGACGGATTCCGAAAATATCGAACCATTATCGGAGACAGGGTCCAGGTGGGCAGCGATACCACGCTGGTGGCCCCGGTCACCCTCGGCGATGATGCCTACGTTGCGACGGCCACGACCGTGCGTCACGACGTCCCGCCCGGTGCCCTCGTCTACAACGAAAGACACGAGCGCGTCAGAGAAGGCTGGACCGCCGAGAAACGCAAACGTATGGAGCAGCCCAAGAACTAATGTGCGGCATCGTCGGATACATCGGCCAGCGTGAGGCCGCTCCCCTGCTCCTGGAAAGCCTCAAGAAGCTCGAGTACCGGGGCTACGATTCGGCGGGGATCGCCGTGCTCGATAACGGTCACGTCACGATCCGTCGCTGTGAGGGAAAGCTTGAAAATCTTGCAGAGGCGCTGGCCCGAAACCCGCTACGCGGGAATGTCGGAATCGGCCATACCCGTTGGGCGACCCACGGCCGGCCGTCCGAAACCAACGCCCACCCCCACCGCGCCGGGAATGTCGTGGTCGTCCACAACGGGATCATCGAGAACTATCTCAAACTCAAAGAGGATCTGCTGCAGGACGGCGCGAAATCGTCGCCCATCTGGTCGACGCGAAGATTCGCAAAGGCGCGGATTTCCTAACTGCCGTACGGAGGAGCCTCAAAGAGATCCAGGGCTCCTATGCGCTTGTCTTTCTCAACGAAAGCGATCCCGAGAGGTTGATCGTCGCCAAGAATTCTACTCCTATTGTCGTGGGCTCGGCCGAGGACGAGACCTTTATCGCGTCGGATATCCCCGCGCTGCTCGACTATACCCGCAAGGTAACCTTCCTGGAGGACGGAGAGATCGGCGAGATCACGGCCGAAGGGCTCCGCATTTTGGATGGAAAGGGAAGGTCCATCAGAAGGGCCTTTAAAGAGATCACCTGGGATGCCGTGGCGGCCCGCAAAGGGGGATACCGCCACTTCATGTTGAAAGAGATCCATGAGCAGCCTCGCGCCCTGACCGACACCTTCCGCGGCCGCATCTCGCTCAGAGAAGGTGCGGTTTCGCTTGAAGGCGTCCCGCTCAAGGCAAGCGACGCGAAAGAGATCGAGCGAATTCACCTGGTCGCTTGCGGGACCGCATGGCACGCCGCGCTGGTGGGAAAATTCATGCTCGAAGAAATCGCCGGAATCCCTGCGGAAGCCGACTACGGTTCCGAGTTTCGTTACCGCTCCCCGATCCTCAATTCCCGCTCTTTGATTCTCCTCATCAGCCAGTCGGGAGAGACCGCTGACACCTTGGCCGCGGTCGAGATGGGCCGGCAAAAAAAGGCCAAGGTGGTCTCTATCTGCAATGTGGTAGATTCTTCCTTGGCCCGCAAATCCGACGGGGTCTTCTATACCCGCGCTGGACCGGAAATCAGCGTGGCGAGCACCAAGGCATTCACCACGCAGGTCGCGGCTCTGTATCTTTTCGCCATTGGCTTGGCGCGGCCCAGCGGCCGCTTGAAGCGGACTGAGGCCGGAAGGCTGCTAAAAGACCTCATGCACCTTCCCCACTGGATCGAAGACGCGCTGAAGCTTCAAGGCGAACTGGAAGCTTTAGCCCGGGAGCTGAGCTCCGCCTCCGATTTTCTTTACTTGGGCAGAGGCATCAACTACCCCATCGCCCTCGAGGGCGCCCTAAAGCTGAAAGAGATCTCCTACATCCACGCCGAAGGATACCCTGCGGGCGAGATGAAGCATGGACCGATCGCCTTGATCGACGAAAAGATGCCTGTGGTCGTGCTGTTGCCCAGAGACCGCTATTATCAAAAGACGCTGGGAAATCTTAAGGAAGTTGAGTCCAGAGGAGGCAAAGTGATTGTGGTTACCGACCAGGCCGATGCGACCCTTGAGGCTTCGGCCTACCGGGTCCTCACCGTCCCCAAAGCCTCCTACTTCCTCACCCCCATCGTGCTTACGGTCCCGCTCCAACTCCTCGCCTACGAGATCGCCGTCCACCGCGGTACCGACGTGGACCAACCGCGCAACCTTGCCAAGAGCGTTACCGTAGAGTAGCGATCAGGCCAGAGGCAGAAGCCCTTTAAAGACCGACTTCACGAAGCGAGAGCGCCGCATCCTCGGGCGTGACAGGATTGATGTAAAACCCCGATCCCCACTCAAACCCCGCCACCAGCGTCAGCTTGGGCATGATCTCAACGTGCCAGTGATAGTGGCCGTTATCCGGCTCCTCTAGAGGATTGGAGTGAATGATGTAGTTAAATGGCGGGTCATTGAGCGCGCGATTGAGCCGGATCAAAGTTTCCCTCAGAGACCGGGAAAGATCTAGGTATTCCTGCTTCGAGGCATGCTCGAAAAAGGGAGAATGTTTCTTCGGGAGAATCCAGGTCTCAAAGGGAAAGCGAGGAGCAAAGGGACAGATAACCAGGAAATGATCGTTTTCGCTCACGATCCTCCCCCGATCCTCTAATTCCTGCCTCACGATGTCACAGTAAATGCAGCGTTCTTTGTACTTATAATATTCCATCGCGCCTTTGAGTTCCTCAATGACATTGCTCGGAACGATCGGCAGAGCGATCAGTTGGGAGTGGGTGTGTTCGAGCGTGGCGCCCGCCTCCGCGCCCTGATTTTTGAAGATCAGGATGTAGCGAAAGCGCTTGTCCTTTTTGAGATCCAGAATCCGATCCCGGTAGGCCCACAGAACATCCTCAAACTGCTTCTCGCTCAAAGACCCGATATTGGATTCGTGTTTGGGGGTTTCGATGATTACCTCATGGGCGCCAAGGCCATTCATGAGGTCGTAGACGCCGTCGCCGCGCCGGTCGAGCTCCCCTTCGATCATGAGGGCGGGAAATTTGTTCGGGACCACCCTCAACGTCCAACCCGGCATGTTGGGCTTCGATCCATCCGGCCGATAAGCCGCGATCTCGGGCGGCGTGACTTCTTCATTGCCCGTACAGAAAGGACAGGGGCCGGGTCTCGGTGAATCGCTTTTCTTCGCATTATGGTTGGGCCTTTTGCCCCTTTCGGTCGAGATAATAACCCAGCGCCCAACCACGGGATCTTTTCTCAATTGCGGCATTTACCTACACCACTCTCCTTTCGACTTCCACATTTTATAACTGCTGACCCTCGTTTTGTCCAGCAGAATCTTCGTGTTCGACTCCGTGGCCCGGTAAATTTCCGTCGCGAAATCCTTTGGCGCAGAGGTAAATTTCCGACGAGCCCCTGCGGGTGGCTTCCGGTCGGGTGCGTTCAACCGAGCGGAAGCGTTTGCCCAGTTCTTCCGAGTACGCCTTTAGCTCTTCGCCGACAAAGGTTTTGACCAAAAAATGGCCTCCCGGCCTGAGAAGACGGCATGCCAATCGTAAGGCTGAGCGGCAGAGTTCGAGGGAGCGACTCACATCCGCGTCGCGGATGCCGGTCAGGCGAGGGGAAAGATCAGACAGAATACAGTCGGCCTTGGAACCTAGAGTCGCCGTGACTTCCTTTTCGCCCGCCTCGGAAGTGATATCGGCCTGGAGGAGAGTGATGTTTTTATCCTTGAAAGGTTCAATCGGTTGGAGATCGACACCGACAACTTTCCCTTCCGGTCCCGCAAGACGCGCGGCCACCTGAACCCAGCCACCCGGAGCCGCGCCAAGATCCACGACTCGATCCCCCGGTTTTAACAGACGGAACCGCCGGTTCAACTCTAACAGCTTGTAGGCCGCGCGCGAGCGATACCCTTCGATTTTCGCCTTGCGATAGAACGCATCTTTTGGCTGGTACGCCATGAGACTAGTATACGGTAAGAACCAGCCGGGGAACAGACGAGGAAACTTTGAGTTTCGAGTCTGCGGTTCAGGCGATAATTAGAAACTGAGAACTGAAAACTAAAAAATTATCTATTGAGCCGTGACCCGGAACTCCACGCGCCGATTGACCGCACGCGCCCAGTCGGTCTCTTCGCCGATGAGCGGCTTGGATTCTCCCAGGCTCACCGCCGACATTCGTGCCGGCTCAATACCTAGATCGGTCAACTCTTTGATCACCTTTTGCGCGCGGCGCCGCCCCAGCTTCTCATTGTACTCCTCGCTCCCTACGTTATCGGCATGGCCCTCCACCACCACTACCAGCTCGGACTTTTCTTTAAGCTTCTGCGCCGCCAGGTAGGCTTTCCCCTTGCCCAGATCGGTAAGCTCAGCCGAGTTGAAGCGAAAAGCGATGTCGGGGAAGACGACCCGCTCGACCTCGACAACTTTTGGGACCTCTTTGACCAGCGTGACGGTTTTCTCCACCGCCACTTCTTTGACCGTGACCCTCTCAGCGATCGGCTCGGGCCGCGCTGCCTTCGCGACTGGGCCAGGGGGCTTGAGTGGCATCTTCGCGGCCACTCCATAGTCATAAGCTGGCTGATCCGGAAACAGTGGGGGGTGAGGCCTGTGACCAAACAGATATTCACGCTCTTTGGAACCGCTCACGAGCCCGTGGAACGGCCTTGCGAGCGCCCACTCGAAAAGCACTCCAATCGGGTGGACAACGTAGGCAACCACTCTTAGGGGATGAGATTGGCTCTCGTCGTATTCATCCGCCAAAGCCTGCAGCGGCATGAAGCCCCAGACCAATGATAGAGCCAGAGGGACGATTAGAAGCTTGAGTTTCTTCATAAAGGCCTCCCGTCTAACCTAAAAACTGTTTTATTTTAACCGTTTTACCAGCCTTCTGTCAAACGGTCCAGAAAAGAGCCGGCCACCTTGTAAAATCGACTCCATTAGTTTAAGAGGGGAAACAAATGCCGGTTTTTCTGGAAAAGAGTGAACGAACCGCGTGGATCACCCTAGACCGGCCTCCGCTCAACGTGCTGGACCTAGGGCTGCTGAGAGAAATGGACCAAATGCTAAACTCGTTTCCTAGCGAGTCCGCCACCGATTTTCTGGTGATCCGTGGTGGCGGAGAGCGCGCCTTTTCGGCTGGAGTCGATGTCAGGGATCACACCCTAGAAAAAGTCCCTGAGATGCTTCGGGTCGTCCACGGTGTGGTGCGAAAGCTTCTCGCTCTCCCACAAATCCCCATCGCCTTGGTCGGCGGTGCCTGCCGCGGTGGAGGGCTCGAGCTCGCCAGCTCCTGCGATTTCATCCTGGCATCGGAGGAGAGCTTCTTTGCCACACCGGAGATCAACGTGGGCTGCTACCCACCTGTCGCTCTCGCACGCTTTCCCTCGCTCGTGGGCTACCATCGGGCCGCCGAGCTGATCCTGACGGGTCAAAGAATCTCGGCCCGGCAGGCAGCGGCAATGGGACTCATCAACCGGGCAGTCCCAGCGCAGGAACTCAATCAAGCGGTGGAGGCTCTGCTAGAGGAGCTGCGGAGCAAGAGCGGGGCTGTTTTACGGATCGCGCTCAAGGGACTGAGAGAGATTTGGCTGAGCAATTTCGCCACGGGCCTGGCCAGAGCTGAGGAGCTCTATCTCACTGAGCTCCTCAAAACTGCGGACGTGGAGGAAGGGGTGCAGGCTTTTCTGAGCAAGAGACGGCCGGACTGGAAACACCGCTAAGGCTAAGATGTGGCTAGCTGCTTTTTGATGTTTTCCACAAACTCCTGCAGCATCTGGTCGGCTTTCTTGCGAATGATCGGTTGGCCGAATTCGCCGATTTTACCCAGGATATTGACGTCGGTTTCCATTAGGAGCTCGGTCTCTTTGGGACCGCGCTCCTTGAGCTGCATGCTGGTTTTTCCCTTGACCGCTCCGGCAGCCCTGCGATCGGCCGCCTCGGCCCGCAGCGCCGCCCGCCAATTTTGCCGGTCGCGCTCCTCAACAATAATTTTTCCTTGGAGGCTCAGCGATATCGGACCGACGCGCACCTTGAGGGTCCCCTGGTAAGTGGTGTCATCGAGTTTTTCTACCGACTCGACGCCCGGCAGCGACTTCGCTACCCTGGGCACATCCATCAAAAAGTCCCACAGGGGTTCGCGAGCCGAAGGGATGATCGCGCTCTGGTTGAATTTCACCGTTTCCTCCTTTTTGGGACCGGGCGTTTCTGTTTCGGCCTAGCCCTCTTACCACTAACGCTGTCCAGGGCCTTTTCCAGGGCACGGCGGACAAAAACCCCAGCCATTTCTCTTTTGTAAGCGGCCGAGCCGCGTAAATCGCTGATCGGATCGACGGCCTGTTTGGCCTTCTCCGCGGCTTCACGAATCGCCTCGGATTTAACTGGCTGGCCGCGCAGAACCGCTTCCGCCTCTTTCGCTCGGACCGGCGTCGTTCCGACGCTGCCCAGGGCAATCCGGACATCGGCGAAAGTCTTCTTGGACCGATCCAGCGTCACCACCGCCGCGGCCGACACGGTAGCATAGTCATCGGCGGTACGGGGGAGAAACTTGAGAAACGCGGTGCCGCTGTTGGGCGGCAGGCGAGGAACGACGATTTCCGTGATGATCTCCCCGGGCTTGAGCACCGTCTCATAATAGTCGGTGAAAAACTCCTCGAGCGGAATCACCCTGCTGCCGTCGGCAGAACTCGCCTTGAGGGCAGCCCCAAGCGCGATCAGGGTCGGGGGCGGGTCCTGGTTGGGATCGGCGTGGGCGATCCCACCCCCCACGGTGGCCACATTGCGCACTCGGATAGTGGCCACATGCCTGTAGGTTTCGGCCAAGAGGGGTATGCGCCGGCGTACGATGGACGAGGTCTCGACCTCACGATGGGTCGCCAGCCCACCGATCCTGAGCCCCCCATCTTTCACGGCGATGCCGTTCAAGCCGCGCACCTGGCGCAAGCTGATCAGGCAGGAAGGACGCACAAGACGCTGCTTCATCATGATGACGAGCGCGGTTCCGCCTGCGATAAGTTTGGCGTCGGGGCCGAATTGCTTCAGATCGGCCTGGACTTCCTTGAGACTTTTCGGGGTACGGTATTCGAAGGGTATCATGGCTCATCCTTATTAATTATTTGGCGAACTGATGCGCCTTTTGGATCGACTCGATGATCTTGTAGTAACCGGTGCAGCGACAGAGGTTGCCCATCATCCACTCTTTGATCTGCTCTTCCGTCGGTTTCGGAACCTCGTCCAGCAACGCCTTCGCCGCAACCACCTGGCCCGGAGTGCAGATGCCGCACTGGAAGCCACCGTATTTGATGAAGCTCTTCTGCACCGGATGAAGCTCACCATCTTTCGCTAGCCCTTCGACCGTCGTGATTTCATGCCCGTCGGCGAACACCGCCAATTCAAGACAGGAACTAACCATTTCCCCGTCCATCAGGACCGTGCAGGCCCCGCAGACACCGACGCTGCAGCCCTCTTTGGTGCCGGTGAGCCCGAGATCATAGCGCAGGCAGTCGATCAGTAAGCGGTTTGTGGGCACCTCAACTTCGACTCTTTTCCCGTTGACGCGCATACGGATCTTCTTTTTCATCGTCTGTTCTCCTCTTTTCCGATTCCCATTCGTCCCGCCGAGCAGTCAGCGTGACAACCCGATGCGGCTATGTTATAGAAAGATTTCAAACAAACTGCAAGAAGGAATTGGCCTGTGCAGCGATACTCCGCTACCTGCAGGCCGGCCTCCCGGGTCGGAGGCCTACAGAAGGTTTTCGCTAAAGGGCAAGGAAAGCAGCCTAAAAGGTGGCAAGGCCGTTCAGCTCCCAGCTAAGGCGACAGGCAGACAGCATCTGGCGCGCCGTTGACGCGCATCCGTTTCTGCGCCAGCTCCAAGCGGGGACGCTTTCCATGGAGCGGTTCACCTACTTTATTCTTCAGGACTACGTTTATTTGCTGGACTTCGCCCAGGTCCTCTGCCTTGGCGGGGCCAAGTCGCCGGATCTCCAGACCCTGGAGATCTTTAACCGCCATGCGTTGACCGCGGTGGAGGTGGAGCGAAGCTTTCATGCCAGCTACGGCCGGAGCCTAGGTTTTTCTCAAAAGCAGCTCGACAGCGTGCCCAAAGGGCCGATTACCGAGGCCTATACTCGCCATCTGCAGGCGGTCGCCCGTAGCGGCAGCCTCGGTGAAATTGTCGCGGCAGTGCTTCCGTGCTATTGGATTTACGGGGTGACAGGGAAAAAACTTTATCGCAGGCGCCCCGAAAAACCCCAGATCTACCGCGACTGGATCGAAACCTATGCATCAGACGGCTACTGGAAGCTTCTTCGGGAGCAGATTCGATTGATGGATCGGCTGGGCGCGGGAGCAATCAGCGCGGAAAGGAAACTTATGCGCTCCCACTTCCTTTTGAGCAGTCGCTATGAGTATCTATTTTGGGAGCAGGCCTACCGTCAACAGCGCTGGCCCGTGTGAGCGTAGATAGTCCAAAGAAACTTTCTTAAGGAGAATAGCATGATAGCTCTTACCGATCAGATGCGGGAAATGGTTAACAATGCCCTGGCCAACAACTGCCCGTGCATCCTCGCCACGGCAACGGCTTCCGGTGAGCCGGACATCGGTTTTAAGGGAAGCACGATGATCTTCGACAACGAATCCCTCGCCTACTGGGAGCGCACCCGGCGGCAGCACCTTAAGAATCTGCAGGAAAATCCGCGCGTCGTGGTTCTGTTCCGCGATCCCCAGACCAAGATCAACTGGCGTTTTCACGGCGTAGCGACGATTCATCCGGACGGGCCTATCCGGGAGCAGGTCATGGCCCGGGTAGTCAAAGCCGAGCTGGACAAGGACCCGGAGCGCAAGGGATTTGCCGTCGCGATTCGCGTCGACCGCGTGACCAACCTGGCCGGTGAAGTCCTCCAGACGCGTTAGCAGCGCCATTTCAATCTCGCCCGGCGATCCCATAAGAGTTCTGGCCCACCCGAAATTCCAACCCAAAGATGATAGTTGACAGCGGGGAAAGGCTGGAATAGATTCGGAGCGCACCTGATACACCTGACAGAGGAGGCCGCATTATGCCTGCAGGACGGAGCGCGCTCAGGTTTTCGGTCGTCGGCTATGTCGCCCTTTCCCTGCTTTTGCTCGATCCCATCGGCGCACAGCAGCTCCCCCGCTCGGTGACCGTTGCGGCCAATCCTCCAGGCACGGTCTTTTACGCCCTGGCCAGCGGGATTGCCAAGGTAGTGAGCGAGGGCGCGTCCTTCCAGATGGTTGTTCAGCCCTATACGGGCACGAGCACCTTCCTTCCGCTGCTCAACACCGGCGAAATAGACTTTGGTATCAACAATGCAGTGGATATGGCGCTTACGTACAGAGGGCCTAACTTCAAAATCGGTGGTCGGAATCCCTTCCTCCATGCGCCGAACACACGCCTTGCTATGCGAGGGGCGCCGTTACTCATCAGCTTGCTCGCTAAG
>JACPSF010000365.1 GCA_016193385.1 Deltaproteobacteria bacterium
GCCACGACCGTCATGACCCCTGGTCTTGCTTACTGCTCTCAAAGGCAGCCAGCTCCCTCTCCAGCCAGCCTTCGCCATAGTCGAGGGTAGGGATCTTGTGCTCTGCCATTAAAGCAAGGAAATCCCGATGGGTCATGTCCAAAAGCTCGGCCCCTTTGCGCCAAGAAATCTTTTTCATCCGCACCCAGTCGAGAACTGCTGCTTGTTTTACTTGTTCGACCGCCTTAGCCTTGTCCTCTACCACAACTCCAAGCAATGACTCGGGCAATTCCCATTCAAACTGCACTTTATGACCCATGTTTGCCCTTCCTCCTGTGACTGCTCTCCTTTTCATATACCACAACCAACAAGAGCCGGAAAAGGGGGAAAAGGGGTCAAGTCCGCTCTTAGGTGTGTCCAGATGAATTGCTGTCGTGATCCATAGGGTGACTCTCAGATGATGAGAGGAGTCCCGCGTGCGGTAAAAGCCAGGAGCCGCCTAGCTTGAGTAGCAGCATGGAGAGTAATTGAGATGCCGGAGCCTACCGACAAAGTCAGCCTAGGGCTGATGAGCGAGTTGCCGGGTTGCAACGTGAGAGGTCAAGCAGGGCGAAGTAGTGGGGATTATCGGCCGCAATGACGCCGGCAAAACAGGACAGGGGGTGCAGACAGAAAATCAAGAGGGGACCACTACGAACCTTCCGTACTGGCGAAAGTGTTCATCAAAAGCGAAGGCCGTATCTACCTGCAATCGCTCCATCAGAGCGAACGAAGTACAATCCGTAAAGCTAAACTCTTTGTCGTGGTGGCGCACAAAGATTTCCCACGCCCTGTCCTCATCCTGCTCCGTGATCTTTACCAGGCGGGCGATTTGTTCCTGACGCAGACTTTCACCGAAACGGATGGCCGCGCTATGACCCACGTGGACCTTAATCAGGGTGACGGTCTCATCGAGAATATAGTTGCTGGTGACCAGCGGGCTTGTAAGGTTTTGGATGAACTGGCGGGCTGCGACGTGGTGAGCATCGCTTTTGTCCACGAAGGCATACCAGGCACCGGTGTCCGCGAAAATCAGGGGGGAGGGCACGCTGTCATCCCTTGCGGTAAAGATAGGAGTCGTGAGCGACCGAAACGTCGCTGCGCCCGCTTTGGCCTATCCCGGCCAACTCTGCCAGGGCCTGCCGCTGGGAAGCGGCCAGCGCAGCCGGGTCTTCTGGAATCACCAGGAGGTGAACCCTTTGGTGTTCTGGTAGGTTGGGAGGCTGAAGGGGAAGGAATACCCCTTTTTCGTAAACTGCCGGGATTGTCCTTGCCATTTGTGTAGTCCTTTCTGACTTTGTTTTTAGCACCAGGAGGTTATGCAGTCAATTGATCAAATGGAGACGAGGGGGCTGATTCACACCCAAGCCCAAAACCGGTTACGGGGTCAGGTTTTTCTTTCCAGACAATCTTAGCAGAGTGATGCCGTCCGTGTCTTGATCGGATATTGCCGCTAAATCCGGGTATAAGAAGAGGGGTCAAATCTTTTGCTGATAGTTGAACAGGGGCTACAGGGTCGGGCGTGATATTTGGTGTGTCCAGATGAACTGCTGTCGTGATCCATAGGGTGAGAGGGCAAAAGGGAACGCGAATCTTTTCTGTCGCTGTTAACGCGTCTCCTTTCTGGGTCGATAGAGATTGGGGTCGGAGAACCATTTTATCCATGGGATTCCGCTCAAACGGCACGCTGGCGCAGACTTTTGTTGGGGCAATGCGCCGCGCGGCTGAGTGGAGGGAAGTATTTCAGAAGATGATCGAAGTGATGATAGCGCGGCATTTGGTGAGAGTCGCACGGACCGCCTAAAAACGGTGGGTACTGCCGGATGAAAAAATGTTCTGACCCATTACTTGTTTTCCGACCTACCCGCCGGAGTTGTCATTTTCACTTTTTATGAGCGGACTAGCTCAAGAAGTTTCTGGGTGGAGTACACCGCCACAGCCGACTGCTCCTTGAGGGCAGCGTCATTCGACCAGAGCGGGATACGTAGGTGGAGGGCGAGCGCAAGGTAGGGAGCATCTTCTGTGTGGGGAGCTAGTCGCAGCGCCTTGGCGAGACAGTGTTGGTAGCTCGGGGCAGGTAGGATACAGACCCGAGCAGCGAGTTGGTTTAAGATCGATCTCACTTGGGCTTGAGAGAGTCCCCCAATCTTCTTTCGAAGCCTGCTGCTGGTAAGGACCCGTTCGGATTCGATGAACATATGCTCTGGGGCAAAGAGCGCCAGGCGTTCATCAAGGAGCAACTGCCGAGTGGTGGCGGAGCGGAGGAACCCTGCCACGATGATGTTGGCATCTACGACAAGCTCCATTTAGGCGAGGCGCCGGTGTTTCTGCAAGACACGGCGTTTAATCTGCCGGCCCAGGATCACGGTCTCAGATTCGGTCAATGCACTCTTGGACAGCAGCCGTTGCATCTGCTCGAGGGTGCGCATTTTCTCGGCAATCGCCTGGCGGGCCACCTCGGACCAGTTGATTTCTGGAAACCGCTTCATCTTGGCCTTCAGATCATCTGGGATAGCCAGTGTGATACTTGACATCGTCCACCTCTCCTCGTTGGCTATGTGCGTTCTGTATGCAACCGTATCACACATAATACACGAATCCAAGAGTGGCTCGGTGCCAGGCTTGCCTAAGGTGAGTAACGCTAGCCCAACTTCCACGCTAAGAGGGTCGGGATTCTGGAAGAGCCCGCAGGAGGCGAATCTTTACCGGTGACATTTTCCCCTTCTGGAGTTAAGGGAAGTTAGGAACCCGGGGGACAGTATGCGGCAATTGAAGGATATATGGAAAAGGGGACGCGGACCTTTTCTCTCGCCAAATAGCAAGGAGCAATCCTCCTTCGCTAAAGCTTCGGAGGATATTCCCCGAAGCCTTGGCGAAGGGCTAAGGGCGAAGCGCAAGGCGTCAGGAGTAAGGCGTGAGGGGTGAGGACAGAGAACATTTCGAATTTAGAATTGCGGATTGCGAATTTATAAGACGCGAGACGGCGGGACGAGCGTCAGGGAAACATAGCAGATTAAAATTGAGGATTTCGGAGTGCGGAGGCCAGCAGCCTCCAAGCGGTCCACCTGTCACGGTTTAAGATGTAAAGGATCGATCAGCGTAATTTCGGAAATGAACCGATAATGTCTAGTGTTCCTGGTAAGAAGTCGCAGTCTTCGAGACCAAGCCGTCGCTGCGACAAGAGCGTCGGCTTTCCGTAAGCCGTGATGGCTATATTTCTGCAAAAGCCGCGAGAAGTGTTCGGCGACCTTTTCATCGATCGGAATCGAGCGGTGCCCCAGCAGAAGCATTTGAATCCGACGTCGCTCTGTCGAGGAGAGACTTGGTTTTGCCAACAGTTCTTTCCTGGTCACCGTTGAGTAGTAAACCCTGTAGCGGGAAGAGTCCAGGATCTCTCTCGTCCATTCGATACCGTTCAGATAATCAATAAAGATGTCTGTATCTACCAGAAGGGCGGTCGGGCTGCGAGCCAACTACTTGTCCTTAGCCATGTCTTTCAGGAACGCCTCCGGGGTTCGGCGATCCCGGCCCCGCAGTTTGTTTACGTAGCTGAGGCTTGGGATTCGATTCTGCTTCCACATCCCGAACCCGCGCTCTTCAGGGGAAATGGCCTGGGCAAAATAGCGGTCAACGACGATCTGAGGGATACGGTACTGCTTTCCGATGCGGATCGCAGAGATTTCTCCCTTGCGGATGAGAGTCCGGACCGCTTCCGGTGAGAGTTTGAAAATCTTGGCAAACTCCTCGACCGTATAAACCTCGGGGTAATTGACAGCGCTTTTCATATTTCTACCGTTTTCAGTATTTACAGTATTTATAGCAAATTAAGGCATTTGCGTAAAGGAGACGGAATGCTGAGTCTTTCCGCTACCCCATTTCTCCTTAAGATAGGAGCGACACCCAAAAAGGGATAAGAGGGAAAAAGGGGATCGCGCCAAGGAAACTTGGGAAAGGAGGAAGAGATGTAGAAAGCAGCTCGGAAACCTTTCAGTGAAACCTTGCCGGTAATCAAGCCGGTCCGGGGAGGCCTAACCCGGTCCCGGAAGCGAGTCTTGCGCTGCAGTGGGGTAACCCACGTGGCGAAGCGTAGACAGCGAGTGCCAAGGCCCGGCTATTGGGCTTCGAAAGTCTCTAAGTGTGAGCCTTCGTCGTTCCCCTCACGGGGGCCATGCGGTGCGCGCCGTTAGGGTGAGGGGCGAGCCGTCACACCGGA
>JACPSF010000027.1 GCA_016193385.1 Deltaproteobacteria bacterium
GGCCCAGTCGCTGGAGGACATGGACGAAGTGATCTGCTACGTCAAGAATCACAACCTATGTTTCACCATACCCTACACGTTGAACGGCGAGGAGCATAACTATGTCCCCGACTTCATCGTCCGCCTAAAGAATGGAAAAGACGGTCCGCTAAACCTCATTATCGAGGTTACCGGCGAGCAGAAAAAGGACAAGGCAGCCAAGGTCAGCACGGCGCGAACGCTCTGGGTTCCTGCTGTCAATAATCACGGCGATTTCGGACGCTGGGCGTTTTTGGAGATTTCTGATCCCTGGGATGCAAAAAACACCATTCGCGGGGCGTTGTCTGAGGCTAGGCTCCAGGAGACCGCATGAACCGGCGGCGGCTGCTCAAGCGGCTCTCCCAGGGAGCCTTGCGAAATGTCGCCTTCGGGGACATGATTGATTTTGCGCTGGAGGATTAGAGATGAGCGATTACCATATCAACATTTTTTACAGCGAGGAGGATGGCGGCTACATCGCCGACATTCCAGACCTAGATTCCTGCTCTGCGTTCGGTGAGACTCCGGAGCAGGCGTTGAAAGAGCTGGCGGTGGCTAAGAAGGCGTGGCTGGAAGCAGCCCGCCAGGCAGGGAAAACCATTCCCCCTCCACGCTACCGGCCGGTGATCTATCAGGCCGCCCGCTGATCACCTCAATAAATCGCCCATGGCCCGCAAATCGAAGAACGCCGGTAAATCTACTCCGGTTGAGGCCGTGGTCCACAAGAAGGACAAACGGGCCAACATCCCTACGAGAGAGCTGGCGGATTTTGTAGTCAAAGAAGAGCAAGCCCCCTACACCCGGCGCTACCCGCGCGACCCATCGCTCGACCCGCAACTTGTCTGGAAGGGCAAGGACGAGCAGGACGGCGAAGACCTGGACGTCCCCACCGTGCCCATTTATATCCAGGAGAAGATCAGCCCGCAGGCCATCATCGAAAATCTACGCCTGGAACAAAAACGCGAGAAGCCCGACGAGCAAATCAATTTATTTTCCGACTTCAACGGCATCGAGTTCGAAAAGCTCATCGAGTTTTACCAGCACAAAGACGGGGTGAACTGGGCGAACCGAATGATCCTGGGCGACAGCCTCCTAGTGATGAACTCCCTCGCGGAGAAAGAGGGCCTCAAGGGCAAGGTGCAGATGATTTATATAGATCCGCCCTACGGGATCAAGTTCGGTTCCAACTGGCAGGTCTCGACTCGTAAGCGCGATGTAAAAGATGGGAAGGTTGAGGATGCCAATCGCGAGCCTGAGGTAATCAAGGCCTTCCGTGACACCTGGCAACTCGGCATCCACTCCTATCTGGCCTACCTGCGCGACCGGGTTGCCGTGGCGCGCGAATTACTCACCGAAACGGGCAGTGTATTCCTCCAAATCGGCGACGAGAATGTTCACCTTGTACGGAGCGTCCTCGATGAGGTCTTCGGCAGCGAGAACTTCTGTGCCAACATCGCTTTCGCCAAAACGACGAGCCAAACCAGTGAGCTCTTGGCCCCAGTCTTTGATTACCTACTCTGGTACGCCAAGGCCCGCGACCAAGTCAAGTTTCGACCACTCAATCGAGCAAAGCCCATCGCCGAGCTCGTGCAGACCACTTACAAGAAGGTGGAGCTGTATGACGGAACGATTCGCAACCTCACTGGGGAGGAACTGAGTAGCCCGGGCACCGTCTCTAAACTAGGGCGGCTCATGTGTTACGGAGACATGGTCTCGCAGTCTGGCAGCGAATCTACGCGCCAACCCTTCGATTGGAGAGGAAAAACGTTTGTCCCCCGCTCGGGCGGATGGAAAACGAATTCCGCTGGACTTCAGAAGCTCGCGTGGGCCGACAAACTTGGAGCTAGCGGACCGACACTCCTGTACAAGCGCTATTTTGACGACTTCCCATACACGTCAATGGGTAACCTTTGGGACGACACACAGCTCGGCGGTTTCCTACGAGGCGAGCAGAAAGTGTACGTTGTGCAAACCGGCATTGAGGTCGTAAAGCGTTGCGTTCTTATGAGCACTGATCCCGGCGATCTTGTCCTTGATCCTACGTGCGGCAGCGGGACAACGGCGTACGTCGCTGAGCAGTGGGGACGGCGCTGGATTACCATAGACACGAGCCGGGTTGCGTTAGCCCTCGCTCGCACACGGCTCATGGCGGCGCGGTATCCGTATTACATCCTGGCCGACTCGCCGGAGGGAGTCGCCAAGGAAGCGGAACTCACGGGCCATTTACCGGCGGAGCGTAAAACCGAAGGCGATATCAAAAAGGGATTTGTTTACAAGCGTGTGCCCCATGTGACGCTCAAATCAATCGCCAACAACCCGGACATCAAACAAGGTATGACTCGTGAGCAGATAGACGCCGCCATCGCAAAACACGCCGACACCGAAATTCTCTACGATCAGCCTTACGAAGACAACAAGCGCATCCGAGTAACCGGTCCCTTGGCTGTGGAAAGCCTCTCGCCACACCGGGTATTGGCTACGGACGACGAACGCCCGGCGTCTGAGCAGGACGCGGCGAAGGTCCCTGGGCCGGGACAGTTTGAGACGATGATTCTCGATAACCTCAAGAAGGCCGGGGTGCAGAACACCGTCAAAAAAGAGCGGCTAACGTTCGACCGGCTGGAACCTTACGCGGGCGTGTATCTCCATGGAGCAGGAGAATATACCGAAGGAGGAAAGTCGAAGCGCGTGGCCGTCTGCATCGGCCCGGAGCATGGAACAGTCGGTCCGGAGCTGGTCAAAGACGCAGCGAAGGAAGCAGTCAAAGGTTTGGGGTTCGATCTTCTTGTTGTCTGCGGCTTCGCCTTTGACCCGCACGTTTCTGAAGAAGCGAAGCAATACGGAAAGCTCACCGTCTTGATGGCCCGTATGAATCCTGATCTTTCGATGGGTGATGAGTTATTGAAGAAAACGGGTGCGGCCAATTTGTTCATGGTCTTCGGCGAGCCGGACGTGAAGGTGACAAAACAGAAAGACGGCAAGCTCGTGGTGGAGATCAAGGGTGTCGATGTTTATGATCCGACGACCGGCCAGATTCGCAGCCATTCGACTGACGACATCGCCTGCTGGTTTATCGACACTGATTATAACGAGGAATCATTCTTTGTCCGCCACGCCTATTTCTGCGGCGCTGATGAGCCCTACGAAAAGCTCAAACGCGCCCTGCGTGCCGAGATCGATGAAGCCGCGTGGTCATCCCTGTACAAGACTGTCAGCCGCCTCTTCGATCCACCCACTAAGGGCAAAATCGCCATTAAGGTGATCAACCACTACGGCGACGAGGTGCTGAAGGTCTACGACGTTTAGGTTAGATGTGGGGGTAACGGCGTGAAAGTCAGCTTACCTGCGATTAGGCACGATCAGATAGGATTCGAAGCTCTGGTTCGCCTCCACGCGAAGACGAAGGAGTCTTTTCTTGCCGACGTTGAGATCGACATGACTGCTACCGACTGGTTTGATGCCGATATGTGCGCGGCCTTGGGTGCTGTTCTTTATCGTCTTGGGGACAATCTAAATACAATAAAGTTGATTAACATCCCAAACAGCGTAGCGAAAATTCTTTCCAAGAACGGTTTTTTGAGCAATTATGGTCGTGAAGAATTGCCTGATACGTGGGGAACCACGATCCCATATAAGCGTTTTGATGTAAAAGATGACCGTTATTTTGCCGGGTATATTGAAGAGGAGTTTGTACGCCGTTCCGAGATGCCCAGAATGTCATCGGGGTTGCTGAAAAAGTTTCGGGAAAGCGTCTTCGAGATCTTCAGCAACGCCGTGATTCACTCGCAGACAAAGTTGGGCATTTTCAGTTGTGGACAATTCTTTCCTAAACGGCACCGTTTGGATTTCTCGGTCGCAGATCTTGGGATTGGCATCCGACAAAACGTGCTGGACAACGCTGGACTCAATCTAAGCGCGGACCAAGCCATTGTCTGGGCCACTGACGGTCAGAACACCACGAAGCGGGGCCAAATCCCTGGCGGACTGGGCTTGAAGTTGCTGCGAGAGTTTATTACGTTAAACCGCGGTCGCATCCAGATTGTTTCAGATGGCGGATATTGGAGTCTAGAAAAGGGAAAAGTAAAGACCAGCTTGATGCAGCACCCTTTTCCCGGAACCGCGGTGAGTATAGAAATTGACACTGCTGACACTAGAGCATACAAATTGTCCTCGGAGCCATCGGACGCCGACATTTTTTAAGACACGGAAACGGGTGAGCCCACTATGAAAAAAAACATAACCTTATCCATATTTGAGGTTGTCGGGAGCCCCCTTTGTGTGGCATCAGACGATGGCCAAAGAGTCCATGATCGCATCGCCGCCGCTTTGAAGGAGGGCAGCAACGTAGCCGTGTCGTTTTTAAACGTTTCAAGCTTGACATCAGCATTTCTGAACGCTGCTATTGGCCAACTGTACGGATCATTCACCGAAAACCAGATACGGTCGAGGCTTACGGTGAAGGATATCCAGCCGGATGACCTTGCGTTACTGAAGCGTGTAGTTGAGACGGCCAAGCAATACTTCAAGGACCCAAAACGCTTCAACAAGGCGGTTCAAGACGCCGTTGGGGACGGAGGCGATGACAAAAAGCGCTGAGGAGATTGGTACCTACGCCTTCAAAGCCACAGACGAGTTATTGGTGGACGCAAACGTGTGGTTTTTTGTTCACGGACCACATCGCCCTGGCGACCCAAGAGCCGCTGTTTATTCGAGTGCCCTAGCCAGGATTTTGGCCGCTCAAAGTCGTATCTATGTCGATGTTTTGATTATTTCAGAGTTCGTCAACCGCTACGCCCGCCTAAAGCACGATATCCTGCAGGGGCGACCCGGGGTGCCCCGCGATTTCAAGCAGTTTCGCAAGAGTTCAACCTTCAAGGCACTTGCTAAGGATATCGCCGCCGATGTCAGGAAACTTCTGGCAAACTGCGCCCGTGTAGACAGCGGCTTTGCTGCGTTAGAAATCGAGTCTCTAGTGAAAGAGTACGAGCAAGGAGACTCGGATTTTAACGACCTAGTGCTCGCCGACTTGTGCAAAAGCA
>JACPSF010000028.1 GCA_016193385.1 Deltaproteobacteria bacterium
GATTAAAGGGGCCAGGGCGATGAGGGGGCTCGCGTAAAGGGCTGTCAGAAACGGGTCAAGCGTGTACTCAGCCCGCCTCCTCCATCCCATCAGAACTCCGACCGGGATGCCAACCGCTATCGCCCAGCTAAAACCCCAGAGGAAGCAGGGTTGGTGTAGGTTGGTGTCAGGCTTTGCTTCTTTGATATTGCCGTGCTCTCCCTCTGCGCAGTCGAGCCCCGACCTCCTGCAATCGCCGGCGGACCTGGCTGTCGTTCTGTATGTGCTCTTCCAGTCTTTTCACCGCCAACGATACCGTGCTCAGATCCCGTCGTAGATACCTCGCCGCCTCGGTCAATCTGATCCCGCCCACTTCCCGCCCCACATACGCCGCCTCCGCCCGCAGCCGGCTCCCGATCCGACCGCGCCCCTTGCCCAGGATTACTCCGATCTCTTTTTCCGATCCCCGGATGACCTCCCGGAGAACTTCTTCCATCGTAATCTTGACCGGCTGGGCTTCTTGCTCCTGTTCAAGGGTCCGCTGCACCGCTTCGACAAACTTGTCTTCGCCCAAATACTGCTGCTCCTTGACGTCGTAATACTCCGCCCGATGCCCCTGTTCTAGACCGTCCCGGATAAACTGTTCGTACGCTTTGATCGCCGCGCCGCGCTGCACTCCCCAGAGTTGCAACCCCTTATCGACGGCCAGTGCTGAATCGGACTTTCCCCGTAAATACTGGCCATGGCTGCTCCACCGATATCGCGTTGGATCCCTGACCATGCCGGCCCGCACCGGATTTAAGTGTAAATAGCGAATCAGCTCCATCAGATAGTTGTCCCGATCGCACAGAATCGCTTTGTAACGCCCCTGAAATAGATGGCCGACTTTGCGATACTGTCGATTATGATGTCGGGTGTAACGGTACAAAAGGCTCTGCATCGCCTTGGACAATGGCGTGCGGGAGACTTCGAGCAGCAGGTGAATGTGGTTGGGCATCAAGACATAGGCATACAGGGTGAGCGAGTGACGCTTACCCGCCTCGCGCAGTAAGGTTTCGAAACGGCGGTAGTCCTGAGCGTCTTTAAAAACCTTCTGCCTTTGATTGCCTCGGCTGATGACATGGTAGAGGGCGCCGGGAAAGTGGACGCGGGGACTTCGGGCCATGGCGGCGCTTTAGCATAAAACGACGACGATAAGCAAATTAGCAAAGCCTGACACAGTTCCCATCTGCCCCCCTCGATTGAGGTATGAGGCTTTTAAATAACTTGGCTGTAGGAGGGATCGAAGGTAAGTTCCTTTCCTGGAGGACTTAAAAAAAACCGCGAACAGGGTGCATCATCTGTTCTGGGCGAATCTCACGGCTATTTTTATGGCGTCGAGCAGGCTTTCCGGTCTGGCGATTCCCTTGCCGGCTTTCCCGAAGGCCACGCCATGGTCCACGGAAGCACGGATTATCGGCGTGCCGAGCGTGACATTGACCCCTGAAACTGACCCCCACTCATTCCTTTCTTTATCGAACACAAAACCGGAAAGCTTGGAAGGGATATGTCCCTGGTCGTGATACATGGCGACAACGATATCGTACCAACCGCCCCTGGCCTGTACAAAAACCACGTCTGGCGAGACCGGGCCAACCACATCTATTCCCAGTTTCCTGGCATCTTCTATCGCCGGTGTTATTTCATCAATCTCCTCTCTTCCCATAAGTCCATTGTCGCTGGCGTGAGGGTTCAATCCCGCCACTGCGACCCTCGGTTTGGGGATGCCGAGTGCCGAACAGGAATTTTTTGCGATTTTGATAACGTGCAGGATTCTTTCCCTCTTGACAAGTCTGATGGCCTCGGCCAGGGGTACATGGGTTGAGACGTGTACCACTCTTGTATCGCCATGAGCCAGCATCATTGTGTATTTTTCCGTATTGGTTAACCTGGCGAACATCTCGGTATGGCCCACGAATTCTTTCCCCCAGCCTCCCAGTTTGAATGACTCTTTGTGTATCGGGCAGGTGGCCACGGCATCCACCTCGCCGTTCAGTGCCAGGTCTATCGATTTCTTGATAAAGTCCCCGGCCGCCCTGCCACATTCGGCAGATACTTTCCCGTATTCTACGTGCGCCATTTTGATATTTTCCAGGTCAATAAAGTCTATGGTGCCAAGTTCGTATTTACCCTTGCTGGGGTCAGTTATCGTGTTGATTTTCAGAGCCCGGCGTGTCATCCGGAGGGCGTCTTCCATCACATCTTTGCTGCCGATGACCACGGGACGGCAAATGTCATATAGTTCCATCAGTGACAGTACCTTTGCAGTAATCTCGGGACCGATGCCGGCAGGATCGCCCATCGTGATTGCGACGATTGGTGGGTTCATTGTTTTTTGCCCTCCTTCGCCAAGATGGCCAGCAGACTCTCGTGGATGCGACCGTTTGAAGCTATTACGCTCCTGGAACTCAGGTTAACCCTTTCACCTTTAAGGTCGGTGGCGCAGCCCCCGGCTTCCTCAACGAGGAGCACTCCGGCGGCGACATCCATGATTTTGGGCTGGTGCAGTATTCGGGCCTTAGGGACGACTTGAGTCACATTGCACAGGTCCACTGCCGCCGAGCCCAGAATCCTGACGGTAAAGGCGGCGTCAACCAGCGGTTTAAAATTTTTCAGCGTAAGGGGATGGTTGCTGAAATGATTATCCTAAGCAACCATTGATTGACTTAATTTGTCTCTGGCTGACGCCTTTATCTTTTTTCCGTTTTTATAGGCCCCCTCGTTTTTATAAGCGAAGAACAACTCCTGCGTTTCCGGTAGATAAATTAACGCGACCACAAGTTCATTATTTCTGGCTCCGCCGATGGAAATCGCGTAGTTGGGTGACCCGAAAATAATACCTGGACTCCCTCGCGAATTGGCGGTGTCGGCTTGGAGGAGATCGCTCGGGAGGCTGAGCAGCAGCACGCCAAAGCTTTCCCGACGTTTGCTCTCAACGGACGCACGCTGGAAAACTACGGTCAGTACCAGTACCGCAAAGACGGGGAGCTCCATCTCTTTAATCCGAAAACGATCCACCTCTTGCAGAAGGCGTGCCGCAACAGCGACTACGCCACGTTCAAGGAGTACACAAAACTTATCGACGATCAGTCGGAGCGGATCGCGACCTTGCGTGGGCTTATGGAATTGAAGTTCGCGGCCGGGCCTATTCCCATCGAGGAGGTGGAACCGGTAGAGGCCATCGTCAAGCGCTTCAAGACCGGCGCGATGTCGTATGGGTCGATCAGCAAAGAGGCGCACGAGAAGCTCGCCATCGCCATGAACCGTCTCGGGGGCGAAGTGATAAGAAGTTCCTTTTTGAAAGCCAGCCGACGAGCACCCAAATTTGCCTCCGACGACCCCCACCAGGCCGCCTTCTCCGGCTCCTAGCGGCCATCAGAGAGGCCGGGCCGGACCCAGACCTCCATTTTGAGGCGGAGGGTATCTGAGAAGGTGGGGCTATGTCAACAGACATTGGCGAGGGAGAAACCCCGATAACCTCCGGCTTCGCACTTGTCTCTTCTGCTTCGGGATTTACCGGCGACCTCTCGTTCCTTTCCCACGTTGACAAGTACTGCTTGTCAGATTACAATGTCTTGGCGATAGCGCCCTGGGGCATGATCCAGAATTTCCGGCACAAGGGACTCCAAAGACTCTTCGTTGACGACGAACGGAGAGGACTCCGTCCTGATCTGATCGAAAAGATAGAGAACATCCTCGCTGTTCTAAGCCGTGCCAGGATACCCGAGGACATGAATCTCCCTGGATTCAGGCTGCACCCACTCAAAGGTGACTTGAAGCGCTTCTGGAGCGTGACCGTTCGAGCGAATTGGCGCGTTATCTTTCGTTTTGAAGATGGGCATGTCTGGGACGTTGATTTGATTGATTACCACTAGGAGGTAAGCGATGAAGATGAAGAACCCGCCGCATCCTGGCCGTATTGTTCGCCAGGAGTGCATTAACGCGCTTGGCCTCAGCGTGACGGCTGCCGCGCGCGCCCTCGGGGTGACGAGGCAGGCGCTCAACAATTTGGTGAACTTAAAGGCCGGAATCTCCCCAGAGATGGCAATCCGGCTTTCCAAAGCCTTCGGTAGCAGCCCCGAGGTGTGGCTCGGCTTACAGATTGACTACGATCTAGCGCAAGCCGAAAGAAGCGCGGGTAAAATCAAAGTCCGGCGTGTCGCTACGCTACAGGACAAGTAGTATGGGGTCTGCTGACCGTTCGGGAAATAATCGTGATCTGGACAGACTACAAAGGAACCGCGAAAGATTGGGTCAGAAGGTCTTGACCACCTCGGGGCGCCAGCGGCTGAGGTTTGCCTCGATCCTTTTTACCGTCAAGGTGAAGATCAGCGAGATCCCCATAAAGATAGCCGCCCCGACAAAGACGACATCGACCTGGTAGGCGCTGGCGGGGGAGTGAATTGGGGAGCACGACCATCTTCATCACTTGCCACTCGTTTGCGCCAAAAGAGCGAACGACGTTCACCAGGACTCTGTCCACGTTCTTAACTCCTTCGTAGGTGTTGATGAGCAAGGGGAACAAAGCCCCGATAAACACAATCATCACTTTCGACCAGATCCCGAGGCCCAACCAGAGAATCAGGAGGGGCAGGAAAACGATCCTGGGCGTGGCGTTGAGGGCCGTCACGTAGGGATCGAACATGGCATCCGCCACGGCGGATCTGCCCATGATGAGACCCAGAGGAAGGCCGGCGAGGATGGCCAAGCCTAAGCCGAGGAGAAATTCTACGGCGCTGACGACAAAGTGAGTCTGGAATTCATTCTGAACCACGAGTTCGTAGAATGTTTCCGAGACTTTCGAAGGAGTGGTGAAAAAGAGCGACAACGCTCTGGGCAGCGTTACCAGATGCGGCACAGACTCCCAGGCTATGATGAGGAGCAGGATGAAGCCTCCCCCTAGAATCTGGTGCTCTCTCTCCGTATAGATTTGGACCAGGCGAGTCATCGCGCCTCCTGTCCGATCCTCCACGGTGCCAGTACGGCCTCCAGTTTCCTCATGCCTTCCGTGACCACCACCGCGATGATCATCAGCACGGATATCCCCGCGAACATCTCAGGCAGTTGGTAGGTGTCGCCGAATCGCGCAATCGCGAAGCCAATACCTTCTGAAGCGGCAAAGAATTCTCCCACGATGACGCCGACCAATCCTCGACCGAGCGCGATTCTTGAGCCTGCAATGAGGTAAGGCAACGTGCTCGGCAATATAACCTTGAAATAGAGGTCTCGTTCTTTGCCGCCGAAGGATCTGACGACGTTGATAAGCAGCCTGTCCGTGGATCTCACTCCTGCAAAGGCGTTGAATATGAAAGGGAACACGGCAAGGAGAAAGACCAGGACGGACTTCGCGACCAGGCCCACGCCAAAGACGACGATGATTAAAGGGGCCAGGGCGATGAGGGGGCTCGCGTAAAGGGCTGTCAGAAACGGGTCAAGCGTGTACTCAGCCCGCCTCCTCCATCCCATCAGAACTCCGACCGGGATGCCAACCGCTATCGCCCAGCTAAAACCCCAGAG
>JACPSF010000373.1 GCA_016193385.1 Deltaproteobacteria bacterium
GGGATCTAATGAAGGGGAAGCGAGGGGAAGACAACGAGGCCAGGAAAGTGGGGATGTACTTGGTGAAAGAGCTGTGCGATTTGAGGCTACGGGAGATCGCGGAACGGTTTGGGACAGGGAGCTATGGGGCGGTGGGTTGGGCCTGTCATGGAGTCGCGTCGAGGATGGAGTCGGATTCGAAGTTTCGTGAACGGGTGGCGAGCATCTGGCAAGCTTGTCAACAAAAGATTTGACCCCTTCCTCGTAGATATGCCCCAGGCTACTTAATCACCCTGTTCGCCCGGACGAGCACGTGCTTTGGTATCACAAGACCAAGTTGGTGCGCGGTCTTTAGGTTGATGAAAATCTCGAATTTTGTCGGCGGCGTCAGCGGCAGATCACCGGGTTTTGCGCCCTTCAGGATGTCGACAACGTAGCCGGCGGCGCGCCGATATAAATCGGCTAAGTTCGCTCCGTAGGACATCAGACCGCCGACCTCTACGTATCGGCCTTCCTCGGTCATTGAGGGGAGGCGATTTTTTGTCGCGAGCTCGAAAACTTGTTTTGCGCGCTGACCCATCAGAGGATTCGCGACCACGATCAGCGCATCCAGACGTGCCGTTTTGGCAACTCGAAAAGCTCCGGGCAAATCAGGAGTCGGCCCGCGTACTTCAAGAGAGCGCAGATCCAATTTAAAAGCCTGCGCCGCCGCGTTATACTCTTTAAAAGCGATCGCCGGTCCAGGGCCGTCCGCATCCCAAAGAACACCGACTCGCGACATCTTTGGCAGCAGCTCTTTAAGCAGCTCCACGCGCTTCGCGCTTAAGTCGCGACTCAGCCAGGCAAGCCCAGTTATATTCCCCCCAGGATGAGCGAAGCTCTCCACATAACCGGCGGCAACAGGATCGATAGAACTCAACATAACAATAGGGATCGTTTTGGTTGCGTCTCTAGCGGCACGAATCACCACATTATTAACCCCCATGATGACATCGACTTCCTGCTGTACGAACTCGCGCACGAACGCAGGCATCCGATCCAGCCTGCCCTCCGCATAGCGGCGTTCGATCAGGACGTTCTTTCCCTCCACGTAACCGAGATCGCGCAACCCTTGCCGGAATGCGTTGAACAGGGCTGAGTGGAGTGAGGGAATTCCAGGAGCGCCCGTCGAGAATATGAACCCTATCCGTGGCATGGCCTTCGGCGTCTGAGCCTCGGCTAGATAGAAAGAGGCAAAGATGAACGTACCCACTACTGAAACGAGGATCTTTTGCTTCATGGGTTAGTGATAGAAATTTTGTTTTGAGGGGCCAGCCACCGAGAACTCAGAATTACCCGTGACGACCCCGTCCCGGTCCGCTTTACTTGATGGAGATTGCAGTCATTCAGGCTCAACTTTCCTGGAGCAGATTGACATCGAATGACGAGCATCACTCCAGCAGAGATCAGGACTAAGCTCAACGGTTTCTCATTTAGAGCAATCATGAATCAGAGTTTGGACTCTTGCATAAGCGTCAGCCCTAGCTGCCACAATTCCATTGACTAGGGTAGTAGCTCGATTAAAAAGGAAAGATATCCCTTCTTTGTCGGTTGCCCTTCCACCCGACTCCTCCACTAAAAGCACTCCTGCGGCAATGTCCCACTCATTCTTGGGTCCGAGGCTAAAAGTCGCATCCGCCTTACCCGTGGCGACAAGGGCGAGCTTGTAGGCAATGGATCCCACCGCTCGGACCTCTGCATAGCGCTCGAAGGGTTTAAATTTGCCGTTTTTAAACTCCGACCGGCTTGCTAAAATCACCAAACGTTCGCCGACCAAACGTCCAGATCGACTCGGCTCTCCATTCAACCAAATTCCCTCGCCACGACTAGCCGTGAAAAGCTCATCCGTAATCGGGTTATACACTGCCGCCATAACAGGACGCTGGTCCTGCACTAGAGCGACCGAAATAGCAAATTCCGGAATGCCACCCACGAGTTCTTTAGTTCCATCTATCGGATCTACAATCCAGACCCGTTTCTTCTTCAGACGGTCGCGGCTATCGAGGGTCTCCTCGGAAAGCCAGCCATCCTCCGGAAAGTTCTTCATCAGACATTCTGTTAAGATACGGTTGACCTCAAAATCGATTCTGGTCACGAGATCCCCGTTCGCCTTACACTTTGTGTTAAGGTCGTTTGTGATGGACTGAAGGACACTTTTGCCCGCTCTTTGCATCGCTTTACGTAGTTGTTCCATCTCGTCTTTCATGACCGCGTAAAGTAATAAACCTCTATAGATAGTTCCTTTCGTCAACTTCATCCAATAAAAACCCCTTATCGATCAAATAGCGAATAATCCGATCTGCATTGTCTTCGGCCAAACAATCCGTAGTGGTTATTCGTATCTCCGGGTTGGCCGGGGGCTCGTACGGGTCATCCACGCCTGTAAAACTCTTGATTTCTCCCCGACGCGCTTTGGCATACATGCCTTTTGTATCGCGCTGTTCGCAGATTTCCAGAGGAGTATCCACGAATATCTCAATAAAACGATCTTCTCCCACCATGGACCGACATTCGTTACGCGTCGCACGGTAGGGACTCACCGCTGCGCAGATGGCGACACCGTGATGACGAACTATCTCCGACGCGACAAAGCCAATCCGCCGGATGTTTACGTCTCTGTCGTCTTTACTGAAGCCCAAGCCCTTGGAAAGATGCGTGCGAACAACGTCCCCGTCCAGCAGCGTTGCTTGCTTACCGTGTTGCATCAGCAATATCGCGAGGATGTCAGCGATAGTGGACTTACCCGCTCCGCTAAGGCCGGTAAACCAGACACAAAAGCCCCTCTGATGGCCGGGTGGGGAGACTTTAGATAGGATAGCGGCGATCTCAGGACGCGTGAACCATTCCGGCAACCTCTTGCCATTGCCAAGATAATCGACGCGAACCTCGGTTCCAGAGATCGAAGCGATCCGAGTCCCCTTAGGAATTCGGTCACTTTCCTCGTAACGATCTTCGTCAGGTAAATAAACAAGCTCCTTGAAGGGAACCATTTTCACGCCG
Organism: Deltaproteobacteria bacterium; assembly: GCA_016193385.1. Next base: position 3,019 of record JACPSF010000373.1, read on the forward strand.
ATCTCGTGTTCAAACTTCTCCATCAACATCTGCGCATCGTAAGGCTCGTAAAACGGTTGGCCCTTAGAATCTTTTCCCGGTCCCGCATGATCCCGGCCAACGATAAAGTGGTTGGCGCCATAGTTCCGCCGGATAATGGCATGCCAGATTGCCTCCCGAGGCCCTGCCATGCGCATAGCCAGAGGTAGTAGACTGAGACTGGTCCGGCTCCTCTCGTAGTACTTTTCCACTAAGACTTTGTAAGCTCTAACGCGCGTGTAATGATCAATATCCCCCGGTTTAGTGAGACCTACTACGGGGTGGATTAACAGGGCTCCCCGTACCTGGTCAGCGGCACGCTTGGTTAGTTCCTCATGGGCCCGATGGATTGGGTTTCGCGTCTGGAACGCAACCACATTTGCATATCCCATTGCCCGCAGTGCTTTACGAACCTCTTCCGGAGTCCGGCGAAGCTCAGGAAAATCATGGTGCTTAGGTAAGTTCAGTACCTTTAGAGGTCCGGACACATACAACTTGGCCCACGAGGCCATCTCTGCCACCAGAGGATGGCGGACATCCGTGGTTCCGAACACTTGGAGTGTCTCAAGGGTGTAGTCCCACTCGAAAACTTCATCAACGACCATAACAGCGATTAGCTCGTTGTTCGGGCTCCGGAGAGCGATTTCTCTTCCAAGCTGATCGGGATAGACTGCTATAGGCAAGGTGATCGGAATAGGAAACAGCGTTCCATCCGCTAGTCGCATTTCTTGCAAAACTTGAGTGTAATCAGCTTTGCCCATAAACCGGTCAAGAGGGGAAAAGGCACCGCTAGCCAGAAGCTCGATATCGCAGAGCGAACGGGAAGATAACTGAATAGATGGAAGATGACTTGCTTTCCGTATGAGTTCAGCCTGTTCCTGTCCATCAACAAGCAAATTAATTAGCTTACCTCCGTAAGGTGGTATGACCTCTGGGTACAGACTAGCTTTGTCCATAAAGTGATTTGAACCTCCCGTTCCAAGGGTTCCGGGCCGGCAAAGGCGAGGGGCAGAATAATAATAAATAGCAATTTCCTTTTGAGGGGGTGAGCCGACGAGAACTCAAAATTACCCGTGACGACCCCGTCCCGGTCCGCGTTTGAGAGCTTACAACAGCCATCGGAGAAAGCGAACTGGCCCCGTACCCCTGTTTTTAGGCGGGAGAGTATCCGATCACGACGCGTTATGTCAACGTGAGCCTCGATCTGCAGGCGGGGTCCGATCCCCTCAGATGAACCAATCCATCTGATAGAGAATCGAGATCCCGTCCTCAGTCCGACCTATACTCGGGCAGATCCTTACGCATGCCGTTATCTACCGCTTTCTCTCTCACTGCCATATGCCGTCAGGACAACCTTCCAACGGCACCCCTCACCGCTCTGCACCCCGAGCCTTTGGCATCCTCTCTTTATGCTCCCTCCAGTGCTGTTCGAGATGGAGCCTGGCGTTGTCCGCGTTGGCGGGGTCTTTCCATTTCACTTGTTTAAGGCGGGCCCGCGCGCTTTTCAGGTGCGGGATGTCGAGCGCTCCGGTGTGATCGTGGTGGGGAAGATGGCGCAATTTTTTTCCGTCCTTAGCCGTTTCAATCGCGGCAAATGCAGCATCGGGGAGGGTGCTGATGTAGGCCTGGCTCCATTCCTCTGCCAGCGCGAAGGGCGCTCTCGCGAGGAGAAGCCAAAGGATGAACTTGGGGAACCAAGCACGCCAGATTGCGCCCACTCTTCTCATATCCGTAAATCTGTGCACCGACCTGTCAAACGCTCGTCTTGACCGAGGAAGGGCTCCCCCTCAGAGTCTCTTCCGCCACCCGGGATAGGAGGTGGTCGTTTTGATGGTCCAAGGCGAAGACCCGGAACTGGACCACCTTGGATGGAATGAATTCGAAGAGTTCTGAGAGGGACTCCGTGGCGACCTCTCCCGTGGAGGGGTCGTAGATATAAATCTGTTTTTTTCCCATCGCAAACGGGCTTTCGGGGCGGGGATCCTGGGTTGCCAGGTCCACCCGGAAGACCAGACCCTCTGCGGAGGCCGGGAGGGCGGATCGGATGCGTCTTTCCCAATCCGCGTCCTGGATCAGGGCCACGCCGAAGCGGAGTTCATTCAAGGATAGGGTCCGATCGTATGCCATCTTCCATTTGATGTCTCGATCCAAAATTCTCCCCCACTCCCGGGCCAGCGTTTTGTTTTTAGCGCTGCGGCGCCAGCGGGAGACCTCCTCCAAGAGGGACCAGTCGGTGAGGCGCAGATAGTCCTCCATGTGGTCGAGCGGGTTGCCGGGAAAGATCAGCCGCATCGTCTCAGGAAAGATCTCCCTCAGATGGAGGTCGATGGCCCGCGTGGTCCGGTGATAATAGACATTGGTGTAAAGATAGAGCCGGGCGTTGAGGAACATGGTCAGGGCCGCGTTGCCGGCTTTGTGTAGGGTCAGGCCCTTGGGAGAGAAAAACGTGTAGTGGATGAGCCGCTCGCGGTCAACGGGACCGACGGCGACGCCGCACATGTAGGAGTCCCGCGAAACGTAGTCGAGGTTGTCGAACGTGAAAATCCCGCTGGTCAAGGGCTGCAGGAACTTCAGCCAGCGCGGTTTGGTCGCGTCTTCCCCGCCGTCCTTCTTGATCGGAAAGGCGATGTCGTCCGGCTGCAACTCCTCGCCGGGAGCGAAGGGGCCGCTCGGGCCGCGACGGATCTGGCGGATCAAGTCGCCGAGCTTTTCGCGGATGATCGCCTGACCCAGATCCTCGTGGGTAATTTTGAACTCGTGCAGAAAGTTGTCGTCGAAGAAGTGCCCAAAGGGACCGTGTCCGAGATCGTGCAAGAGCCCGGTGAGCCTCATGGTCTCTTCGATGAACGGTGCGGACGGGCACTCGTCTCCCAACACCCCGTAGAGCGACGGGTAGAGATGCTTGGCGAACTCTCCGGCGAGGTGCATGGCCCCCAGGGAGTGTTGAAAGCGGCTGTGCTCCGCCGAAGGGTAGACCCAACGCGCGCTCTGCAGCTGGTAGATGTAGCGGAGCCTTTGCACCCACGGGGAGTCGATGATGTGCTTCTCCGTGATCTCACCTCGCTTCTCCGGTACGGTGAACTGGATATAGCGATGGATGGGGTCAGCGATCAGGGCTGTACCCTCGTATTCGCTCTGCATCGGTGGGGAGACGTTGCTCACAACTCGAAGTTCACCTGGGCAGTCCACTGATCTCCGGTCTTATCCATCCGACTTTGGTGATAGGCCACCGCGCGGATGTCGCGCTGGATCTCGTGACGGTCGGGATCAAACTTTTCCCCGCACACCTCTCCGCGGACGTAGTCTTCTCTGGCCTCGTGAACTCGGACTTCCTTGAGCAGGTATCCGCTCCCCTGGTAGAGGTAGAGGAGTTCGCGCATCCAGTTCACCAACAGGTCGTCGCGGTTGACCCCTTCCACCTCCAAGGGCAGGCGCTCACGTACCTCGATCGTTTCGATGTCCGTGATTAGGTCAAAGAGCGCAAAGGCCGAGTTGGCGAACAGCTCCGCCTGCGTCCCGCCAAAGACCTTAATGAGTAAGTCTGACGAACGGCTCAAAATCCGATATTTCTTTAGATCCACCATGGACTGCCTCGGGATTCGCAATGATTTTATAGCTGATTGATGAGGCTTGCGGCAAAGCCCGCTCCAAAGCCGTTGTCGATGTTGACAACGGTGACGCCGGCGACGCATGAGTTGAGCATGCCCAGCAGCGCAGCCACCCCCTGAAAGCTAGCGCCGTAGCCGACGCTCGTGGGAACGGCGATGACCGGCTTGTTTACCATACCTGCAACCACGCTTGGCAACGCGCCCTCCATGCCGGCAACGACGACTAAGACCGAGGCGGAAAAGAGCCGCTCCCGGTTCTCCAAAAGGCGGTGGATGCCGGCCACGCCGACATCGAAAAGGCGTTCCACCCGGTTCCCCATCACCTCACCCGTCAGAGCGGCCTCTTCGGCTATGGGGATATCGGAGGTCCCCGCACAGATCACCAGAATTGGGCCTCTCCCCCTTACCCGGATGGCGGTTGGAGTCCAGGTTGCGGCGCGGGCTTGCGGATGATAATGGAGTCCCTTGATTTGGCGTTTTAGGCTCGCCATCTTTTCGGGGGAAAGGCGGGTGATGAGAACGTTGGCGCGTCGGCGCCGCAGCGCCTGGGCAATCGCTGCGATCTTGGGAGCGCTCTTTCCCTCTCCCATGATGACCTCGGGGAATCCCTGCCTGAGCGCCCGGTGATGGTCTACCTTGGCGAAACCGAGATCTTCGAACGGTAGGTGACGGAGCCGTTCTAGGGCCCGTTCGACGGTCACCTTACCCTGCCTGACCTTTTCTAACAGTTCCGCCAGCGCGTCAGCATTCATCTTTCTGATTCTTGGACCTGTGCGAATCGACGATTAGCTTCCGGGTTTGAAGTGGTCGTGGCCGGCTACGGGAACGGAAACGGGCTCTCCTCTGCCATTGACCACTTTGATGCCTTCGCCGGGGGGCACGCACTCCCCGATCCGAGCGATGGGGACGCCTAGCCTCTTTTGGATTTTCCCTAGGCGTGGGCGATCCCGGCGCCGCAGGCAGAAAAGAAGTTCATAGTCCTCCCCGCCCGTCAGGGCATAAAAGGAACCCTTGGAGCCGACCCAATTTCGATAAGCGGGTGAAAGGGGTAACGCGTCCTGCCAGACGACGGCGCCAACACCGCTGGCTTTGCAGATGTGGCCAAGATCCTGAAGCAGTCCGTCGCTCACGTCAATCATGGCTTTGGCTAGTCTTTCTCGGGCTAGCAGGGCGCCGGCCTTGAGACGGGCCGTCGGAAAGTGATGGCGGGAGAGAAGATGGGCAATCCCACGGCGCTTGGCTTTTTGTCTTTTTCTCTTCAGAAGTTCAAGTCCGAGAGCAGAGTCTCCGAGTGTGCCAGTGACATAAAGGTCATCGCCGATTCTGCCGCCACTTCGTCTAACCACTCCATAAGGGGCGTACCCCACCAGGGTTGCACTGATGAGGAAGCGCTCGGCGGCGCTTGTATCCCCGCCGATTAGAGCGACGCCGGTGTCGGATGCCAGAGCGCGAATTCCCCGGTAAAATTCTTCTATATCCTTGACCTTAAAGTCAACAGGAATTCCTAAGGAAAGGATCAGGTAAGCGGGACTTCCTCCCATCGCCGCCAGATCGCTCAAGTTTACCGCAAGGGTCTTATAGCCCAGCCCGTAGAATGAGCACCATTTCAGATTGAAGTGAACGCCCTCGAGCAGCAGGTCTGCGGTAATGAGGAGGGAACGCTTTGGGCACTCTACCCAAGCAGCATCGTCTCCGATTCCTAAGCGCACCCCGGGACCCGGTGAGGTGGCCTTGCGGATCCTCTCGATCAGACCGAACTCCCCTAACTGTCTTAACCGCATCAGGCCCTAAGCGGAATCGATTTTTCCCGGCCGCCCCTTTCTAACGGCTTCTCTTTCTTCCAGCGTTTGCCCTTCGTACCTTTTGGTTTTTTAGGCGCGATCAGGGACTGAGTGGAACCTTTCCGGGCGGTCCTGTCGAGCAACGCTTCCTTGAGAACCTCGCCCATGTTGTTGGCCAGGGTGACCTTCAATTTGCGCCGCAGGTGCTTGGGAATCTCATCGAGGTCCTTCTGGTTTTTTTCCGGAACGATGATTGTCCGGATTCCTGCGCGGAAGGCAGCGAGGCATTTTTCTTTCAACCCACCGACCGGTAAGACCCTTCCCCGCAGGGTGATCTCTCCGGTCATCGCGACGTCCCGGCTGACTCGCCGTTTGGTGAGCGCGGAGGTCAGGGCGGTCGCCATCGTGATGCCCGCCGAGGGTCCGTCCTTGGGAATCGCCCCCGCCGGGACATGGATATGAATGTCGAGCTTTTGGTAAAAATCCTCGTCGATGCCTAGCTCTCTGGCATGGGAGCGAGCGTAGCTCACCGCTGCCTGGGCGGATTCCTTCATCACGTCGCCTAGCTGCCCGGTCAGGGTCAGATTCCCCCGGCCCTTGGACAGCGAGGCCTCGATATAGAGAACTTCTCCGCCCGTGCTGGTCCAGGCCAGGCCGGTGGCAACCCCGACTTCGTGCTGTTCCTGCTCCGTGTCCGGCAAAAATTTGGGTGGTCCCAGGAACAGGTGGAGGTTCGCTCGCGTCACCCGGGTTAGGTCTTTTTTTCCCTCAGCCAACTTGCGCGCAACTTTACGGCAGATCGAGGCGATCTCCCGCTCCACATTTCTTAACCCCGCCTCTTTGGTGTACTGGGAGATAATGCGCAGCAGCGCATCATCCGAGATCTCCAAATGCTTGGTGGAAATCCCGTTGTCCTCGAGCTGGCGAGGGATCAGGAACCTGCGCGCAATCTCCTGTTTCTCCTCGTTGGTGTAACCCGAGAGCTGAATAACCTCCATCCGATCGGCGAGCGCCGGCGGTACCGGGTCCAGCAGGTTGGCCGTGCAGATGAAGAGGGCATTGGAGAGATCAAACGGCAAATTCAGGTAATGGTCGCTGAAGGCATGGTTCTGCTCCGGATCCAGGACCTCTAGGAGCGCGGCCGAAGGGTCCCCGCGGAAGTCGGTCCCGACTTTGTCGATTTCGTCCAGCATGAATACGGGGTTGTTCGAGCCGGCTTGTTTGACGCCTTGGATGATTCTGCCAGGCAAGGCCCCCACATAGGTCCGCCTGTGTCCGCGGATCTCTGCCTCATCCCGGATCCCACCGAGAGAGACCCGAACAAAGTTCCTGCCGAGCGCGCGAGCTATCGATTTGCCTAAGGAGGTCTTGCCGACACCCGGTGGTCCCACGAAGCAGAGGATGGGGCCCTTGATCTTCCGCTTGAGCTTGTTGACGGCTAGGTATTCCAGGATTCTCACCTTGACTTTTTCCAGGTTGTAATGATCTTCGTCGAGAACTTGCTTGGCCTTTTGGATGTTCAGTTTGTCTTTCGTCTTTTTGCTCCACGGAAGCTCGACGAGCCAATCCATGTAAGTACGGACCAGGGACGCCTCCGAGGACTCGGGGTGCATCTGTTCCAGCCGCTTCAGCTGCTTTTCCGCCTCCCGTTTCACCTCGAGGGGCATCTTGGCCTTTTCGATCAGTTTCTTAAGCTCGTGGATCTCCTCAGTTCGCTCGTCTCCCTCGCCCAGTTCTTGCTGGATTTGCTTAAGCTGCTCGCGCAAGAAATAATCCCGCTGCGTCTTGCTCATCTCTTCTTTGGCCTGATTTTGGATACGGGCCTGCATCGCCGAGAGTTCCAGTTCGCGGCTCAGAAGCTCGTTGACTTTTTTTAGGCGCGCCACGGGGTCGAAAATCTCGAGGATGCCCTGGCTCTCCTCGATTTTGAGGCGCAGGTTTGAGGCGACGAGGTCGGCGAGCACACCGGGATCGCTGATGTTATCGGTCACCATTACGATCTCCGGTGGCAGGTTTTTGAGATTCAGGATCTGCTCGATCTTTTCCTTGACGCTGCGCGTCAAGGCTTCGACCTCTATGGAAACCTCCTGTAAGGGGGGTTCGGTTACCTTGCCGATTTTGACCTCGTAAAACGGCCGCTCACGAACGTAGTTTTGTATTTCACCTTTGGAGAGGCCCTGCACGAGGACCTTCACCCGGCCGTCCGCGAGCTTAAGCATGCGCATGATGGACGCTACGGTTCCGACCCGGTAGATATCGTCAGGTTTAGGATTGTCTTCGGCTGAATTTTTCTGCGCCACCAGGAAGATAAGGCGCTCTCGGGAAAGAGCTTCTTCCACCGCCCGGATCGAGATGTCCCGGCCCACGAAGAGCGGAAGCATCATGTAAGGGTAGATGACGATATCGCGAACGGGAAGGAGCGGAATCAGGTCAGGGACCTCGACCTGAGATGCCTTGCCTTCCTGAGGATCGACATTCCATTGGGTCTCGCTCATAAGCCTCCCATCTTCATTAAGGAGAAACTAAGCCTATTGAGTCTGGACGTCAACCAGACTTTTCGAGGATACGCGATCTGGAGAAAGATCCCAATCGGTTCGAAGAGCGGAGCGCAGGCTGCCCCTGGTTGCGAAACGGATCAGCCAAAGATCTGCCTGACTTTTTCAAAAAACCCTTTTGACAGGGGGTGGACTTCTTCTCCCCCGAGTGCTGCGAACTCCTTCAACAGCTCCTTCTGGCGCCCAGTTAGATGAGTGGGAGTCTCGACCATCACGCGGACGAGCTGGTCTCCCTGATGATACCCATGAACATCTCTGACGCCTTTACTTTTCAGGCGGAAAACCTTGCCTGATTGTGTGCCGGGGGGAATCTTCATTTTCACTTTCCCCTCCAGCGTGGGCACATCGATTTCGACTCCCAGAGCGGCCTGGACAAAGCCGATCGGTATCTCGCAGATGATATCCAGGCCATCCCGCACGAAGAGCGGGTGCGGCTCGGCCTGAATGACGACGTAGAGATCTCCCCCGGGGCCCCCCGAAATCCCGCTCTCACCTTCGCCCCTGAGCTTGAGGCGTGAGCCGGTATCCACGCCGGGGGGAATCTTGACGCTGAGGCTGTGGAACTTTCGGACTCGGCCTTGGCCGTTGCAGGAACCGCACGCATCGCTGATGATGGTCCCTTCCCCTCGGCATTGGGTGCAGGTCCGAGAAACATTGAAGAAACCCTGCTGAAAACTAACCTGACCTCTTCCCCTGCAGGTCGGGCAAGTCCGCGGCGACGTGCCGGGTTTGCATCCGCTTCCGTGGCAGGTGTCGCAGGGCCCCTGTCGCGGAACTTTGATTTTCTTCTCCGTTCCAAAAACTGCCTCCTCGAAGGTGATGTCGAGGTTATAGCGCAGGTCATCGCCCCTGACGCGACCCCGCCGTCGACCGGTCCCGGTGCCAAAGAACTCACCGAAAATGTCGCCGAAAATGTCTTCAAAGCCGGAGGTGAAGTCAAAACCGCCGCGGAACGGTCCGCCGTCTCCAAACGCCGCGTGGCCAAACTGATCGTATTGCGCTCTTTTCTCAGGATCCGTGAGGACTTGGTAGGCTTCGGAGAGTTCCTTAAACCGCTCCTCTGCGTCCTTATTTCCCGGATTGCGGTCAGGATGGTACTTCAGCGCCAGCTTGCGGTAAGCCTTCTTGATTTCTTCTTCGCTGGTGCCCCGGTTCACGCCTAGGACTTCGTAGTAATCTCTTTTCCCGTTCAACCGTGAACCTCATAATAACAAGAAAGCCCCTCTCCACGATTCGCGGGGGAGCAGGGGCTTCTATGCTGTGAAATATGGAATCTCGCTGCTCCTTGTGATGGCTTAATCCTTGACCTCCTCGAAATCGGCATCCACCACATCCTCCTTCTTCTTGCCTCCCTCCTCTGCAGCCTGGGACGTCGATTCCTGCCCGGTCGAGGCCGCTTTCTGGGACGCCTTCGCGTACATCGCCTCGGCCAGCTTGTGGGAGGAACGGGTCAGCTCATCCACGGCGGAGCGGATGGTCTGGGCCTCCTGGCTTTCCATTGCTTGCTTGGCCTTTTGCAGTGCCGCCTCAATGTTCTCCTTGACGCCGGCCTCCACCTCTCCAGCGTACTCTTTGAGAGATTTTTCCGTAGAGTAAATCAGCGAATCCAGCTGGTTGCGGGCTTCCACGACCTCCTTGCGTTGGTGGTCTTCAGCCGCATGGGCCTCGGCGTCCCTGACCATGCCCTTGATCTCGTCCTCCGTGAGGCCGCTTGAGGCCGTGATCTTGATCGACTGCTCTCTCCCGGTTCCCAGATCCTTGGCCGACACATGCGCAATCCCGTTCGCGTCGATATCAAAAGTTACCTCGACCTGCGGTATACCTCTGGGCGCAGGAGGAATTCCCACGAGATCGAATTGCCCGAGCAGCTTGTTGTTCGCGGCCATCTCCCTCTCACCCTGGAAAACGCGGATAGAGACAGCGGTCTGATTGTCAGCTGCAGTGGAGAAGGTCTGGCTCTTACGGGTGGGGATCGTGGTGTTCCGCTCGATCAGCTTGGTAAACACACCCCCCAAGGTCTCAATGCCCAAGGAAAGCGGGGTGACATCCAGAAGCAGGATGTCTTTGACTTCGCCCTTGAGCACCGCCCCCTGAATGGCGGCGCCCACCGCCACCACCTCATCCGGATTGACCCCTTTGTGCGGATCCTTTCCAAAGATCTTTTTCACCCTTTCCTGGACCGCGGGCATCCGAATCATCCCTCCGACAAGGACGACCTCATCGATATCCGCCGGAGTCAATCCCGCGTCTTTGAGTGCCTGGCGGCATGGTGCTTCGGTGCGGTCGATCAGCTCGGCGCACAGCGCTTCCAGTTTGGACCGGGTCAATTTCATGTTGAGGTGCTTTGGCCCGTGCTGGTCCGCGGTGATGAAGGGAAGGTTGATATCCGTCTCCAGCGAGGAGGACAGCTCGCATTTGGCCTTTTCCCCCGCTTCTTTCAGACGCTGTAGAGCCATGCGGTCTTTACGCAGATCGATCCCCTGGTCCTTCTTGAACTCATCTGCCAGATAATCGATGATCCGCTGGTCGAAGTCGTCGCCGCCGAGGAAGGTGTCGCCGTTGGTCGACTTGACTTCGAATACGCCGTCGCCGACTTCCAGGATCGAGATGTCAAACGTCCCTCCGCCGAGGTCAAATACGGCGATCTTCTCATCTTTTTTCTTATCCAGGCCGTAGGCCAGCGAGGCGGCCGTGGGCTCATTGATGATGCGGAGCACGTTCAAACCGGCCACCCGGCCAGCGTCCTTCGTAGCCTGGCGTTGGGAGTCGTTAAAATAGGCGGGAACTGTGACAACCGCGTCGGTCACCTTTTCGCCTAGATACTCATCGGCGGTCTGCTTCATCTTCTGCAGGATGAAGGCGGAGATCTCCGGTGGACTGTATTTCTTACCTCGACTTTCCACCCAGGCATCGCCGTTCTCTGCTCCGACAACCTTATACGGTAGCACCTTGGTCGCCTTTTTCACTTCGGGGTCTTCATACCGGCGGCCCATGAGACGCTTGATCGAAAAGATGGTATTTTCCGGATTTGTGATGGCCTGTCGCTTAGCGATCTGTCCCACCAATCGTTCTCCGCTTTCAGAGAAAGCGACAACGGAAGGCGTCGTACGGCCTCCTTCGACATTGGCAATCACTTTGGGCTCTCCTCCCTCCATGATCGCCACGCAGGAATTAGTCGTTCCCAGGTCAATTCCTATAACCTTTGCCATCTCTTCTTCTCCTTAGCAGAATGCTGTCCTAACAAACTATTTTTAAGGGCAGAATGTAACGTATTTAATCATCCCGACCCCGTTTTTCAACCTCACTCCTCGGGGCTTTTCTTCTCCTTAGTTTCAGGCAACTTAGCCACGCTAACGAGGGCAGGACGAAGGAGCCGATCGAAAAGATAGTATCCCCTATGGTGCTCTTCTACAACGGTGTTTGGCGGGCGATTGGGTGTCTCAACCTGTGCCATCGCTTCGTGTTTTCCCGGATCAAAGACCTCCCCGAGGGCAGAATGTTGGGTAAGGCCGTGGCTACTGAGCGCTTCGAGAAGGCCCCTGAGAACCATCTCGATCCCTTCCAGGATGGGATTTCCATTTTGTCCGCCTTTGGCATGCTCGACGGCTCGTTCTAGGTTGTCCAAGGCGGGCAGCAGGTCTCGCATCAGGTTTTCGTTAGCGTAGCGGATCGCCTCCGCCTGCTCACGCGCCATACGCTTTCTAAAGTTTTCTAGCTCCGCCACCTGGCGCAGATAGCGGTCGTAATTTTCTTTGGCCTCAAGCTCCTTCGCCGCTAGCTGCTGGTGCAACGTCTCTAATTCGGAAACCGAGGACTCCTCCCCGCCCGCTTCGCCTTCAGAGACGAATTGTTCGGAGGAGATTTTGCCGTTGCCTTTTTTTTCTGTTTCGTCCATCTTCTTTACTGATCCCGCAAAAAATATGAGTTTTCAGTTTAACCACCAGGTCCCTCTTTGTCAAGGTTGGCTGTTAGTAAACCTGTTGATTTTTAAATACTTGCGTGATTTTCGGATACATGTTAAACGCCCCTTGTAGGGCCTTCTGAGGCCATGCGTTCCGCTTGTGTGACCCCCGCAATCGTGCTTCGCTCTTGGCCCTTTGGCGAATCTGATAAGATCGTTTCTTTTCTCACTGCGGACTTTGGAAAGGTGACCGGCATTGCTAAGGGGGCCAAGCGTTCGCGTAGGAGGTTCGTCAACAGCCTTGAGCCTTTCTCACTGGTCCAGTTGCGCTTCCAGGAGCGGTCTTTCAGCAGCTTGGCTTTTATTCATTCCTGTGATCTGGTGCGGCCGCATAAGGACTTGACGACGAGTCTAGAAAAAATTGCCTACGCGTCTTACCTGGTGGAGCTTGCAGACGTGCTGGCAGGTGAACGTGAGGAGAACCGGCCTCTATTTGAACACCTTAGGGAAGGGCTGGGTTGGATGGAAGAGAAGGGGCCTTCTCACTCCTTTCTCGCCTTTTTCGAACTCAAGCTGCTCCGCTTGGCTGGTTATCAGCCTGGTTTGGAGTCATGCCGTTGCTGTGGCAGAGCCCGAACAAAAGACGGCAGTGTCGCTTGGCGCTTTAGTGCGCGCGATGGTGGCATCCTTTGCGCCACATGCTTCCCTTTCAGGAAAGAGGCAATCCCCCTCTCCTCCGAGGCCATTGAGGCCCTGGCGGAGCTGCAGAAGGCGGCCGCATTCCTTTCCCCTCATGAGACCATCTCCTCTGCCGCTCTAAAAGAGGGTCGCTCCGTTCTCCTTCCCTTCATCCAATTCCAATCCAATCGGGAGCTAAAATCCGTTTTGTTTCTCGCTACCACTTGCTTGGACTGAGAGCTTTTCGCCCGTGAGATATTGAAAAAGGTCTTCAGAAGTCGTATCGAGGAATTTTACCCGGAGGGAAGAATGGCTAGGCAGAAAAAGCATATCTACTTCTTTGGTGGCGGCAAGGCGGATGGGAAGGCGAGCATGAGAGAACTTCTGGGCGGGAAGGGCGCGGGGCTTCACGAGATGACCCGGATCGGAGCCCCGGTACCACCGGGCTTCACGATTACCACGGAAGTCTGCACCTATTATTACGCGCATGGCGGCCAGTATCCCAAGGGTCTCGACCGCGAGGTCGTCACGGCACTTAAGCGCGTGGAGAAGATTCTGGAAAGGCGATTTGGCGACTCCGAGAATCCCTTGCTCGTCTCGGTCCGATCTGGAGCGCGGGAATCCATGCCCGGAATGATGGACACGGTGTTGAATCTTGGACTCAATGATCAAACGGTTCAGGGTCTCGTGGCGAGGACGCAGAACCCGCGCTTCGCTTATGACTCCTATCGGCGTTTCGTCCAGATGTACGGCGACGTGGTGCTAGGGCTCAAGCCGAGCGATAAGGGGGAGCGCGACCCCTTTGAGGTCATCCTCGAGCGCAAAAAGAAAGCGCGCGCGGCGCGTTTCGACACGGATCTCGCCGCCGCGGACCTGAAGGAGCTCGTAGCGGAGTTTAAGGCAGAAATAAGGGCACGATTGGGCAAGGAATTTCCGGCAGACCCCTACGAGCAACTCTGGGGCGCCATCGGCGCAGTGTTCGGTTCCTGGAACAACGCCCGTGCCATTGCCTACCGCGAGCACTATCACATCCCACACACCTGGTGGACGGCCGCCAACGTCCAGGCCATGGTGTTTGGTAACATGGGCGAGAACTGCGCCACTGGAGTCGCGTTTACACGGAGTCCCGCCACCGGAGACAAGGGTACCTACGGCGAGTTTCTGGTCAACGCCCAGGGAGAGGATGTCGTAGCCGGGACCCGTACCCCTCGGGCGATCGCGGAGCTTGAGCAGGTGATGCCGAAAAGCTACCGGGAGCTTGATCGGGTCTGTAAGACCCTGGAGCGCCATTACAAGGAGATGCAGGATATCGAATTCACGATCGAGGAAAACAAGCTCTGGATGCTGCAGACCAGAGCCGGCAAGCGGACCGGCTTCGCTGCCGTGCGCATCGCGATGGATATGGTCGAGGAACGGATCATCTCCAAGGAAGAAGCCTTGCTGCGGATTGAACCGGATCAACTAAACCAGCTTTTACGTCCGATTTTTGACAGTGCCGATAAAGAGCGTGCTACCAAGGACGGACGCGTCCTGGCCAAGGGTCTGCCGGCTGGCCCCGGCGCGGCCAGCGGCCGGGTGGTGTTCACGGCCGAAGATGCAGAGGCGTGGGGAAAGCGCGGAGAGCGAGTCGTTCTGTGCCGCATTGAAACCAGCCCGGAGGATATCCGCGGCATGGTTGCTGCGCAGGCGATCCTGACTGCCCGTGGAGGCATGACTTCGCATGCAGCCTTGGTCGCGCGGCAGATGGGGAAGATCTGCGTGGTCGGCTGCGAGGCGCTGCATATCGACTACGCGAAATCGCAGATGGCGGTGGGATCCCGTATCCTAAAAGAGGGCGATCGGATCTCCGTGGACGGCTCGACCGGGGAGGTGATTGAGGGAGATGTCCGGACCTTTCCCTCGGAAGTTTTGCAGGTGCTGATTGGAAAGACACTGGAGCCCAGAGCTTCACGTGTCTACCAGCAATTTGCCAGACTCATGAAATGGGTGGATGCCACCCGCAAGCTCGGGGTTCGCACCAATTCGGACCAGCCGGACCAGGCGCGGATCTCCCTGGCTTTTGGGGCGGAAGGGATTGGCTTGTGCCGTACTGAACACATGTTCTTTGAGGGAGAGCGGATTCGGGCGGTGCAGGAAATGATTTTGGCGGAGAGCGAAGAGGGACGTCGGCAGGCCTTGGCCAAGCTCTTGCCGATGCAGAAAGAGGATTTCAAGAGTATTTTGGAAATCATGGGGCATCTTCCCGTCACGATTCGGACCCTGGACCCGCCCCTGCATGAGTTTCTGCCCAAGAGTGAGGAGGAGACCGCAGAGTTGGCTCAGGTCATGCGGGTCCCGGTCGAGACCCTAAGGGATAAGGTTACGGCTTTGCACGAGTTTAATCCCATGCTGGGGCACCGCGGCTGCCGCCTGGGAATATCTTTCCCGGAGATCACCGAAATGCAGGCCAGGGCCATTTTTGAGGCAGCCTGTGAACTGCGCCGAGAGGGGAAGAATCCTTTTCCCGAAGTGATGATCCCTTTGGTGGCAATGCGTCAGGAGCTGCATGTGCAGAGAGAGATCGTGGAGCGGGTTGCCCGGGAAACCATGAAGGCTTACGGGGTGAAGGTTCGCTATCTGGTTGGGACCATGATCGAGCTGCCGCGGGCCTGTTTGGTTGCGGATGATATCGCTCGGGAAGCGGAGTTTTTCTCCTTCGGGACCAATGATTTGACGCAGACCTGCATGGGGCTGTCGCGCGATGATGCAGGGAAGTTTTTGCCCAGTTATATTGCTGATGGTCTCCTCCCGGAGGATCCGTTTGTCAGCATCGACCGAGACGGTGTCGGGGCTTTGATGCGCATTGGCATGGAGAGGGGCCGCAAGGTGAGGAGAGATCTTGAAGTCGGCATCTGCGGGGAGCACGGAGGCGACCCCAGGTCTGTCGCTTTTTGTCATGAGATAGGGTTGGATTATGTAAGCTGCTCACCTTATCGGGTTCCCGTTGCTAAGTTGGCGGCGGCTCAGGCTGTTTTGCAGCGCAGGCGGTAGCCAATTTGCGTTATTTATAATGAGCGTGTTTATTTCCAAAAGTTGTCCAAGGGCGCCTTTGCTGTAACCAGCGCCGAGCAACGGAAATTGACAAAAAAGGGCATTTTTAGGATAATGTTGGTTCTTGTTGCCGGAGCCTTTCATGGAAGCACGTTTGGGCGATGTCTTGGTACGGGGGGGGATTGTCACCCGTGAGCAACTCAACGAGGCGTTGGGAAAGGAACGAGAGAACGGATCCAACCTTATCCAGGAACTGATTCGCCTGGGGTTTTCCACTGAGGAGCGGCTTGCCGACTTTCTTGCCACGCAATTCGGCTTCCAAAAGGTCGAGATCGATAACTCCGAACTAACCGAATCGGTATTTAATCTCATTCCCGCCCATCTCATCCAAAAACATCAGGTCATTCCGTTGAAGCTAGTCGGCTCGACCTTAACGGTGGCGATGACCGATCCGACCAACCTGGCAGCGATCAACGAAGTTAAGTTCATTACTGGCTATGGTGTCCGAGTGCTCTTGGCCTCGGCGTCGGCGATCAAAAAGGTCTTGGAGCAGCGCTTTGGCGCGGTCAGCTACGACGAGGTGCTGAGGAAATTTGGCGAGACGGGAGTGGAGGTTATCCGCGACGAGGAAGATATCAACCTGCAGGAACTTCAAGAGGCCACCAACGAGGCTCCGGTGGTTACGCTGGTCAACGCTGTATTGGCCGATGCTGCCAAGCGTGGCGCCAGCGATATCCACATTGAGCCGTACGAGAAGATCTTCCGTATACGGTTTCGGGTGGACGGGGTCCTCCATGAGATCATGAACCCGCCGCTTCGGCTCAAGAACCCCTTGATTTCGCGCCTTAAGGTCATGGCGAACCTTGATATTGCGGAGCGGCGGCTGACGCAGGACGGTCGAATCAAGCTCAAGATGGGCAATGGGCAGGAACTCGATATCCGGGTCTCCGTCCTTCCCACGCTTTTTGGGGAGAAAATCGTCATGCGGCTTTTGGACAAGGCCAACTTGCAGTTGGACATGTCCAAGCTCGGCTTCGATCCGCAAACCCTCAAAGACTTCCAAGACGCGATCCATAAACCTTACGGAATGATTCTCATCACCGGGCCCACTGGAAGCGGCAAATCGACCACGCTTTATTCGGCTCTTTCCGATCTCAACAAAACGGATGTGAACATTTCTACCGCCGAGGATCCGGTGGAGTATAACCTCATGGGCATTAATCAGGTCCAGGTTCGGGAAGAAATAGGGCTCAATTTTGCGGCCTGCCTGAGGTCCTTTCTGCGCCAAGACCCGGACATTATCATGGTGGGCGAAATCCGCGACTTGGAGACCGCGCAGATCGGTGTCAAAGCGGCTCTCACGGGCCACCTGGTGCTCAGTACCCTCCATACCAACGACGCCCCCTCGACCATTGATCGCTTGATCAATATGGGGGTGGAGCCTTTCCTACTTACCTCTTCGGTTAACCTGGTCGCAGCGCAGAGGTTGGTGCGCAAGATATGCGCCGCCTGTAAGGAGCCTGCGGAGGTTAGCCCGGAGGCCCTGATCAATATCGGGGTCGATCCCGCAGAGGTGAGCATGGGCTTTCAACCGCGTCACGGCAAGGGGTGCGCGAACTGCAATCAGACCGGATATAGGGGCCGCGTGGCGCTCTACGAGGTCATGGTCATGCATGAGGCGATAAAAGAGTTGATTCTCAGGGGGGCGTCGGCGGCCGATTTGAAGCGCGAAGCGGTGAAGCTCGGAATGAGCACCCTGAGGATGAGCGCCCTTCAAAAAGTACGAGTGGGGCTCACGACCATCGAAGAGACCGTGCGGGTCACGGATTCGGACAAGGGGTTCGGCTCGGTCTTTTCGCTTGGCATTTGAGCGTCGCTGGCCGGGGTCAAAGGGTGAGGGAGGATCTTAACCGTGAGCATCGAGCAGTTTAGCCTCATAGCTTAACAAGGAGGATACGATGCCAGTTTTTCTATGGGAAGGAAAGACCGCCCAGGGCAAGGTTCTGAAGGGCGAAATGGAGGCGGCAAATCAGCAGGCGGTGCTAGCGCGCCTAAGGAGCCAGAGGATCCAACCGATCCCCACGCGGGTTCGCGAGAAAGGCAAAGGGCTGGAAAAAGAAATCACCCTCCCCGGGTTTGGGGTTAAAGTGACAGCTCACGACGTGATGCACTTCACGCGCCAATTCGCCACAATGATCGATGCGGGGCTTCCCATCGTCCAGGGCCTCGAGATCTTAAGCCAGCAATCCGAAAACAAAGCCTTCAGAAATATTATCCGGGTTATCAAGCAGGACGTCGAAGGGGGGTTTACGTTGGCGGATGCGTTAAAAAAGCATCCCAAGGCCTTCGATGACCTTTATGTGAATATGGTTGCGGCCGGGGAGGTGGGCGGCGTTTTGAATACCATTCTGAACCGAATCGCCATGTTCATCGAGAAATCTGCCAAGCTCAAATCAAAGGTTAAGGGGGCCATGATCTATCCCTGCACGATCGTTGTGGTGGCCGTGGGGGTCGTCACGATCTTGCTCCTCTACGTCATTCCCGTCTTCGCTGAGCTCTATGGCGGGATGGGCAAGGCCCTCCCGGCCCCGACGCAGATAACTATTAATATGAGCAACTGGTTCCGGGCTTATTTCGTTTACATGGCGATCGGAGTCGGTATCCTCATCGCCGCGCTCCGCTATTATTACAAGACATCCCAAGGCAGAATGGTTATCGACGGTATCATGCTAAAGATGCCGATCATCGGAGACCTTCTGCGCAAAGTCGCGGTGGCGCGCTTCTCTCAGAACATGTCGATCCTATTGAGCTCTGGAGTGCCGATTCTCGATGGTTTGGCAATCACGGCGAAGACCGCCGGGAACAAGGTCGTGGAACAGGCCATCATGGACGCCCGGGTGAGCATCAGCCAGGGAAAGACGGTAGCCGAGCCGCTTACGGAGAGCAAAATTTTTCCTCCGATGGTCTGTCAGATGGTGGCCATCGGGGAAAACACGGGAGCTCTGGACGCGATGCTCAAAAAGGTCGCGGATTTTTACGAGGAAGAGGTGGATAACTCCGTGGCCAATCTAACCTCGCTCATGGAGCCGTTGATCATGGTGGTCCTGGGGGTAATCCTCGGAGGCTTGGTCATCTCGATGTATCTGCCGATCTTCCAACTGGGCTCCCTGGTCTCCTAAGAAGGAAAAGGGGACAGTCCCCCTTCCGAAAGGGGACTGTCCCCTTCTGTGGGCGCGAGTTTAAAAACAGGGAAACCGAGCCGTGAGCGAAGAAAAAAAAGAGCTTACCCGAAGACTCAAATGGCTGCTCTTTCTTAGGGTAGTCATCCTGACGTTTTTCCTGGGCGCCACGGCCCTCTTTTCTTTTGTCAAAGGGGACGCCGATCCCGCCCTGCTCCGATCGCTCCAGTTCCCTCTAATCGCGGCTTATGTCATTTCTATAAGCTCCGCCTTGGTCTTGCCCTGGATTAAGAGCCTGGTCCTCTTTTCCCATGCTCAGATCGACTTCGACGTCCTGTTGATCACTGGCATTGTGTCACTCACCGGCGGGGTCGAGAGCCCGTTCCCATTCCTCTATAACCTGGCCATCGTTAACAGCGCCATCTTGCTCTTTTATCGTGGGGCGTTCGTGACCGCCGGCTTATCCGCACTTTTCTATGGGGTTCTTCTCGTGTGGAGTCATCACCGCCTGTTCGGGAGCTGGTTCTCCAGCTTCCAGCCCCTCGTCATGGGCTTGACGCTCAACATACCCGCGTTCTTTATTATCGCTTTTTTGAGCGGCTTTCTGGCCCGCAAGCTCTACGAGGCGGAACGTCTCCTCAGAGAAAAACAAAGGGAAGCGACTGACTTGGAGGCCTTGAAGGAGGCCCTGATCCAAGGCGTGGGGAGTGGCGTAGCGGTTACCGATCTCAAGGGAAACATCAATTATTTTAATGCCCAGGCTCAAACGCTCACGGGTCTTCAGGAGGTGACCGTTGCCGGAAGGAGGCTCACGGAGATTTTTCCCGCGCTCACCTACAATTTCGAAATTTCCCAAGAGCAGCACCGAGTGATGGTAGGCGAATTCCCCTTTGCGGATCCACAGGGACAAAACAAACAGCTGCGGCTGACGCTGGCGCCGCTAAATAGCCCGGGCAAAGATCTCATCGGCTTTGTCGCGATCTTTGAGGATGTGACCAAGCAAAAAGAGCTCGAAGAGAAGGTGCGCTTCGAGGAGGAGTTGCGCAGAGCGCGAGAGCATGAATTGAGCCCGGGGAAGGACGCCCCAGGTGAAAAAGGTTTTAGGTTTGAGGGGGTGGTCGGCAAGTCCGGAGGGGTGGATAAAATCTATCAGCTCATCCAAAAGGTCGCGGCGACCAATACGAATGTTCTGATCTCGGGGGAGAGCGGAACGGGGAAGGAACTAGTCGCTCGCGCCATTCACTTTAACGGCCCTCGCAAGGATAGCCCTTTTGTTCCTATCAACTGTGGCGCGATTCCTGAGAATCTGATCGAAAGCGAACTCTTCGGCCACGTCCGGGGTGCTTTCACGGGTGCGGTCTCTGACCATCTGGGGCTATTCAAGCAAGCCGACGAAGGAAGCATCTTTCTCGATGAGGTGGGGGAGCTGCCCCTCCATCTTCAAGTCAAGCTCTTGCGGGTGCTGCAAGAAAAAGCCTTTACGCCGGTTGGTGGGAGCAAGCAGGTGAAGGTCGATGTCCGAGTTATCTCGGCCACCAATAAGGATCTCCGTAAGGAGATGGAGAAAGGGCGTTTCCGTGAGGACCTTTTTTACCGCCTCAATGTCGTTCAGATGACCCTTCCTCCCTTGCGTAGCCGCAAAGAGGATGTCCCGGCTCTCGCGCACTATTTTATCCGCAAGTATGCCACCGCTCATAAGAAAGAAGTGGAGGAGATCTCTAGTGACGCCCTCATGTATCTTATCAACTACTCCTATCCAGGAAATATCCGTGAGTTGGAGAACATCGTGGAACACGCTGTGGCGGTGACGAATAAGAACGTCTTGACGGATGAGGACTTGCCGGCTCATGTCAAGGGAGTTTCCATCACGGAGGAATTTAAGCTTTTCGAACGGACCGCGCCTGGGGGTCCGGATCTATTCTTCAACAAGGGAGTCTCTCTAGATGACGAATTAGCGACACATGAGAAATGTTTGCTTTTGGGGGCACTAAAAAGGTCCAACGGTGTACAAAAAAGGGCTGCTGAACTCCTGGGTATCAATTACAGGTCATTTCGGCACCGGCTTGAGAAATACGGATTACTGAATATGAAGGATCAGGAAGTCAGAGACGAGGCAGTATCTGAGTAACCTTTTACGTCAGGAGACTAATCTCTAATTTTTGTCAATTGGTTGTAGCCCTCCGTTTTTTGGTAATGACGAAAAATTGTCATTGTCCTCTCCAATTACCTAACCTACTGTTTTTCCAATATTTTTGTTAATCCGCGACACCGTAGAAGTGAATTTTTGTTCGGATTCTGGCTTCAGCCGCTGGTTTTTCAAATGGCACTGAACTTGCTTTGTCCTGTTGTGAATTCTAAAGCAGTCGGGAACCGGGGTAAAGGAGGTGAGATGAGGGACCCACGCCCGGGCCGGCAGAGAGCTGAGTGGAAAAGAGGAGCTAATAAACATAGGCTTGGAATAATGAGAAAGGGGGCTTTTATTGTATGAATAGATTACGACTGCGAGCTGAAGAAGGGTTTACGCTGATTGAGTTACTCGTAGTTATCGCCATCATTGGTATCTTGGCCGCTATTGCTATCCCGCAATTTGCCGCATACCGCAGGCGGGGTTACGATTCGGACGTTAAGTCGAACGTGAAGAACCTGAGTACGGCGCAGGAGGCCTACTTTGTCGATAAGAACACCTACGGATCGGCAGCCGGGAGCAATCTGATGTTCACGAGCCGCGGTTTTAAGCAGAGCGCTAATGTCAGCATAACCGCTGCAGGAACCGTGGGTGGCTTTGTTCTCACAGGCACGGCAACAGCAGGGTGTAGCGCTAGTACGGGCACTTGGATATTTGATAGCGCCACCGGGTTGATAACCGGAACGCAGTGCGGATAATGCCAGACGTCCACTGCTGAGCTTGTTCATTCCAAGGGGGGAGGGATTGTGGCCTCCCCCCTTCTATTTATTACTCTCTTTTTGACGTTTTCATGCCTGGTCGAAAAGGCCCTGCTCGGCGAGAGCACTTCATCCTTCTCGCGCTCCTCGCTCTGGTCCTGTCGTTTAACTACGAGTTGATCTTCACTGACCAGGTGCCATTTTTTCGAGACTTAGGCCCTTATTTTTACCCTATGCGGTATACCTTGGCCGAAAGTTTCAAGGCCGGGGAACTACCTCTGTGGGACCCCAGAACAGGCCTGGGGTTTCCCCTGTTGGCAGACTTCCAGTCGGGAGTATTTTACCTGCCGCATCTTTTCTTCCTCGTTTTTCCTTTCTTTACTGCTGTCAAAGCCGGGTTTCTTTTCCATTACTTGATTGCCGCCACGGGGAGCTACGCCTTGTGCCGCCGGTGGCATTCCCCACCCTTCTTGGCCCTCATTGGTGCGCTCCTGTTTACCTTTGGCGGCGTCGTGGTTTCGCTGAGTAACCTGCTGAATCACTTTCAGAGCGCGGTCTGGCTTCCGTGGGGAGTGCTCTTCTGGGAGCGATTTCTCAGCGGGAGGCGCTGGAGCGATTTCCTGATGCTCGTTCTGGTACTCGCGCTTCAGTTCTTGGGCGGATCTCCCGAGCTTTATGCGATGAATTCGGGGCTTCTTCTTCTCGATGGTGTGAGGGTTGGAAGCGAGTTCGGCGCTGTCCGTCCGGTTCGTTCTCTTCTTTTTTACCTAGCAGCGAATGTCCTGGTCATTGGGGTGGCGATGGTTCAGGTCATGCCCACTCTGGAACTCTTTCTCCAATCCCGCGGGTATCGCGCGATCCCATACGGGGAGAGCGCGTTATGGTCGCTCGACCCGTTGAGCCTGATCAATCTCTTTTTCATCGACAAGGAGGTCGATCCCGAACTCCTCAGCGGTATGCACCTCTTTTTCCTTCGGGAAATCCCATTTTTTATCAGCCACTACATGGGAACTATCGCCGTGTTGGGGGTTGCCCTCTGGATGCTCTATTCGGACGGAAAGGAGAGGGGCCTCGTCCTGGGTCTTTTGGCGGTAACGCTGACCCTGGCTATGGGAAGCCATACCCCGGTCTATCCGGTGTTTTTCCGCTACGTTCCGCTTTTCGGTCTTTTCCGTTTTCCCGAGAAGTTTTTCTTTTTGAGCTACATGCTTCTTTTATGGGCGACCATGAGGGGCCTATACGCGTTCCTCGAACGGAACTCTCAAGCCTCGAGAGGGACGGTCGTTGTCCTTGGCCTCGTCTTTGCCGGCGTGGTCGGGCTGTATCTTTTCTGCCGGTTTGAGACCTCGTATCTGGTTCGCTTGATATCTTGGGTAACCTCTGCTCCTCCGTCAGTAACGCTTCGGAGTTCGGCTGGGGTCATCTTTTATCTGGAGCGGCAGGTTTTGCTCGTTGCGGGCCTGCTACTGATCCTGGCTCTTTGGAAGAAGAGAAAGCTGAAGACATGGTTCTTTCAAGCCGTAATGGTTGGCCTGGTTTTTGTCGACCTCTGGACGATCCACCAGCCGTACCAATTTCTTTTAGCACCATCGGTAGCTATGAATAGCCCGAAGATCTTCGAGGCTCCTGCGCGCGAGTCCGGCCGCTTCTTCTACTATCCCGGCCCGTCCAACGTTCATCCGAGTTATTACAAGTTGCCACGGCCGGTCACTTTCGTTGAGTTTACGTCGCTCATTTTCGGGCAGTATTTTCCAAACACGGGCGTTTTCTACGGAGTGGACTACATGCAGGAGCTGGATGCGCTCATGCGGCGCCCTTACCGGACTTTCCTTGGCGTTGCGGGCAATCTACCACCGCCTGCGCTTTACCGTTTGCTAGGCGCTCTGAATGTCAGGTATTTGATCAGTCTTCAGCCGATGCCTGAAGGAGACATGACGCTGGTGCGTCATCTCCCGGAGTATCCGGCGTGGCTATACCGGTTGAACCGCATAGTGCCGAAGGCCTACGTAGTGGGAGAGGTAGTGGTGGAGGGGGATGCGGTGCAAACCCTGGGGAAGCTTGCGAGCGAGAGGTTTGATCCGCTGAGGCAGGTGATTTTGGAGCGGCCGTTGGAGCTTGGTGCGGCGCAAGGTCCTCGCGCGCGGGCAGACATTGTTTCTTATGGTAACCGGGAGGTTACGTTGCAGGCGTCGCTGAGCGGGTCTGGGGTGTTGGTGTTGGCAGACTCGTACTATCCGGGGTGGCGGGTCTATGTGGATGGGGTGGAGCGGGAGATATTGCGGGCAAATTTGTTTTTTCGGGCGGTGCGATTGTCCGGGGGGGAGCACGTCGTGAAGTTTCGCTACCAGCCCCGGTCGTTTTGGATCGGAACCGTGGTGGCTCTGATGACCGTCTTTGGGCTAATCCTAGGAACCGCGCTTGGATGGTATAAAAAGCCAAAGCATACACCCCCGCACCAGTAAGGATCTGTAAAGGTAGCGCGTTTAGCCTATCCCGCTCGCTTTACAACGAAGATAAGAGGCACGCCATCGAATCGCCAAGTATCAAAGATAGGATTGGTAGCTAGCAAAGCTTCGTGTTCCGGTAAAATCATGCTGCGACGGTTTAGCAAGATGAAATAGTCGAAGTCCGTCGAATCTGTGATCTTGATATCCGGCCGCAAAAGTTTTTCCTGTTGGTAATACTTGAACATGAAGTTGCTGAACGCGGAATGGATCGTTGCGTTGGCAGGCAGCCTCCGGTTGAGGAATCTAAGAAACTCCGGCGTAATGGCGTCCATGAAGTAAGTGACCTCAAAGCCGCGCTCGTACGCCCCTTTGATGCCCCCCACCAAGCGGTTGTAATAGCTTAGTTCGTAGGGATGATAAACGAATAAATCCAAAGCCGCCGGGAACAGGAGTAAGAAAGACAGGCCTCCGATAACTTTAGCACGAAGGCCTGCGATTCTTTGGAGGGCCGTGATCCGCTGCCCCCGCTCCGTCAGATATTTGACCAGGACATAGAAACTGCAACTGGCTAGGCCCACAGCAAAAGGCATGGCCGGAAGCATCAGTCGCGTGACGTCATGTAGGACAGCACCAGGAAAAAGCCCGGAGACTAGGACAAAGCCGGCGTTTACTAGAAAAAGAGCGATGATTTCGCGTTGGTGCTTGAGCCACACCATGGAGATGATGCCAGCGAGCGCTAGGAACAGGATGGGCTCCGGTACGGTGACTCCAATCATGAAAAAAGGGTAGTACCACGGGAGCGTGCTCGTGGTGTAGTATTCGTGGAAAAAGAATATGGGAAAGTTGGTCTCCGGCCGAAACCCCCGGCTGACGCTATCGTATAGAAACGTGGCGATCCGTGGCAGCGTCTGGTGCCACAGGTAGGGGTTGGAGATGACCATAACGACTGGGCTCAGAAAAATCATGGCGAACAGGTTATTGGTGTAGGCCTGGCGATGGTAAAGGTGAGCCCACAGAAGAAGGGGAATGGGTATGAGAAAAGCCGGGAATTTGGTTGCGAGTGCCAGTCCCCATACGATCCCGACAAGAACGCTCCAGCGCCAGCTTTTAAGGCCGCGCCAGAAGCAGTAAACCGTGAGGAACCATAGGGTCGTCAGGGGAATATCGGTCAGGGCAAAATGGGCGAGACCGAACAAGTTGGGCATGAGCACTAGGGTCAGGGCCGCGAAAAGTGCCGTAGGGCGGTCAAAAACTGAGGCCATCCAAACGTACATTACGGCAGCTAACAGGGCGAAAAAGAGCGCTGGCGCGGCCCGATAAGCCGTGGACTGGTTCAGGGGCGGGAAGAAAACAGCCTTAGTTAAGCCGGAAACGATTCGGGAGAAGGGGGGATGAGGGACATAGTACGGTTGCCAGTACCATGCCGCTTTTATGGTGTTGTCGTCCAGACTCCTTGCCACTTGGCCTTTGAGAAGGTCCTCGCCAAACCCTAGGATCCACCGAGTTTCCAGGTCTGAAGCATGAAAGTAACGTGGCTCGTCCCAGCCGAGCCCGTAGTGCGAGGCGGTAGAGACAACCAGCAGGAAGGTCACAGCCCCGAGCAACCATGGGGCGAGACGAAGCAAAGACTGTTTTACCGTACTCTGCATCTTGCTCACCGGTATTTCCCTTGCAAGTCGAAGAGACGGATCTGGACCAGCCCCAGAAAAGAGGTGATCACATCTTTCCAGAGTTTTACCTTGGTCGCATCGTCATTCCGCCACATCACCGGAATCTCTGCGATGCGGTACCCCTTACGGTAGGCCAAATATAAAATTTCAGCGTCAAAGCTCCAGTTGCCGAGTCTTTGTCGGGAAAACAAATCTTTAGCGATGTCCCGGCGGAAGCCTTTGAAACCACACGTAAAGTCGGAGACCGGCACACCGAGCATCGAGTTGGAGAGATTTGTGTAAACCTTTCCCATGAGTTCCCGATGGCGCGGTTGATGAATTTCGATCACAGCACCGCTTTTTTGGCGGGTCCCAATCGCAAGATCGGATTGGTTCTCGAGGTGGGTGATAAAGACCGGTAGCATCTCGATGGGCACGGAGAGATCGGCATCGGAAAAAAAGAGGTATTTGCCGCTTCCAAGAAGCATGCCCTGTTGCACTGCCATCCCCTTTCCCAGGTTGCCCGGCTGGCGATGAAGTTTCAGGCCTGGGTGAGCGCCAAAATGTTCCCTAACGATCTCTGCGGTCCGGTCTCGGCTGCCATCGTCAACGATGATGACTTCGGAGACATAGGGTTGAGAATCCAGAAACCGCAAGATTCGATCTAGGCTCTTGCCGATGCGGGCCTCCTCGTTATAGGCGGGAATGATCAATGAAAGGTCAGGTTTATTCGCCTCTCGTTTCATCCGACGTCTCCCCTCTTTGTCATCACCGAGATCACCGATAGACCGATGGGGAGGTTCCATTGAAGCCTAGTGAGGATCCATTGCTCGATTCGCCCAACCAGAATGAGCAACTGGTTAGCCAACTTCGGGATAGGGATAAAATCCGAGGAATAACGCGCTGGGTCCTTCTGGAGGGTGCGTTTCAAGTACCTGATAAGTACCGCAAGCGGAAAAGAGAAAAAGAACATATAACTCAACCTGTCTATCTGGAAACCAGCCTTTTTGGCCGTTTCCGCCAGATCCCGGGCCGTGTACCTCCTCCGGTGCCCTAGGGCCTCATCCCACGGGCTCCATAAGGCCATGAAGGCTGGAACCGTCACTATCAATTTGCCGTCGCTCTTTAGAATTCGTCGGCATTCCCTCAGGGCGTAGGCGTCATCCTCTAAGTGCTCAATCACGTCCAGCGCCAAGACCAGGTGGAAAGACTCCGATTTGAAGGGTAGCGAGAAGCGCTCCGTATTTATCTGGCAAAGGCGTTTTAACCCGCGTCCTTGGCAAAATTGCAGGGCGTCTATGGACACGTCGACGCCCACCATCCGGTAGTGCCTATCAAAGGCCTTGGCCGTGAACCCAGCCCCGCATCCTATGTCCGCCGCGATCGCGTTGTCTCTGCCCTCGTTTAGGAATCCCAGGCTATTCAATAGGCAAAAGACCATCTCCCGTTTGGCCACGTTCCACCAGTAGGTTTCCTCCTTCTTGAAGAGATCGGCAATCAGGTCTTTCCGCATCGGTTTATAGCTGGGGTCGGATGCTATATAATTCCTGCCATGCCCCCCGAACGTAGCGAGAAACCAGCCATCGGTCCGGAGCTTGTGGCGCTCTTTTGCGTGCTTGTCATGGTTCTTTGGTTCACTGACGAAATTGTCAGGGCCGGCAAAATCCCATTTTACCGCGATCTGGGTCCTTATTTCTATCCGATGCGATTTAATCTCGCGATGAGCGTTCAAGCGGGCGAGTTGCCGCTATGGAACCGCCATGTCGCGATGGGGTTTCCTCTGGCAGCCAATATTCAGTCCGGCGCCTTTTATCCCCCCCATCTCGTATTTTTGGTCCTTCCATTCTTTGATGCTCTTCGCTTTCTCTATGTCTTTCATTTTCTCGTTGCGGCTATAGGCAGTTATGCTCTGTGCCGCCGGTGGAGGTATCCCCCCTATTTGGGCCTGATCGGTTCGATTCTTTTCACCTTCGGCGGTTTGATTGTTTCTCTGACCAATCTCTTGGACCACTTTCAGACGGCGGTTTGGTTTCCCTGGGTCCTCCTCCTCGCCGAGAGATCTCTTCGCACACGATCCTGGAACGACTTCCTCCTATATACATTGGTTGCGGTCGTTCAGTTCCTGGCCGGTTCGCCAGAACTCTATGCGATGAGTCAAGCCTTTATCCTCCTAGATGGACTTTGGCTCAAAGCTGCGGAAGTTAAACTCAGCTACCGAAAGCTTTTTTCCGTCATCCTGGGCGCCAATGCTCTAGTTGCTGCCTTAGCCATGGTGCAGATCCTGCCAACCCTCGAGCTTTTCCTAAACTCGTGGAGATCGGAAACTCTTCCCTATGCCAAAGGCACAGCCTGGTCCTTACCCGCCCTGGGTTTAGTCAATCTGATCTTTCTGGATAAGGAACCCAATGCTTTTGCGTTCAACGGTGTGCACCTATACTTCGCCCGAGAGCGCCCTCTCCTCATTAGCCTTTATCTCGGTGCTCTGGTTCTACCCGGAATCTGCCTTTGGTTTTTTACCAGCTCTTTAAGGGAAAAGGCCTGCCTCCTGGGCATTGGCTTTATCGCCTTGCTTCTCGCCCTAGGCGGGCATACGCAAGTTTATCCGTTTCTGTTCCAGTACCTTCCTCTATTTACGCTAATCCGCTTTCCGGAGAAGTTTTTGTTCCTTGTTTCAGTCATCTTTCTGTTTATGGCTTTGCGGGGCCTCTTTCGTTCCTTGTGCCCGAACCCTGCGGTGACCTGGACGGCCTGGCTTACGGCAGCTCTACTCTCCCTGCTGATTTTTGCCGTACCGTACCTTTTTCTTCGCTTGCATCTGGACAGCCTAATCCAATTTATCGCCAAAGCAAGGCAGTCTTCGCCGTTTGACGTATCTACGCTGCAGATCTCTTCGGGAGTCGTGGTTCATTTGGAAAGGCAGATCTTCTTAACCATGGGCCTCGTGGTTCTGCTCCTTCTGTTTAAGGCCGGCAGGCTCCGTAGGAGCCTTTTTGAGATCCTCCTTGTTGCTCTGGTCTTTTTCGATCTCTCCTCGGCGCATCGCTCTTATCTGTTTCCCCTGACTCCGGAGGTGATCTCGCGCAGGCCGGCCGTCATCGAGGCCGCGGCAGAGGAACCCGCGCGGCTATTTTACAATCACGACCTGTCGTATCTCCATCCCAGTTCTTACCAGTTTTCCCACAGACCCTTTGCCGAGACGGTGGCCTCGGTCTTTGCCGCCCTCATGCCGAACACGGGAGTTTTCCGTGGATTCGACTATATGCAGGAGCTGGATGCGTTGGGGAGGAAACCGTACGATTGGTTCCTAAAGGTTGCGAACAAGCTGCCTCCAAAGGATCTCTATCGTCTGTTGGGTATTTTGAACGTCAAGCATATCGTCAGCTTGCAACCTTTGCCGCCAGGAGATTTGACCCTCGTGCATCATTACCCGGAGTATCCCGCCTGGCTCTACAGAATCGACCGGTGGGTGCCTAGGGCCTACATCGTTCCAAAAATCGTCGTGATTCAAGATCCCCGGGAAAGCCTAACCCGACTGGCGAGCGCGGGATTCGACCCACTCGGCGAAGTCGTAGTTGAAGAGATGCTTGAGCTCACCGGTCCCCAAAAGTTCCGGAGTCAAGCTGAGCTTCTGAACTACACGAACCGACAAGCAATCATCCACGCCTCTCTCAATCATCCGGGGGTCTTAGTTCTGGCCGATTCATTCTACCCGGGTTGGCGCGTCTATGTGGATGGGAGGGAAGAGAAGATCCTGCGGGCAAACTTCTTCTTCCGCGGCGTTCTTCTCCCGTCGGGAGAGCACAGGGTCGAGTTCAAGTATCAGCCTCGGTGGTTTACCATAGGCCTTTATGTGTCCCTAGCCACTGGGGGCGTTTTGTTCCTCGTGGCTCTCTTCTGCATGTTCCAAAGGCGACGGCTGAGATAAAGAGAGCGACCAGAACTGGAAGATTTGTTGCTACAGCACCCAGAGATCCCCGCGCCGCAAGCCCGGACTGGGATCTTGTACCTCAGCAACGCGACTATGCCTGGCTTGTCGCCCACCGGATGGCCTTTATGGAAAACGATGCCGAGAGCCTGTTTTTTTACGCCAAGCTTCCCCTGCTCGCCCTTAGCGCCTTATTGGGGATTTTTGTTTATCGGTGGGCCAAAGATCTTTTTGGATTGGGGACAGGATCTTAAGGGCTTGAAGCGCTGGATGGATAGGAACGGGGTTAAGACGATTCAGCTCGCCTATTTTGGTACCACTGACCCGAGCTATTACGGCATCGATGCGGTTTACCTGCCGGGGAGCATTATCTTTTTTCCTCGCCCCGATAACGCCCGCCCCGATGTGCCCAGGTATATGGCGGTGAGCGTCACTTATATTTACGGAGTTCCCTCAGGGAAGCCCCTGAATGGCCGGTATCTGGCCCTGCGCGGAAAAAAGCCCATTGCGAGCATCGGCCATTCCATTCTCGTCTATAAACTGGGTTAAAGCGGTGAAGACCCTGTCCAAATTGGCTCGGCTGGCGCTTCTGCTGTCCTCCGTCTTGTATTTTTTTTCCTATCCGGAAGTTGATCCTGATCTTTGGGGACATCTCTTCTTTGGCAAGGAGATCCTCCAGAGAGGGACGCTTCCTTCACATAACCTATATTCCTACACCGCTCCCGATCACGCGTGGATCAACCATGAATGGCTTGCCGAAGTCATCTTGTATGGGATCTACCATCTTTTCGGATCGGGCGGCCTGATTCTCTTCAAGATGGCGCTCGGAGGAGTGCTGGTCTTTCTTTTGGACCTCACGCTCCGGAGGTCAGTCTCCTCGCTTTGGGTCCGGGCGCTCGCGTTGGTGTGGACCATGGCGATCTTGTCGCCAGGGTTCAATATCCGGCCGCAGATCTTTACCTATGTTCTTTTTACTGGACTGCTCGTCCTTTTTTACCGTCGCGAAGAAAAAGAATCCAAGGCCCTTTTCCTGGCCCCTTTTTTTATGAGCCTCTGGGTGAATCTCCACGGCGGTTTCGTGGCAGGCGTGGGGGCTATAAGCTTGTTTTTGCTTTGGACCGTCATTGGCGGGCTGCGCCGCAGGAACAGGAGAGCCGCCCTGATGACCGAGGTCGTCATTCCTCTGATGCTTTCAGGACTTGTGCTGGTGGTAAATCCTTACGGTTTGCAGCTCTTAAGGTTCGTGGGCGGCGATGTCCTCGTTCGACGACCCATCACCGAATGGGAACCCATCCCCCTCTTGGATTTTTCGTTTTTAGAATTTAAGCTCGGTCTAATTTGGGTTCTGCTTGCGACTCCCTGGAAAGGCTCATGGCGGCGGTGGGATTTCATTTTGACCTTGTTAGCGGCTCTGTTTGCCCTGGGCCACCAGCGCCACGCGCCCCTTTTCGCTATTGCTGCAGCTCCCTTCTTGGCCATGGGACTGCAAAGGGTCTTCCCCTTTGTGCAAAAGCGAATGAGCGAGTGGTTGCTCGCTACTGCAGTCGGGGGAATGGCTCTTTACCAGATCTCCGCGATCGGGGGAGTCCACCTGCAGAACCGATTTCAGCTTAT
Organism: Deltaproteobacteria bacterium; assembly: GCA_016193385.1. Next base: position 34,287 of record JACPSF010000373.1, read on the forward strand.
CGTGAGTCCGCGAGAGTATCCTACCCAGGCGGCGGAGTTTTTAACGCGTAATGGCGCGCACGGGAATTTGGCGGTGCCGTTTGAATGGGGAGAGTATCTCATCTGGAAGCTTTATCCGGAGGTCAGGGTGTCGGTCGACGGTCGGTACACGACCGCCTACCCTTTGGAGGCGATCGAAGATAACTTTGAGTGGATGCGAGGCGGAAAGGCGTGGAGGAAGCTACTAGAAAAGTACCCAACCGATATCGCCATCACCCATCGCGCCCATCCGGTTACCGCGCTCATGCGTAAAGACCCTGAGTGGGTTTACATCTACTCCGATCCGATTGCGTTCATCTTCGTCCGGAATGTTCCGGCGCAAGCGGGTTTTTTGCAAAAGTTCAAAGAAAAGCGCCTTCTACCTCCGGAGCCTCCCTCGATATACTTTCCGGGTTGAACATTGCGCTGAGCGGCCGGGGGTGGCTTTTTGTAGGGAGCGAAGGCCGGCCCAAGCGTCCAGGGCCCGCTTGCAGAAAAGCGGCGTACCCATCGGAAGGGAGGCCTGATCGACGAGGCTCATGCCCTACTCATGCTTCGCCCCGGCCTTTTCTTCCTTGATGAACTCGTGGATGAGCCTTGGGACGGCGCCGCAGCTAACACACCTGGGCGTCTTCGGCTGGGTGCCGTCCGGATAGCGCATGAAGCGCAGGTAAAAAGGCTTCTCGGTCCCGACGTAACTGTCGTAATAAAAAGCGAGCTTACCGCATTCACTGCATTGAAGATATTTAGCCATGATGCTCCTCCTGCGGATTAAACCTCGAACTTAAAAAATACCCCAGGAAGGTTTGCTGCGTCAATCGCGAGCCCCGCGAATACCACATTCGTTAGAAACCACAACTCCGGACCATCGGCGCGGGACGGCTATCGATAGTGAAACTCCAGCCACGAGCCTGAGGAAACAAGGTCAGGCTAGACATTGATATTCTTTGCCGGTCGTTTTATAAGCTTGAGTTAAGAAACCCGAGAGAGGAGACCCCCCAACATGGCTATCAGGCTCTTCCAATCGCAGACCTCGATGTTTTGCGAAAAGGTTAGAATCGTTCTCAGCATGAAGAAGGTTGCCTACGAGATCGTCGACGTCAGGAAAGACGAGCGCAAGTCGCTGATCGAGTTTTCCGGGCAGCGGAAAATTCCGGTGATCGACTACCACGGACAATGCATTATCGATTCGACTTTCATCTCGGCCTTTTTGGAAGAGAAGTACCCGGAGCCGAGCATCTATCCCAGCCAACCGTCCGACAAAGGGCTGTGCCTAATGTTGGAGGATTGGTCCGACGAGGTCTTGCTGCAGGCGATCCACCTGATCCGCCGGGCGGAGACTACGGAGGCGCGCCAGGCGGCGGAGAAGGAGCTGGCCACCCATTTGCGGAGCCTGGATCTGCTGTTCACAGGAAGGAAATTTATCTTTGACCGCATGACTCTTGCCGATATCGCCATATTCACCCAGCTTCATTATCTCTACACGGTGGCGAAGTACGAGGTCCCGAAAACGTACAACAATCTCCAGGGCTGGTTGGAGCTTATGCGGCAGACCCTGAAACTCCCTTCGCTCTACGATGTGGCCGCGTGAGAGCTTTCGCTCCAGGCGCCTTGTTCGCTGGTCGAACTAAGGGTACGAGCGGCTAAACGCCTTCTTGCGTTCTGTGGACGGACGGAGCAAACTTTTTCCCGACCGCGCTGACCTGATCCGCGTAGAATTTCTTTTTTTCCTCTTTCTCCTCCTGTGTCTACCCTTTGCGAGTGGGTGGTGCGGCGAGGCGGCCTTCGTCTCGCGGGAGGTGCACTGGGCCGTAACCGCGGAAAAGTTCGAGCTGGCGCTGGAGCGCCTGCGTCTGGGGAAAAAGGCGCGCTACCGCGTTCCGGTGGTACTAAGCCACGGGTTTTTCGTCAACAATCTTTTTTTGAACCTCGACGAGGAGCACAGCCTCGGCCGGTATCTGGCCCGCGAGGGGTTCGATGTCTGGAATCTCTCTCTTCGCGGGATCGGGCGGAGCCTCGCTCCGCTCAAAGGGGGGGCGAAAAGCTGGACTTTGGACGATATGATCGACAAAGACCTCCCGGCGGTCATCCGCTATGTTCGGGAGGAGAGCCGGAGCGCCAACGTTAGCTGGATTGGTTATGAGATGGGCGCTTTGCTTGCCTATGGTTACGTCGAAAAAAAGAGTGGCTTGGGGTTGGGGGCGCTGGCGGCGATTGCCGCGCCGGTAACCTTCGACCATCCCGAACAAGCGCCGGTGAAAAAGCTCCTGAAGTTGGAGGAAAGTCCGCTTTTAAAGAAAACGTTTCTCAACTTGAATGGACCCTTTCTCGGCAGGATCCTGATTCCGCTGGTGCCGGCGATCGAAAGGCTATTTTACAATCCGGAAAACATCGCGGCGGAGATCAAAGCCAAGTGGCTGGAGGAGGCCCTGGCCCCGATCAATCCCGGCGTATTGGACCATTTGCTCCGTATGATCAAGCAGGGTGAGTTTGTCTCCGCCAACGGCAGTTTCAGTTACCGGAAGAACTTGGGCAAGATCCAAGTCCCGTTGCTCCTTATCGGCGGCGGCGACGATCCCCTGGCGCCGCCTGAGTCGATGCGGCTTATCCATCGCGCGGTGAAGTCCACAGATCGGACGGTGCGCATCTTTGGCCCTCGCTCCAAGGATTCGGCTGCCTACGGTCATGTCGATCTCATTTTAGGAAAGAAGGCCAGGGAGGAGGTTTTCCCTGTAATAGCCCGATGGCTGAAGCAGAGAGACTAAGGCGGGTGATGGCGTCGGACCGTTTCTCCCTTCTCTTCTACCGCACCTGCCTGGCCGGCTGTCTGTTAGGCGCGGTTGCGACCCTCTATTTCCTCGGTGGTCTGGCCGGCCATCTAAGGTACCCGATTTTAAACTTCGGCGCGGCCGCGGCCGTGGTCGCGGCGTTCCTGTTCTTCCTTTATGTGTTCTTCGCGGTCATGCCGCAGAAGAACCGCCTGGGTCTCCTGCTTTGGGCGCTCAGCCTCGCGATTCTGTTGATCGAAGCGGTGCTTGGCCTGCTCCCGCCTACCGCGCGCGACGAGCTTACCCACCACCTGGCCGTCCCCCGTCTTTATGTCGGTGCGGCGCGGATTTTCGAGGTGCCGTTCGCCCCGTATTCCTACTATCCCATGCTGCTGGAAATGCTCTACACTCCCTGGATACTGTGGGGGTGGGACTGGGTGCCGAAACTCGTCCATGGCCTTTTCGGCTTCCTTACCGGGCTTCTCTTGTACGCCTACCTCTCCCGGCGCCTGAGTCCGGTCTACGGGTTGCTCGGCTTTTTCATTTTCATATTTACGCCCGCGATCCTGCGCCTCAGCCACTGGGCTTATGTAGACCTCGGCTTAATTTTCTACTCGACGGCGGCTTTGCTGTGCCTCCTGCAATGGATTGAGGGGCGAGAATTGCGGATTGCGAATTGCGGATTGCGACATTCGAAATTCGAAATTCGAAATTCGAAATTGGACCTGTGGCTGGTTTTGGCCGGGCTTTCAGCGGGGTTAGCCGTCACGACCAAACCTAACGGGTTGCTAGCCTTGCTGCTGCTCTTTCTCCTGTTCCTGCTCTTTTCGGCTAGGGAGGCGGGGCGAAGCCAAAGGCGGCTGTTCACGGGCGCGGCGCTTTTCGTTCTGCTCGCGTTACTTCCGGCCATCCCCTGGTGGCTAAGAAATCTGTATTGGACCGGCAACCCGTGGTTCCCTTTTTTTACGAGTCTTCTTGGCGGCGGGAGCGGCGGTGGGGGAAGTGCGGGAGGTGCGGGAGGTCCGGCGCTTGGGATCTTCACGCAACGCGAGCTGCTTTACGGCGAGAGCTGGTGGCAGATTGTTGCGCTTCCGGTACGGGTCTTTTTTTTCGGTCAGGACGATCAGCCGCAGTATTTTGACGGCGTCCTCAATCCGATGTTGATTCTTTTTTTGCCCTGGGCCTTTAAAGGGAAGTGGCTTGGTGAAAAAAGCTTCCTTTTTGCCTTCGCGCTGTTTTATTTTCTTTACGCTTTGTTTCTCACCGACCTCCGGATCCGCTACATCCTCCCGGTCGTTCCTCCGCTTGTGATCCTGCTCGTTTACGGCATTCATAACATTTACCTAAGAATTGTGCGTCCGTCCGTGCTCTTTACGGCGCTCGTTTTGCTGGTAGCCCTCAATGGGATCTACCTTGGATACCACCTTCGCACCGTCTCGCCCGGGGCCTATCTTTTGGGCCGCGAGAGCCGGGAGGTCTATTTGAGCCGCATGCTTCCGGAGTATCCCGCCATCCGATACATCAATCGACAACTCTCTTCCGAAGCGAAGATTTATTTCCTTTTTATAGGGCGGAGGGTGTATTATTGTCAGCGGGCCTATTTTCATGATGGCGGTGAGTATCCTGCGGTGTTTCTGCAAATCATCCGGGGGGCTCAGAATGGAGAGGAGGTTTTGGCCGGGCTGCAGAAAAGAGGCATTACGCATCTTTTGGTCCGGGTGGACCTTATTTTACGTTTCCTGGCTAACAACTTCACACAACGAGACGGGGAGATATGGAGCCAGTTTCAGGCCCGCCATCTTAAGCTGCTCTTTGAACAAAGAGGATATGCGGTCTACGAAATCCGCAGCGGCGCGTAGGACGAACTCCTGAGACAAGACGACGATGGTAGAGGGGAAAAAAATCGGAATCGTGGTGCCGGCCTATAATGAAGAGCCATGGATCCGCCGTGTGCTGGAGTCCATGCCCTCCTTCGTCGATGAGGTCACGGTGGTGGATGACTGCAGCCGGGATCGTACCGCTGCCGAAGTTCAAGCCTGCAAGGAGAAAGACCCGAAGATCTTTTTAGTCCGCCACCCAGAGAATCAAGGAGTTGGAAAAGCCATCGTCACGGGTTACCAGCGCGCTCGAGAAAACGGACTCGATGTCGTTGCGGTCATGGCAGGGGACGCTCAGATGGATCCCGACGATCTCGCGGCCGTTGTGACGCCGGTGGTTCGGGGTGAAGTGGATTACGCTAAGGGGAATCGGTTGTTTCGAGGCGAATCCTGGAGAACCATCCCCCATAGTCGTTATCTCGGCAACGCCGTTCTATCCCTCCTGACCAAGATCGCATCGGGGTATTGGCACATCGGGGATTCCCAGTGCGGCTACACGGCCATATCCCGGGCCGCCCTGGAGCTTCTCTGTTTAGAGGAGGTCTACCCCCGCTACGGCGTACCCAACGATCTCCTGATCA
>JACPSF010000029.1 GCA_016193385.1 Deltaproteobacteria bacterium
CAAAAATTGCACCTGCTTCAGTGAGTGCTTGACCCTATGATAGTGAAATTCTATTCAGGTGGCGGAAAATGGAAAAGAAACACTACCTGATAGAGGTTGACGAAGGTATCGAGCCCTATGTCCACGGCCCATTCAAAACAGATGACGAGTGCGACGAGGAAGCCAAGCGAATGCGTAGAACGCAGGGGATGGACGACTGCCTATTTTGGGCTGATGTGGATGAGGGAGGAGTCCTAACCGTAGGCTCGTACATGGCCAGGTTCTTCCTAGAAGAACCTACAGACAGCGACAGCTAGGGTTGTCTTTCTGACCGCAGACTTAAATACCAACGGTAAATGTCGCTATACTTGTAGAATAAGCACACCTCGTTGAGACCACTCGCACGGAAGGTCTTTCTGTTAATTTGCCTAAGGAACGCTTCTTCCCGCTCGGCGTCGGCAACAATCCCTGCGCGGGGAAGTTTAAAATCAATATGGACGTCATTAAAACGAAGAAGCCCTGAGTAAATTGGCGTCGAGTGCTCGATTTCAAATGCCGCCGCTAACAAATTCCGCGTTGGATGAATCCACAAAACATCTATGAGGGCCAAACTAGCAGCCGGTGAATGCCGTCCGGTTGAAGGCAGATCGCTAACCAATTTGAACCGGTCTGCAATATGCCAAACCATAAACGGCCTATCATTCAAAGGTATATATACGGCGTGACCAGTAAGTTTTCCTATAGCCCCAACAAGGGTCTGCATTTGATGGTGCGAGAAGTCCACTGGTAAAGGTTCATCTCGACTTTCTAAGACTGCCGCTCGGAATTCCGTCAGTCCAAAATGGGAATCCACACCAAATCTTCCTGCTCGAACGATATGGAGATCTGTTCCCTCTTCATTCGTGTAAACATGGACTTTATACTGCCCGTCGCTGGCAGGATCGACAGAATGGAATGCTGTGGCGAACCGCTCGTATGGAACAAGTAGAGGTTCGCTTTGACCGTCCCAAAGAAAAGCGATAAAGGATGGGAACCCTTCCAAGAGGGCGATGTCTTCTTGTCTAAGCCCGAAAAATGTTGAACCGCGTTTGTGTACTTTTGAGTACCGCACATATACTCGAACCCTGTCTCGTATAGTAAACAGCGAATTACTTGTGCCAAGTCGGTGAAGTCGGCCGAACTCCTGCTCAAGTGTGGATAGAAATTCTCCCCTTAAGGTTGATGCCACGAGATTTAGAACCTTTTGCTCAGATGACTACTATGATAGCCAGGGTAGCGTCAATGGCGGACTGTCTCTCGAACACCTCTTTAACAATGGCGATTTCAGGCCGGAGGCTTTCTTCCCGAGCAAACAACGACAATCAACTCAACTTCTCCGCCAGCCAGTCGAACATATAGGCATATGCCTGGGCGCGGTTGTCCCCCATGCAGTGGGACGAGCCGCCTTCTTCGGCGGTCCAGATTCTCAGCTCTTTGGGACAACGAGCCCCAGCGTAGGTTTTATGAGCCGCGGCGGGAGAAACGATGAAGTCCTCGGCGCCGTGGTTGATCAAAAGCGGACACTCCATCTTATCGATCACGCCGTGAAGGGTGAATTGGGCGTACTTCTCACGGGCCTCGTCCGGACTCTTCGCCCCCACGATCCACTGAAGCGACGGGCGGATATGGGGAAAGTAATCGTAGAGATCATCGAGCACGCTATAGCAGGCGCCGAAGAGCAGGCAGGCAGCGACGCGATTATCGAGCGCGGCGCCCCGCGCCGCGTAGTATCCGCCCATGCTGACACCCATCAGCGCCATCTTTTTCGCATCCACATCCCTCCTCTTCTCCAGGTAATCCAACGCCGCGCCGACCGGCTTCTCATAATCCGGCCGGGTATAGAGCTTTTTAAGCCGTACGACTTCGCCCTGGCCCGGACCGGTCATGGTGAGACAGCTCATGCCGCGCCTGGTGATCCGGCTTACCCCCATGAAGAGCAGCTGCTCGGCGAAGGTGTCGGCGCCGCCGACATAAAGAACCACGGGACCCCTGCCTTTTATTTCCCCTTCAGCCCGGCAGAAATAGCCGGGCAGCAACGTTCCTTCGAAGGGAATTTCGACTCTCTCATAGAGAGCAGGGTCGATCCGGCTCGCTCTTTGAAAACAGTCCTGGGCCTTTAGGAAGGCATCGTTCTTTCTCGGATCTTTTGGGTGGCCTCTTGTGCGAGCCCCTCGATCTTCTCAGCGCTCCTTCTCCACTCTCTATACCAGGCCTCGAAGTCCTTATCGGGAATGCGCGCGAGCGCGCGAAAACACTCGTTGACATCGGCGCCGTCCTGAACGGCTTCGTCCAACAGACGCTGAACTAAGAATGACCAGGGGCCGTTGTCGGGGTAATACATGTACATGCCGGATACCCTCCCTCTTTGCATCCACATACGGGATTGTGCTTTCATAGCGCAAAGTAAGCGGAAGGAGAAGCGCTTATGGCTAAGATCGGTCTCTGCCTCGTCAACCCCGCGCCGCAGATTCAACCCGGGCGCGCCACGGCCGCGGCCAAAAAATGTGAAGAGATGGGGCTTCACTCGTTCTGGATCATCGACCGGATCGCTTACGACAACCTGGAGCCTCTCACCGTGCTGGCCCAGGCCGCGGCGGTGACTCAGAGGATCAGGGTTGGAACCGCTGTCCTGCTGGCAGCTTTGAGACACCCGGCGCTCCTGGCCAAGACCGTCGCCACCCTGGATTTTCTTTCCGGCGGGCGAGTCACGCTCGGCATCGGCTTCGGCAGCCGGGAGAACGACTTCGCCGCTGTTGAGATCCCTTTCGAGCATAGAGGCAGCCGGGCCGAGGAAGCGATCAGGCTGATGAAAAGGCTTTGGACCGAGGAGG
>JACPSF010000480.1 GCA_016193385.1 Deltaproteobacteria bacterium
GTTGCCTGCTCAGGGCACCATTCGCCTCGCTTAATGGCTCAGTGTGGCCTGCCGAGCAAAACGAACAGCTGTTCTTCTGGCGAGTCGGTGGCCTGCCCGCCCTGAGACCAGCCGAAGGGCCATGAGTCTTCGAGAGCCTCAGACCAGGGCGAGCGAAGCGAGTCGAATGGTGGAGGCGGGGGGAATCGAACCCCCGTCCGAAGGTGTTCCGCCAAAAGTGACTACATGCTTAGCCGATGTTTTGATCTCATCCTTCCAGCCCCCAAAGGCAGGGTCTTGAAGGACCAGCCGGTTTAGCTCTCGGCCTCATCCCCTCCGGCAGGAAACTCGGCCCATCCCACTGATCGACGCCTTATCCAGCCCCGTGGGAGAAAGTTGGTAAGACGCTAGCTGCGATTAGGCAGCCAGTTGGTATTCGAAATTGTCTGCAGTTAGTTTTGCAGCCTGTTTGTTTAACGGGACAACAGGACCCCGGCATGCCGCTTTGACTTCTTACCCCCGTCGAACCCAGATCGCCCCCAAACTTTAAATTTCTAGGTCAAACTCGTTCAAAAAGTTCAAACGGTTCAAATAGTTTTTAACAGCTTGAACGCCTTGAACGGCTTAGACTGTTTGAACCCAATTACTGCCGTGATTTCAAAGAGCGCTCGACCTCCCGGCGAGCGGCTTTCTGTTTGAGAGTCTCCCGCTTGTCGCCTTCCCACCCTTAAAGTATAGTCTTAATGGGATCAGGGTCAACCCTCGCTCTTTGACCTTCCCGGTAAGGCGGCTGATCTCCTTTTTGTGTAGCAGGAGCTTTCGCGTCCGTGTGGGCTCGTGGTTGAATTGATGGGCGGCCGGATAGGAGCTGATGTGAGTATTCAGTAACAGCGCCTCACCCCTAAGGATGCGGGCATAACTGTCTTTTAGGTTCGCCTTGCCATCGCGCAGCGACTTGACTTCACTTCCCCTTAATACCAGACCGGCCTCGTAGGTCTCCTCAATAAAGTAGTCGTGCCTCGCCTTGCGGTTGACGCAAACGATCTTCTCTTCGTTTCCAGCCATCGCCCCGAGCCTTCATCTCCGCCTAGCACTTGAGCAAGGTGTTATCGATGAGGCGAGCCTTGCCGACCCAGACGGCGAGCGCAAGGACGGCCTCACCCTCGATCTCCTCCACCTCGTCCAGACTCTCCGGATGGCACACCCGTGCATACTCAAGCCGTGCCAAAGGCTCCTTCTCTATTTCCACGCGAACCGTATCAATAATCCGGCGGCTCTGCTTCTCCCCACTACGCACCAGAGACTCCGCGTTCTTGAGAGACCGATAGAGGCTCAGCGCCGCCCGACGTTCCTCCTCGTTCAAATAGGCATTGCGCGAGCTCATGGCCAAGCCATCTTCTTCCCGCACGGTCGGATGGCCAATCACATCGATATCGAAATTCAAGTCCTGGACCATGCGGCGCGCGATCTGGAGTTGTTGGTAGTCCTTGGCGCCAAAAACCACCACGTGAGGCTGCACGATGTTGAACAGCTTGACCAGCACGGTGGCGACGCCGCGGAAGTGGCCCGGTCGAAAGGCGCCGCACAGAAGCGAGCTAAGCCGCTCAAGGTCCATGTAAGTCTCGTACCCTTCAGGATACATCGCAGCGCTCGTTGGGTGAAATAAAACATCCACCCGTTCCTTTTCGAGGAGGCGTTGGTCCCGCTCAAAGTCTCTGGGGTAAGCCGCAAGATCCTCGCGCGGGCCGAACTGAGTAGGGTTGACAAAGATCGACACGACTAAGCGGTCTCCCCTTCTTCTTCCCTCCCGAACCAAACTCAGGTGGCCCTGGTGGAGAAACCCCATCGTCGGGACGAGAGCGATCCGCTTCGCTGCGCGCCTTTCAGCGTCGGACCATATCTGCATCTGCTGGATACTCTCGATGGTACGCATGACTGACTCCTGCCTGGTGCCTGGCGCCTGGTGCCTTTTGCCTGAAGCCTTAATGGAACGAATGCTCTTCATCCGGAAATTTTCCCTCTCTGACCTCCGCGTTGTAATTCCTAACTGCCTCGCGCATGACGCTCTTCAAATCCGCATATCGCTTGACAAACTTGGGCGTATACATATCGAAGAGGCCCAGCATGTCGTGGACGACCAGGACTTGCCCGTCGCAGTGCATTCCCGCGCCGATCCCGATGGTCGGGATCGACAGGCGCCGCGTGATCTCTTGAGCGAGATCTAGCGGGATACTCTCCAAGACGACGGAGAACGCGCCGCCCTCTTCAACCGCCAGGGCATCCTGAACAATCTTTTCCCTCTGGTCTTTCTCTTTGCCCTGAACCTTATAACCGCCAAATCGATGCAGGGATTGCGGCGTGAGTCCCACATGGCCCATGACGGGTATCCCGATTTTAACGATCGCCTCGATCGTCTCAAGCATCTCCACCCCACCCTCGAGCTTCACCGCCTCGGCACCTGCCTCCTGAAGGATTTTGCCGGCGTTGCGTTTGGCCTCTTCGACGCTTATCTGGAAGGAGAGAAATGGCATATCCGCCACCACCAGGGCACGTTCCCTGCCCCGCACAACCGCCCGGGTATGATAAATGACCTCCTCTAAGGTGACAGGCAAGGTACTCTCCAGACCTTGAATGACGGAACCCAGGGAGTCGCCGACCAGAAGAATATCCACCCCTGCCTCGTCGAGGATGCGGGAAAAGCAATAGTCATACGCCGTCAGCGCGGTGATTTTCTCCCCTTTCTGCTTCATTTTTCTGATTTCGGGAACCGTTACCTTATCTGGCGCCATTGCGACCTCCAAACAAAAAAGCCCCCCGGACAAAGCCGGAAGGCCATTCCTGCAAAGGGACTCGGCTACGAGCCGCCCCCCTCCCTCGGAGCAGTTTTTTCATCTGGCATCCGTCTCAGTCCAGCCTACCTGGATCCAAGCGGTATATAGTGTTGCGTCCCCGAACCCATGTTGTTGATTTCTTTGATCAAGTCAGCCAGCTCGTTGCCGCTTGATACGAAATCCATCTCAGAAGTATTCACCACCAGAAGAGGGGTCTCGTCGTACTGAAAAAAGTACCGATTATAGGCCTGAGCCACCTCTTCGAGGTATTCGAGGGTCACGCCTCTTTCATACTTCTTATCTCTCTTTTTGATCCTTTTGTAAAGGACCTCAGGCCGGGCCTGGAGATAGACAACGAGATCAGGCTTCGGTATGCGGGTATCCAACAACTGATAAATCTGCTGGTAGAGGCTAAGCTCTTCAGAGTTCAGAGTTAAGGTGGCGAAAATTTTGTCTTTGGCGAAAAGGTAGTCGGCCACCATATTCTGTGTGAAAAGGTCCTGCTGGATGAGCTCCCGCTGCTGCTGGTAACGGCTCAAAAGAAAAAAGAGCTGGTTCTGGAAGGCGTAGGTCTCCCGATCTTCATAAAACTTGGGCAAAAAGGGGTTGTCTTCGACCCGCTCAAAAACGGTTCGGGCGTGAAACTCGGAGGCCAGAATCTTGGCCAGGCTCGTCTTCCCCACCCCGATAGGTCCCTCTACCACGATGTACTTCTTCTTCGTCATCTGGCTGGCGAATGTACACAAACCCCCAAAAATTGTCTAGTTTATGGTATTATGTATTTATTGTGCCAGTCAGGCGGTTACTCCTCGCGCTTCTTATCATCAGCCTCGCTGGCGGCGGATGCACCACCGCCTGGGTCCAGGAGCGCCGGCTGGCCCCTACGGGTCTGGCTCCCCAAGACGCCATCGCCATCATCTTGACCGCCCCTGTCAAGGATGAGCATCTGTCAGAGCTGGAGAGCCCGGTGACGGGATGCGTTCAAAGCGCCCTGGCGCAAGTTCAGGCCGACATTCGTATCGTCCCCGGTCAAGAGTTCC
>JACPSF010000481.1 GCA_016193385.1 Deltaproteobacteria bacterium
GGCTCTACTAAGTCTCACTTGGAGTGGCCTCCTTGTAGGGTGATTTGGTTGGTGTTGCAACTGCTTTATCCCCTACAATGGCAGGCCATTTCAAGTTTTAAGGCCATTAGAAAAGAAAAATTTTTGTCGGATTAGGGCTAATTGCCGGTTCAATTCACGCCTTGGGATTAGCTCTGCTCCAACGAACACGTGGGGGTGCGTTTATTTTGACCCCTTCACAAGCCGCCGGAGACAACGCAAGCAGCGGTCAAGACTGTCCGACGACCTAGCGGCGACCGAGGGCCGCCATCCAGTTGCACCGCCTAGTACAAACTCGACGAGCCGCGAAGTGTAAGCTGGCCCGACCATTCGACCGCTCCCTGGTCGCGGGACCATATCCTCACGGATTTCTCGCCGCCGCGAAATTCTTGCAAGTTCGACCATGGTGTGTTTGGGGTCATCCACGGCTTCAGGGTTGAGCGGGACCTGAGAGGCATCCAGATTGAAGAAGCGGGCAAGACGCTCCCGATCCGCGAGCAACCACGCTTCTACTTCCCGCACTGCAACTCGGAAACACATGTAGGGTGCCGGGTTGGGCAACCAGGATACCTGTAAGGGCGGCGCGCACTCCGCATCGTGATTCAGATCCACCAAAACAACCCACGGGGACAGACGCGCTGCTTGGTTATATCCACGAAGTCGCTGTCGAAGATGTGCCTTGCCGTTCCTGCCATGAACCGGGCCAGGCTTAGCCCCAACGTGTTCAACGAGACGTCGCGCCACCGCTTCATCCAGGTCCCCCTCCACAGCTCCGGTAATAACAACAAGATTCAGGCCTGGCATTCATCAGTCCCCAAAAAGGGTTAATTGCTCAGCTCTCTGTGGCCGGGTTCGAGGTATAACTGCTTCGGCAAGATTCAAACCACCTTGGAGAAGCTCCCTGACCTCAGCATAGCTGCTTGCTGGCTGCACAGACGTCCCTTCAGTCCTGGGCTCCAGGAGAAGCACTTCATCAAGACCGATCCCATCGTCTCGCAACAGATCAGTCGAATGTGTGCTAATGAATATTTGCCGGCCAGAGCGACGCTGGATACGCGCAAACATCTGAGGAATAAATCTAACCACGTCTGGGTGGAGGGAGAGTTCGGGCTCCTCAAGGAGTAATGGTCCGCTTCCGGCCAGGCTAGCCCAAAGCAGACCCATTAGCCTGAGCGTACCGTCCGAGAAGCGCTCCTCAGTCTGCCATGCTCCCTGGGGGCGCCAGTGTTCGTACTTACCACGCAGATGTGGGGTGCCCCGCACATCTCTCCATAATTCGAGCTCATTCAGCTGCGGCACCGCTACCCGTAAGGCATCACGGATGCGCCGCAGCCAAGCATTTCGAGTCTTCTCAGCCGTGCGGGCAAGCTGCTCCAGAAAGTCCCCACCGAATGGGTCGTCCCTCCGGCCAACCGAGCGATCCGGGTCCCGGACTAATTGGGGAACGATGTGGAGATAACGAACCGACGCAAAAAAGTCAGCCACCTCACGAAAATCCTGATTCACATTCACCTGTTCGAGGTACGTTTGAGTCAAACGCTGAGGGTCCCGTTGGTCTTGGTCTATTGGGCGACTCAGGAGTTCGCTTCCTTGTCTTGAGACTTGCTCCTTCTTAATCACTGGTCGTTGCCGCTTGTCCTGGGTGAAGCGAAGCTCGTACTGCCATGCTGATAGGTCTTCCTCGCCACCGATGCCCACGCGCACCACGAGGTCGGAATAACGGCGAGCTGCCAAACAGCGAAGGCTAGATACTCCGCCCCGTCTACGGACTGCTTCTTGAAAACCCCCGCCCACGGAGACTATGTCGTGAAGGAAGCGAAAAACATCCAGAAAGTTCGACTTGCCAGAAGCGTTGGGCCCGACCAGAAAGACGCGACGTTGGAGGTCCACTTCTACCAGGGCAAAGTTTCGCCAATTTTCCAGATGGATAGATGTAAACCGAAGTGCCCTGCTCCCAGTTTCTCTCAAAATAGTGCTCGAACTTCTCGGATCCTGAAAGAGGTAACCTCAGGAGATTTTAGCCCCTGGCATCACCGGTTTTTCCGGGGTTAATACCACGATGCGATTGCCATCGCTGGCAGCGAGAAGCATGCCCTGGCTCTCCACACCCCTGAGTTTGGCTGTCTCCAGATTCGCCACGACCACGATCTGCCTACCCACGAGCTCCGCGGCTTCATAATGCCCCTTGATCCCGGCGACGATCTGGCGCTCTTCCGAACCTAAATCCACTCGCAGGACCAAGAGCTTGTCGGCATTGGGATGAGGCCCGGCGCTCTTCACGGTTCCGACCCGCAGATCCATTTTTCTAAACTCATCAATCGTGATCATCCTCAAGAACCCCTTCTCGTAAGCCCTACTTCGACGAAGATAGCAGATGCGCACAGCCAAAGGAAGAATCACATGAGAAGTGCAACTTGAGGGCGAGCCCTGATCTCCTCTGAGCAGTAAGACCTTCCTCGAATTGATGCAAGAAACACAAAAAAACCAGCGACCCTCTTGACAAGGGTTGCAGAAGTGGATAGTAACGATAATAATTACTGCTAAAAAGGAGGGGTTTTTATGGCTAAAAATTTAAAGGGGACAAAAAGTGAAGACAACCTCAAGGCTGCCTTCGCCGGTGAATCCCAGGCGAACCGCCGTTATCTCTACTTCGCTCGCGTCGCTGACATCGAGGGGTATCCGGATATTGGCGGGCTCTTCCGTGACACCTCGGAGGCAGAGACGGGCCATGCCTTCGGCCATCTCGATTTCCTGAAAGAAGTGGGAGATCCCGTAACGGGCGTGCCTATCGGCAGCACGGATAAAAATCTCAAATCAGCCATCGAGGGGGAGACCTACGAATACACGGAGATGTATCCGGGCATGGCCAAGACGGCACGACAAGAAGGGTTGCAAGAATTAGCCGAATGGTTTGAAACCCTGGCCAAAGCGGAGAAGTCGCATGCCGGAAGGTTCACCAAAGGGCTTGAAAAAATTGCCGGGAAGGAACCGGCCGACGCTGCAAGCTAACCTCATTCTACCCTGTTAGGGCTGGGAGACCTCCCAGCCCTAACAGCAGCGCTGCCTCATGGCCTTTGAGTTGGACAGCAATACTTTTTGGGATCAGGCTCACGCCGAGCGCGAGCTCAAGCGGGTTTTCGATATCTGCAATGGATGCCGCCGCTGCTATAACCTTTGCCCGTCGTTCAACGATCTTTTCGCTCGCCTGGATGTCGAGTCAGTGGACGGCGACGCGGAGAAGCTCGCCGGGACCGACCTGAGAAGCGTCACGGACCTTTGCTATCAATGCAAGCTCTGCTTCAACCACTGTCCTTACACGCCCCCGCACCGCTGGGAAGTGGACTTTCCACGCTTGATGTTGAGGTCCAAGGCGGTCCAGGTGCGACGGGAGGGCCAGCCCCTGCACGACCGCATGCTGGGCAAAGTGGAGCTGATGGGACGGATCGGAACCGTCTTTGCTCCGCTGTCGAACTGGGCAATCCGCCACCCGCCCTGCCGGTGGCTCCTGGAGAAGATTTGCGGCATCCACCGCGAGCGGCTGCTCCCCGAATACGCGTCGGAAACCTTTCGCCGGTGGTTCGATAGACGCTCACGTGCCGAACTGCCTCGAGGAGATAAAAAGATCGCCCTGTTCTACACCTGCAGCGTGAATTTCAACGACCTGGAGGTGGGCAAGGCATGCATCCGGGTGATCGAGAAAAATGGCGTCCGCGTGGCCTGCCCGGAGCAGCGCTGCTGCGGCATGCCGTTTCTTGACGGCGGAGACCTCGACGCCACCCGAGCCAATGCCCGAGCAAACATCGAATCACTCTACCCTCTGGTCCGAGAAGGCTACGACGTCGTGGTTCCCGGTCCGACTTGCAGCTACATGCTCAAGCGGGAATATCCGGCGCTCCTCGACGGGCAACAAGTCCGGACCGTGGCCAGCCGGACATTCGACGTGTGCGAATATCTCATGGGTCTTCACAGCGAGGGCAAGCTTGACACCAGCTTCGTTCGCGGCCTTGGACGCGTCGCCTACCAGATTCCGTGCCACCTGAGGGCGCAAAACATCGGCTACAAATCGCGCGACCTCATGCAGCTCATCCCCGATACCAGCGTGCGTCTGATAGAGAAATGTTCGGCGATCGACGGCACCTGGGGGCTCAAGCGGCAATATTACGATCTCTCGCGGAAGGTGGCCGAGCCGCTCCTGCGCGAAGTGCAGGAGAGCCAGCCCGATCTTACCGTATCGGACTGCCCCTTAGCGGGGCTGCAGATTCGGGAAGGAACCGGAAAGCGAACTCTCCATCCCGTTCAGGTGTTGGCGATCGCCTACGGCTTGGAAGAGAGCCCCGCAAAATGAAAAAAGTCACGCTGGAAGACATTCGGGGTCTCACGGCCTACGAAAAGGTACGCGAGGAATTCCGCCGCGGTATCATCGAGCTAAAGAAAACCCGGCGGCTCGCCGTTGGGGATAAAGTGTCGCTCCTGTTCGAAAATCGGGATACTGTCATTTTCCAGATCCAAGAGATGCTCAGGGCGGAAAGGATTACGGATCTGGATAAGATCCGCGAAGAGATCGAGGTCTACAACGGCTTGATCTCCGGTCCAGACGAACTCAGCGCCACGCTCTTTTTAGAAATCGAAAATCAGAACCGAATCCGCGAGGAGCTGCTTAAATTTCTCGGCATCGACGAAGTTGTCTACCTCAATTTCGGCAACTGTTCCATTCATGCCCGCTTTGAACCCGGCCACAGCAAAGAAGATAAAATCGCCGCGGTACAGTACGTGCGGTTCCCCTTCAACCAGCAAGAGCTCCGGGTCTTCGTCCGGGGGGAAGAGACTGCGAAGATGATCATCGATCACCCGAACTACAAGGCCCAGGCAACCCTCGGCGCGGAGATGAGGAAAGCTTTGATCGAGGACCTGACGGCCTAGAGGGATCTCGATGGAAAAAGCGCGCCGGAATACCCGCCAGCTCGAAGTCATCTTGGATGCCATCAGGAATGAGACCTCCCACCCGACAGCCGACCAGATTTATGAGAAAGTCCGGGAGATTATTCCAAAAATCAGTTTGGGCACCGTCTACCGCAACCTGCAGAAGCTTGTCGCCGACGGCGAGTTGCAGGTGTTAACCCTCGGCCGCACGCAACATTTCGATCCGCTCGTTCGGAACCACCACCATTTTATTTGCCAAAAGTGTAAGACGGTCTACGATGTATTTCTCGACTCGAAGGCGGATTCTCTTCCGTCCTTTTTTACCGAGGAAGGATTCACGGTAACCTCCCATCAGTTGGCCCTGTACGGCACCTGCAAGAACTGCTCGGCCTAAATTTCCTCCGATGGCATCGCTGACTCCCCGCCCGCCGGGACAGTCCGCCCGGCAAATTTTTCTCCCTTGTCAAGCCCGATAGCCGGATATAGACTCGGGCTGGTCCGGGGGCTACAAATGGAAGACGTTTATCTTCCTCCCGACTCCCAGAAAAGGCTCATCCAACTATCCCGCAACGCTCTGGAGGGCTTCGTGCGCCGGGATGGGATAGAGACTTGCCCGGTCGACGACCCTCACCTTCACACGTCGCAATTCGGCGCCTTCATCAGCCTGCATAAGGGCGAGGAGTTGAGAGGCTGCATCGGAACCTGTTTCCCCACACGCCGCCTCTACGAAACCGTCATCGAAATGACCGAGGCGGCAGCCTCGCACGATCACCGCGTCCCGCCGATCTATGTCAGTGAGCTGCCGCAAATTCATATCGATATCTCGGTCCTGTCTCCCTTGCATCCGGTCGATGACCCACTCACCTTGAAGGTGGGCAAACACGGCCTTCACGTGGCGCGAGACGATAACTGCGGTGTCCTGCTTCCTCAGGTGGCCACCCAATATGCATGGGACCTGAAGACCTTTCTGGAGCAGGCCTGCCTCAAGGCGGGGCTGCCCAAAGCCGCATGGAGATGGCCGGAAACCAAGGTGTCAAGTTTCAGCGCCTTGATCATCGAGGAGGGGAAATGAAACGACGTGGCTTCCTGGGGTTTTTGGCAGGATCCTTTCTGCTGCCGCTCGGCCGCACGGTCCATGCCATTTGCAATCCCTCGCTGGCGCGGCTGTTGGGCGAGAGACGCGATCTGGCGCAGGTCCGTGCCGGAAAGGGGCCTCGCTTGGGCCAGTATTTTGTCCAATGGTTTGGCCATTCGAGCTTTCTCATCCATTCGGGCAGCCAAACGAAAGTGGTCACGGATCCCAATTTGAATGTGACCCCCGGGATCGCAGCCGACGCGGTGACCGTGAGCAACGACCATTTCACCCACAACAACGTCGGCGCCGTCTCCGGCAACCCTCTGATCTTGAGAGGGATCACGCTGCGGCAGACCTGGAACCCCATACGAACCAGCGTGAAGGACATCGCCATCGTCAACATCCCGAGCCAGCGCGGGTTGGGATGGGGTGGCGTAGCCAATTCGATCTTCATTTACGAGATGGGCAGCCTGTGCCTTGCCCACCTGGGCAATATCGGGCATCTGTTGAGTCCTGAACAAGAAAAGGTTCTCCAAAGGGTTGACGTCATGATGACCCCCATCGATGCGATGACCAATCTGGGCTTTGAGGATCTGCTGCGGGTGATCGAGCAGGTCAGACCCCCGATCGTGATACCGATGCATTACGATGACCCGCGCCAGGCCGAGTTGTTTGCCAGGTTCGTAGATGGGCGGTATCCGGTACGCCGCATTCAGGGCTCGCAACTCGTCTTGAGCCGCGCCAGGCTTCCTAAATCGACCGAGATCTTGATCCTCACCCACCCTCGCCCGGCCCTTCTCCGGGAGTAAACGGGAGGGGCTGCGGCGCCGATTTTTCCGGCGGTGTCCTAATTTGGAATAAGTTTTATGCGTTCCTTGTTCCAAATCTGCTCGCATCTTTCGTGGAACGAAATCTTCTCACGTGAAGGTCTTGTATATGTGTGATGAGGATTGGCGCCATCACAAGCAGAACATTGGTTACCGCCCATGCTAATCGAGCCCAAGTCACCAAGTTGACCTGATTCACGCGGAAGTCGAGTAGGTAAATGTCTAGGCAACTTACCATCTTTCAATCGCTCAATAATTTTAGACCTAATTTCCGCATCGGTCATAAGTATCTCCTTTCATGACGGCCTAAACTGCTTTCGAGACTCCGAAACAACATATGACCGCACAGCATCCTCCGCCGAATTAACCGGCGGCACACCTAACACGGCAACATAGTGCGTCTTGGCATCGTCGCCCTTATAGCTCCATGCGTAGGCAATCTTAGCTTGCGGATGATTTTCTAAGTTAAATACTTCAACCACGCCCTGCCAGACGGTTTGGCCCTCGAAGGTTTCATGGATAGGCACAGAGCGAGCGTGTTTGCCCTTGCAGCCGTGCAAATCCAAAATGGCCTTTTCTAACCGCTCGATCTCAGTCATTGCGCCATTTCCACTAGATCCTTGACCGTCATTGGGCTTTTCGTAACTCCGGCTTCCATTGCCGGTGTCATTCGGATTGTACGATGGAAGCGCACGAAATTGTAATAGCAAAAGTATAAATCCATTGCCCGCTTAAAATTTTCTAACTTCTTGCTGAATGCATTGGTGAGTCGGGTGAGGCGGCGGCAATGCATTCTGATGGTCAAATTCGAGCACTCAACGTAGGACGTGGACACAAGATCCATATTAGGAAAGCCGATCACATCATTTTTTTCGACGCTGGATACTCTAGGCGGACTATAACGGCCACGGTCCGCCGGATCTTGTCTATACTCCTTTACGATAGTCGCATAATCGACCTGATGACCAAACTTCCGTTCAATGGCGTTAACGTATGGGGCAAAAGCATCACTCGAAAGCTGAATGCGGTTATGGAGGCGAGAGGCTAAATCGTCTACAAATTCCTGCGTAGTTTCTGCTGTGCGCTTGCCGACTAGATATGAGGGAATCAATTTCGATTCAGCATCAAGGGCAACGAAAGTGTATTGATCGCCAACCTCTGACGGATTATCCTCATCGGTAACGTTCTTATTTTTCTTTCCGACGAATCCCCAAATCTCGTCAACCTCGATTCTCTTGCAGTTTAGATCACGGAGAGTCTTGTCACTGAAAGCCGCGCAGGATTCACCGACGCGCTGCATTAGACGAATGATTGTATCTCGATGAATGCCGGTAATTCTCTCTGTGCTTCTCACGCTAGAGCCTTCCGCCAACATCGCGATTGCGGCCACCTGTTTTCCCAGCTTAAGTATGTTTGCCATTAGACTCTCCCTTGTATTTGATCTGAAATTAATGTATCACAACAACTGTAAGTTGTCAAGCATTATTGTGATACATTAAGTCACATGGCCGAAAAGAAGAAAAAACCTGGCAGGCCCTTTTTGCCGAAAGATCAAGCCAAGAAGCAAGTCGTTCACGTACGACTACAGCCCGACGAAAGAGCACTTTTCGAACAAGCGGCCCAAAAAGCTGGGTTAAGATTATCTGAATGGATTAGACGGGCCTTGAAATCAGCACTTGACAAAGGTATAGTATTATTGTAACACAACAACACAGTGGCGGAGGGTGTGGGAGTCAAACCCCATCGCTGCTGACACAGCGCGCCCTTGGGGTGTAAAGCCCCTTTATCGGCTCGGCCTACGGGACACCCTCCGTCTTTTCACACAAGCGCATAAGGTGCTTGCCACGACCCACTCTTGGTTCCCCGCTAAGGTCCCTAGAGTGGGTCTTCTGGTTTTAGGCCCCCTACATCGGCAAGCATGGACGCAAGAGGCGATACCCTCCTCATAACATCACCCCCGATCACATTATCATACGTAGACTTAGGCTATTTTTTTCATAATAGAGACGATTCCGTCTTTCTAGGCCTACCAGGTTTCCGTAGCTGCGGTTGTTTACTTTCTAGCCCGTCCGATGTTATCTCGATTTCTAGCATTTTCTCTTTCGGATTCCATTCCGCAGCAAAAGATCGAGTTTTGGAAAAATCGTAATTAATATGCACAAAGAATGTTTTCGCAGAAAAACTCGCGCCGCTGCCTTTTTTACTAAAAGCAAGACGATAGGCTCTCGTATCGGTCTTTGGTCCTTGCTGAATACCTATTTTGAGTTCATCCTTGTCCCAAAGTAATAGCACGTACTCGACCCCATTTTTTCGTAGAATCGCAGTCGCTGATTGATTAATCCCTACTCTACCGAACGAATTTATACTTATTGCAGGGGTTCCCGTACGAACTACTTTTCGGGCAAACACTTCATATCCCATATAGATCTACCTCCCTGTCAATGCCATACTAGCATACTGAGCCGCCGTGTCAAGTCCCCTCGCTGTTCCAGAGCCAGCGTCACTTGTCACACTTGTATCGTGTTTTAAAAGAAAGGTCAAATGGGTAAGAGTTAGGCAAATTAGGACACCGCCATTTTTCCCCGCTTGTTTTACTTCGCCGCCCACAAGTGTTATAAAAACGGGGATCGACTCTTTACTTGCAAAGCGCTTTCGTGAATCAGAGGGAAATCAACTTTTTCCGCCGGCTCCTCAGACGGCGGATGCAGGAACTCCTTTCCGAGGCGGGCAAGACGGTTGAGGGGATGGATCAAGTGGAGCACTTTCCTGACCCAACAGACCGAGCGTCGCTGGAGGCTGACCGCAACTCCATCCTGCGCATCCGTGATCGGGAGCGCAAGCTCATGCTCAAGATACAGGAAGCCCTCAGGCGTTTGGACCGGGGGGAATATGGGATCTGTGAGGCCTGCGGCGAAAAGATCGGCATAGACCGTTTGAAGGCTCGCCCTGTCACCACGCTTTGCATTGATTGCAAGTCAACTCAGGAAGTCGAAGAGAGAAAATCCAGGCGCCTAGTCTAGCATTTCCTCCTTTCGGATGAAGATCAAAAAGGCTGTCATACCCGTGGCCGGTTTGGGCACGCGTCTTCTGCCAGCCACCAAAACAGTGCCGAAGGAACTCCTGCCGATCGTCGACATCCCGGCCGTCCAGTACGTCGTCGAGGAGGCGGTCTCAGCCGGCATCAACGAGGTTATCTTCGTAACCGGAAGAGGAAAGGACAGCATCGAGGATCATTTCGACTTTGCCCCGGAACTGGAGCAAGTCCTTGAGGAACGGGGGCAGAAAGAGACTGTGGAAGCGATCAAGCGGATTTCCGAGATGATCGAAGTCGTCGCCGTCCGGCAGAAAAGGCCGTTGGGTCTGGGACACGCCATTCTCTGCGCGCGGGATCTGATTGGAGACGAACCTTTCGCAGTCCTGCTCGCGGATGACCTTATCGATGCCCAGGTCCCCTGTGTCCGACAGCTCCTGAACGTCTTCGAAGAGAGGGGAGAGTCTGTGGTCGCCCTCATGCAGGTGGCCTCGGAAGAGGTCCATCGATACGGCGTCATCGGTGGCCCTCAAATCCAGTCACGCTTGTACGAAATCGAAACCATGGTGGAAAAACCGTCTCGCCAGGAGGCTCCTTCTCGACTCGCGATCATCGGTCGCTATGTCCTCCGGCCGGAGATCTTCTCCCAGCTCGGGCGACTCGTGCCCGGCAGAGGCGGTGAGATCCAGCTAACCGACGGGCTTGTCAGCTTGCAGCAGGAACGGAAAGTCTACGGATACGAGTTCATGGGGGAAAGGTACGACGTCGGAGACAAGTTAGGCTTTGTGATGGCCAATGTGGCCTACGCCTTGAAAAGACCGGAACTCCGTGGTGAGATGAAAAACTATCTCCGATCCGTGATCGACGTCTAGGCCGTGGTCGGGTCTTTCCCAGTTTCCGGAATTCGGTTTTGTGGGGCCGTAGCTCAGCTGGGAGAGCGTCGCGTTCGCAACGCGAAGGTCGGGGGTTCGACTCCCCTCGGCTCCACCATTCGACTCGCGGCGCTTCGCCGCTCGCTCATGGCAGGCCACACCCGTTCCCGGACTCGACGATCTAACGAGCACATCCGCCCTCTTCCCAAGGATTGGTAACGACACCGCGATCTAGACGAATAATAGAGACAACGGCAGACTTTGGACAAATTGCTGGATCAGGACTTCCATGAGAGCACCCGTCGGCCGGCCCTAACGGTTCATCTATTGCGGTTGGGTTGATGCTCAGCGCGCCCGCCCGCGCCTCCGTTAACCTGCACGACAGCCCACCCGGCGGCTGGGTGGTAGCTGACCGTGCTGATGCCGCAGGGATCGACGTGAAAGGTGCGGTAGCTGTTGAGCGGAGTGTCGGTAATCCGGCAGAGGACGGCGAGTATCGGAAAGTTGTGGCTGACGATGACCACATTCTCTTCAGGCTCGTGGCGCCGCACGATACGGTTCACGCCGTCCCATGCCCTCGCATCGACCTCGATCAGTCTCTCTCCCCCGGGAACGGCGGCTTCCGCTGGCTGGTCCCTCCACTGTTCGATGAAGTCGGGAAAGCCGGCGCGAATTTCGGCGAACGTCAAGCCTTCGAGCGCGCCGTGATCGAGCTCGCGCAAGCTCGCCTCGATAGCCACCTCGAGGCCATGGGGTTGGCCGATAAAGTGCGCCGTCTGCACCGCCCGTTTGAGATCGCTGGAATAGATCGCACGGATGCTCTGCCCGCTGAGATGCGCAGCGATCTCCTGCGCCTGTCGAATACCGGTTTCGTTGAGTTCGAGATCCGTGGCGCCCTGGCACCGCCCTTGAAGGTTCCAGTCGGTCGCACCGTGCCGCAAGAGTAAGAGTCGCATCTTTCCAATAGCTGAAACCAGGCGCCGACACCCGCTACACCAGGTCTCCCTTCGTATCCCTCGCCGTCATTTCTGTTCCAGGTATTCCGGGCTAATCTCGATTCGCGCCTTCGCCTTGAGGGCCTCGAGGAATTTTTCCAGCGCTCTTTGGCGCTTCTCAGTGAGCAGCTCTCCCCTCAGGCGTTGCTCTTCCTTGGGGAAAAGCGCCATATCCGCCTCCTCGCTGTCTTTCAAGGCGAAAACGAAGGCGGCACTCCCCTGCGTGTAGATCCGCTGAGCGATCGGCTGATAGCGAGACAAGGAGAGCGCGGCGGGCCGCACTTCCTGTAGGGCTCCAATCTTGGGAATTTCGCTCGCGCCGCGACGAAACCGGCCGGTCTCTTCCAAACGCAGTCCGTGCTGATGGGCAAGCCTCCCTGGGTCTTTTTCTTTCCTGAGCTCTTCCAGCAACACCTTGGCCTTCTGGAGGGCCAACTCAAAGGCCTTGGTCTCCCGAAGCTTTCTTTCGATCTGCGGACGCACCGCCTCCAGGGATGGAATCGAAGGCTCTCTCCTCCCTTTGCTCCTCAAGAGATAATAGGCCTTCGGCCCTTCGACAACGGGCCCGAGCTCCTTCGCGCCGAGGGCGAGGGCGGTTTTGATGAACCCCTCCACTGGCCCGACCTCCGGCACTCCCTCGGAACGAGAAAACCATGGACTCACCCTCGACGGGACCCCTCTCGCTTGGGCAAGGGCCGAAAAATCCGCACCCGAGAGCGCCTTCGCCCGGTCCTCATCGACGGCTTTCCCCGCTTCTCGCATTCCCTTTTCCACCTTGATCGCCCGGACGATCTCAGCTGTAGCTTCCTTGAGGCTTCTGGTTTTCTCTTCCCTGGTCTCCTCCACTCTCAGAATGTGAATTCCCAACGGCGATTCCAGAAGGTCGCTGATCTCTCCCTGCTTCAAGCCGAACGCCACCCTGTCCAACGCGGGCAACATCTGCCCCTGTGTCAACCAGCCAATATCTCCGCCCTGGGAAGCGCTCGCCTCCTCGGAATATTCCTTCGCCAGTTGAGCGAAATCCTTTCCGCTGCGGACCTCGCGCAGCACGCTCTGCGCCTTCTGACGGATCAGCTCCTTTTGCTCCCGCTCCGCCTGCTCCGGGACACGTAAAAAAATGTGGCGCAGGCGCGCCGCCCTGGGCTGGCGAAATTTCGTCTCTTTGTTGACTTTGTAGTAATCCTCGATTTCGGCCTGGCTGACCTCGACTTTAAACGCGAACCGTTCAAACGGATACGTCAGGTATTCCACCTGAACCCGCAAGGGCTCTTTGAGCGACTCCCGATTGCGCTCGTAATAACTCTTGACCTCCTCCGGCGCGACCTTGACTTCGCCCAAAAAGTGGTCGGCCGCCAAGCGGATGAAGGCGAGATTCAAGCTTTCCCGCTCAAAGCGATAGCGGTCTTTGAGTTCCCTCTCCGTGACCTGCACGCCGTCCTGCACGATAGCGTAAAGCCTTTGAATGGTCATCTGTTCCCTCTGCTCGGCTTCAAATTGCCCCGGGATCAGGCGGTTGGTGCGTAGCGCCTGACGGTAGCGGTCTTGGCTAAAGCGTCCGTTGACCTGGAAGACCGGGACACGAGCGATCGCGTTGGCGAGCTCTTCATCGCTGACCAGCATGCCGAGCCTTTCGGCCTCCTGCAGCAACAGCCGCTTTTGGATCAGATCCTCTAAAACGGCACCCCGCAGGTTGAGATTTCTAATCATCTCCTCAGTCAGAGCGTCCCGGAACAGGTTGCGGTAGTTCTCAAGAAGGCGCTGATAATGGAGCTCAAATTCTCTCGGGGTCAGGGCCTCGCCATTGATGGTGGCGACGCTGGCGCGCCGGGGATCATTAACATAACTGCCGACCCCCCAGAGCGCGAACACGACCACGATGATGCCGACGAGAAAGACGATGACCCAGGATCTTTTGCGCTTACGAAGTACATCAAGCATGGAATGGCAATGCCTCTCCGCTCAAGTCCTCATTTCATGAGCTGCAAAATATCATAGGGAATGCCCTCAGCCTTTGCAACCATGGCGCAAAAACCCGTGCCCAAACAGCGTCCCGCGCAGGGTTATTCTTGCTTGCAAACAGCAAATCTGGTATTTTTTGCGTGTTAAACCCTGAGTTTGCCGGGGTGAAAAGGAGCCTGTAGATGCTGGATTCCCTGTTCGGGATTTTTTCCAACGATCTCGCCATTGACCTGGGCACCGCCAACACGCTCATCTACGTCAAAAATCAGGGGATCGTTTGCAACGAGCCCTCGGTCGTCGCGGTGCAGCAAAAGAACGAGCGCGGCGGCAAGAAGGTCCTGGCCGTGGGGGCCGAGGCCAAAAAGATGCTTGGCCGGACCCCCGGCAGTATCGTCGCCATCCGACCGCTCAAGGACGGAGTGATCGCGGACTTCGAAATCACCGAGGCCATGCTCCGTTACTTTATTCAGAAGGTTCACAACCGCCGAACGCTGGTGCGGCCACGGATCATCATCGGGGTGCCTTTCGGGATCACCGAGGTGGAGAAAAGAGCCGTCAAAGAATCGGCGGAATCGGCCGGGGCAAGGGAGGTCTACCTCATCGAAGAGCCGATGGCTGCCGCCATCGGAGCCGGGCTGCCGATCACGGAGCCCACGGGGAGCATGATCGTCGACATCGGAGGCGGCACGACCGAGGTGGCCGTGATTTCCCTCTCCGGAATCGTCTTCTCGCGTTCGGTGCGCGTAGGTGGGGATAAGATGGACGAGGCCATCGCCCAGTACATCAAGAGAAAATACAATCTGCTGGTTGGGGAAAGAACGGCAGAGCTCATTAAGATCACGATTGGCTCCGCCTATCCCGGCGACGATATCCAGACCATGGAGATCAAGGGGCGGGACCTCGTGGCAGGCGTTCCCAAAACCGCGGTGATCACCGACGAGGAGATCCGCGATTCGCTTCTTGAACCGATCAATCAGATCGTGGATGCCGTCAGAATCTCGCTGGAACGAACCCCTCCGGAATTGGCGTCAGACATCGTGGATCGCGGGATTGTCCTGGCGGGTGGCGGGGCGCTGCTGAGGAATCTGGACACCCTGCTTAGGGAAGAGACCGGGCTCCCGGTCATGCTCGCCGACGACCCGCTGACGGCCGTGGTGATGGGAGCAGGAAAAGCCTTGGACGAGATATCCCTACTGAAGGAGATAGCTATCCATTAGGCACTCCCCTCGCCGGTGATTCTCTTCGAGGCCCAGTTTGAGCGCCCCATGCTGGCTTTCCTTCGCAAAAATCAAGTCCTTTTCAGCTCGTTCCTTTGCGTCTTTCTCTCCCTCACCATCTTGGCCGCGGCCGCCAAGGGTCATCTCAAATCAGACCCGATCGGCCCCCTACTAGTAACGCTGATGCGGCCTTTGCAAATCGGCGCTCAAGCCATGGTCCTTTGGATTGGAGATATCGGAGAGGTCTCTGCTCGGCTCGTCAGATTGGCTGGGGAAAACCAGCAGTTGAGGCAGCACCTCCAGGAGCTCGAGGCAGAAAGGAACCGGCTGTTGGAGGTTGAAGCGACCAACCGCCGCCTGCGCGAGATCTTGGACTTCCGGTCTCAGCTGCCGTCGGAGTCGCTGACCGCCGGGATCATAGGAAACAGCGCGAGTACCTGGTTTCGCAGCCTTACCCTGGATAAAGGGAGCAACGATGGGGTTTCCAAGGGAATGGCCGTGGTCTCGCCCGCGGGCGTGGTGGGCCAGGTGGTCGCGGTAACGGCGCACGGCGCTAAAGTCTTGCTCCTCACCGATCCCCACAGCGGTGTCGACGTCATCAATCAGCGAAGTCGGGCGCGAGGGATCGTTGCCGGCTCGCTTGACGAAGGGCCGATCGTAAAGTACGTGAAGCGAAGCGAGGACGTCCAGACCGGTGACCGTTTGATCACCTCAGGCTTGGATGGCGTCTTCCCTAAAGGCCTGCTGGTCGGCACCGTCACCAAGATTCGTAAAAAGAGCTTCGGCTTGTTCCAATATGTAGGGGTAGAGCTGGCTGCGGACCCCTCGAGAATTGAGGAGGTTCTGTTGGTGGCGCCGGAGGCGACGCCACTGAAAGAGAAGAATCTTTCTTGAAATCCCAATGAAGCTTTCCCTGCTTTTTTTGGCGGTCGGTTTTCTCCTGGTGCTTTTGCAAACGACGGCGCTGCATCTCCTTCCGCTCGGTCCCATCGTTCCGGACCTGATGCTAGTGCTTTGCGTGTATTGGGGACTGAACCATCCGACGGTCGCAGCCGTCCTGGGCTCTTTCATCCTGGGTTACTCTGTGGATGTTTTCTCCAGCCCGCTTTTGGGACTTAACGCCTTTGCCATGTCGCTCGTGTTTCTAGCTGTCTATTTGAGCTCACGCTGTATCTGGATCCATGACTCGCTGCTCAGCGCTGCCGTCGTGTTCGCCGCCTCATTGATTAAAGGGCTCGCCTTATTGACGGCCTCGTCGCTCTTCTTGACGGCAGATGGCCTCTGGCGCGGGCTCGTCCACTATATGCTCCTGGATGCCCTGGCGGCTGCGGCTCTGGCGCCAGTGCTCTTCTTCCTTCTCCGCCGCGGCCAGCGTTACATGGAGGCAGCCGAGATGCCCTCGTAGGAACATGATGTTACCCCTTTCATTCCGCAAAGAAGTCGACCCGCACATACGCTCCCGCGTTCATCTCCTCGTCATGCTGGTCACGGTGGCGTTTGTTTCTTTGATCGGCCGTCTGTTCCTGCTCCAGGTCATGCACGGGGATTGGTATACGTACTTGTCGGAAAACAATCGGATCCGAATCAAAAAAGTCCCCGGGGCCAGAGGGATGGTTTTTGACCGCAGGGGTAACCTGGTGGTCGACAATCGCCCCTCGTTTGACCTGCTCTTCGTGGCCGAAGACGCCGCGGAGCCCGAGGTCACGCTAAAGCATTTGGCCCATGTCCTCGGCCGAGAGGAAAAGGATTTCGTGAAGCTCCTCGAGGATAACAAAACGCGTCCTGCCTTTGGCGAGATTGTGCTGGGCCGAGACATCGACTGGCGCACGGTCGTGGCCGTAGAGACCCACCAGCTTGATCTTCCGGGGGTAACGCTCTGGATCCGTCCACGGCGCAGCTACCTTGCGAACAGCGCGGGCGCCCATTTGCTGGGGTACATAGGAGAGGTCAATCCGCGACAGCTCAAAGCCCAGCGCGGCAAAGGCTACCTCATGGGAGATGAAATTGGACAATTCGGCCTGGAGAAGAACTGGGAGGAGTATTTACGCGGGCGCAGCGGCGGGCAGCAAGTGGAAGTGGATGCGCTGGGACGTCGGGTCAGGATCCTCCACGCCGTGGAAGACGCTCCCGGGCAGAACGTCTATTTAACCTTGGACCTGGATCTGCAGGAAACCGCTCATCAGGCGCTCGAAGGAAAGCACGGCACGATCGTGGCCCTTGACGTCAATAGCGGGGCGGTCCTGACCATGGTGAGTACGCCGGGATTCGATCCGAACGTCTTCGCGCGCGGAGTCAGCGCCGAAGAATGGCGCGACCTGGTGCGGGATCCGGCGAATCCCCTGAACAACCGGGCCATCCAAGGGCAATACCCTCCAGGCTCCACTTTCAAGATCGTGCTAGCCATAGCGGCCCTGGAGGAGGGGGTGATCCAACCCGAAACGAATCTGCTCTGCCATGGTTCCCTGGCCGTTGGCAATCGGACCTTTCGCGATTGGAAAAAGGAAGGCCACGGCGCGGTGAATCTCCATAGGGGGATCGTGGAGTCGTGTGATGTGTACTTCTACCAGCTCGGGCAGAAGCTCGGCGTTGACCGCATCGCACGCTACGCGCGAGACCTTGGCCTCGGGCAAATCGGCGGCATCGCGCTGGACCACGAAAAGCCGGGGCTGATTCCCGATAGCGAGTGGAAGCAGCGGCGCTTCGGCCAGCCCTGGTTCCCCGGTGAAACGCCCTCGATTTCTATAGGCCAGGGCTATGTCACGGTCACGCCGCTCCAGATGGCGAATCTGATCGCGACCGTGGCGAACGGCGGTACGCTTTATCGACCCTGGTTTGTGCGCAAGGTAGAATCCCTGGATGGCAGACTGATCCGCGAGTACGGCCCCGCAGCCATCCGGTCGTTGAAGTTAAAAGAAAACACCCTGGAACTGGTTCGCCGCGCCCTACAAGATGTGGTCAACACCGGCTCGGGGACCGGCACCCGAGCGCGCTCCGAGCTGGTCCGTATTGGCGGTAAAACGGGAACCGCCCAGGTGGCCGAGATGCGGGGGGCCATCGTCAAAAGCGAGCATCTCCCCTACGCCCTGCGCGACCACGCCTGGTTTGTTGCGTTCGCCCCGGCGGAGAAACCCGAGATCGCGGTGGCGGTTTTGGTCGAACATGGCGGCCACGGTGGCTCCGCGGCGGCTCCCCTGGCGAAAAAGGTCATCGAAAAGTATTTCCTGCTTGCGAACGAACCCACGCTATCGGAACCCAAACTGGCGAGCCTTCTAGGAGCACCTCGTGCAGATTGATCGCAGGCTCATTTCCCATTTCGACTGGGCGCTTTTCGGTCTGACGCTCGGGATTACCTTCCTGGGAATCCTCACCATCTACAGCGCCACCTACAGTGTCACGGGTGAACAGGCCAACTTGGCTTCGAAACAGTTCTCCTGGTTTGTGATCGGCGGGCTGGCTATGATCGTGACCATGACCATGGATTATCACGTCATCGACCGGCTCGCCTATCCCTTCTACGCGGGCGCGCTCGGGCTTCTGGTGCTCGTCCTTTTTGTCGGCTCCTTTGGCGGAGGATCTCAGCGCTGGATCAACCTCGGGTTTTTCACCCTACAACCCTCCGAGCCCGCCAAGTTGGCCACCGTCTTGGTCCTGGCCAAATATTTCCAATACGATGAGCCCGCCGGGGGCTATCGCTTGCGCGATCTCCGGTGGCCAGCCGCCGTCGTGGCTCCGTTGATGCTTTTGACGCTCGTACAGCCCGACCTGGGGACTGCGGTAGTTCTCTTTCTTATTTTAATGAGCGTGGTCTTAATGGGGGGACTGCGCCTCAGGTCGTTTTCCTACCTGGTCGCAGCGGGGATGATATTCTTACCCGTCGCCTGGCACTTTCTCAAGCCCTACCAGCAAAGACGCGTCTTGACTTTTCTCAATCCGGATCTCGACCCCCTGGGAGCCGGTTATCACATCATTCAATCCAAGATCGCTATCGGCTCGGGTAGGCTGTTCGGAAAAGGTTACCTCAGAGGCACCCAGAATCAGCTTGATTTTTTGCCCGCGCAGCATACCGACTTCGTCTTCTCCGTCTTCGCCGAAGAGTGGGGATTTGTCGGCGGCCTGCTGTTGCTCGCGCTTTACTTTTTGTTGATCGCCTTTTCTCTCAGTGTGGTAGCGCGCGCCAAAGATCGCTTCGGGTCCCTGTTGGTCTTCGGAATGTTGAGCATCGTTTTCTGGCAGGTCATCATCAACGTCGCCATGGTGGCCGGCCTCTTGCCCGTGGTGGGCATTCCACTGCCGATGTTCAGCTACGGGGGCTCATCACTGGTTTGCATGATGACGGCCATCGGCCTCATGATGAATGTCAGCATGCGTCGCTTCATGTTTTAGGCAAGCGCCCTCTCGATCGCCTCCACCAGCCGCGCCTTGGGAACCGCGCCCACGATCTGCTCTTTCACCTGACCCCGTTTAACGATGAGAAGATTGGGGATGCCGCGTATCCCGTAGTGCGACGGGGTGACCGGGTTTTCGTCGACATTAACCTTGGCGACCTTAAGCTTGCCCTCGTACTCGCGCGCCAACTCCTCGATCACCGGCGCGATCGATTTGCACGGGCCGCACCAGGGGGCCCAAAAATCGATCAAGACGGGCAAATCCGAACGGATCACCTCGGCCTCAAAGTTACTGTCTCCCACTTGAGTAATACTTGCCATCGATTCGGTCCTCCCTAAAAAGTCGCGAGAAACTTGAGCAGCGTGCGCACGCCGAACCCGGTCCCACCCTTGGGGCAGGTGGGCATCTCCTTTTCCGCGAAGGATGGTCCGGCAATATCCAGATGGGCCCACGCAACGCCGTCGACAAACTCCTGGAGCATCAGAGCGGCCGTGATGGCCCCCCCGTACGAGCCGCCGACGTTCTTTAGATCCGCTACGCTGCTCTTGATTTCTTCGCGGTACTCCTTCACGAGGGGTAGCTGCCACAGCTTTTCCCCGGCCTCTCGACCTGAGCGAATGAGGCTGTCCACCAGGGGCTGGTCGTTGCCGAAGATACCCGCCACCTCGGTCCCCAGGGCGACCATGCAGGCGCCGGTCAGAGTCGCCAAGGTGATCATGCAGTCGGGTTTCTGCTTGGCGGCGTAGGCCAAGGCATCGGCCAGGATCAATCTTCCTTCCGCGTCCGTGTTCAACACCTCCACGGTCTTGCCGTTGAGATAACGAATGATATCCCCCGGTTTCTGCGCGCTGCCGCTCGGCAAGTTGTCGGTCGTGGGGATATAGCCGGTGACTTCGGTCTCGGGGCGGAGATACGGCAGCCGGCTCATCGCGCCTATGATAGCGGCGCCGCCAGCCATATCCAGTTTCATCGTCTCCATGGACTTGGCCGGCTTCAGAGACAGGCCTCCCGAATCGAAGGTAATCCCTTTACCGATCAGGGCCACCCTCTTGCGCGCCCGCGAAGGCTTGTAGCGAATGATTATGAAGCGGGGCTCTTCGGTGCTACCGCGGTTGACCGCCAAAAGACCGGCCAGGTTCATCGCTTGAATCTTTTTCTTCCCCCAAATCTCGACACTCAGCCCACGACCACGACAGAATCGTCCGGCCTGGTCGGCCAAGAAGCGGGCCGTGGTCACGGAAGGAGGCTCGTTCACAAGGTCACGGGCGAGAAATACTCCAGGACCGAGATCCAAAGCCAAACGCGCACTGCGCTCCATCGCCGCGCTCCGTTTGAGCCCGGACCGAAACAGGGTAATGGCGCGCACGGCTGGCGGCGGCTTGCTGTTGGAGCGATATTTACGAAATTGGTACGAGGCGAACAATGTTCCCTCGACGATAGCCCCCGTCGCCCCTTCCGGATCTCGCTCCGGTGCAAAGTAGAATGCGATCTCCTCGGCGCCGATCCCGGAAGCTTCTTTCTTGGCCCGCGCCGCAGCCTTTCTCCACGAATCGGTTTCAATCTCCTCTTTTCCCAACCCCACCAGGAGCAGGTAAGTTGCCGGTAGGAGCCCGCCCGTAGCATGAAGCAGCGCTGTCCCTTCCGCGCCTGTGAACTGGCTCTTTTCGATCCGTTCAGAAAGGCTCCGCTTCAGGCGCCGGTCCAACAGCCGAACCGTCGGGTCTTCCAACCGTTTTTCCCTGACGGGAAGAACCAACAGATCCGCTTTGATTCGATCCGGGCTTAGATCTCTGAATCTGACTTCCATGGTTGCCTCTTTAACTCTTTCGCCGGATTAGGTTCATGAATTCATTGCGCGTTTCCTGCCGGCTCCTGAAGGCGCCCAGCAGCGTGCTCGTGATGATCTGTGAATTCTGCTTCTCCACTCCCCGCATCCTCATACACAGATGCTCGGCCTCGATCACCACCGCGACCCCCAGGGGGTTCAACTTCTCCATGATCGTGGTGGCAACCTGGTTGGTAAGCCTTTCCTGGACCTGAAGCCTGCGGGCGTAGACATCGACCAGCCGCGCCAGTTTGGAGACACCGATGATCTTCTGGTGCGGGATGTACGCGACGTGGGCCTTGCCGAAAAAGGGAAGCAGGTGATGCTCGCATAGAGAAAAAAAATCGATGTCCTTCTGAACAATCATCTCTTGGTAGTCTTCCGTAAAGACCGCATCGTTGATGACCTTGTCCGGATCCATCCGGTAGCCTCGGGTCAGGAATGTCAGCGCCTCGGCGACCCTGAATGGGGTTTTTCTGAGACCCTCCCGGTCAGGGTCTTCTCCGATCGATTTCAGGATAAAGCGAATATGTTCTTCCATTCCTGGTTTCACGGGATCTTAGGGTCTCCGTCTAACCGTTGAACGTGGACTTCACCATTTTGGGATTTAAAAAAAACTACCATTTACCCCGCGGGAGGTCAAACCACGCCTTTGTCGTTCGAAACGTTCAGGCCGTTCAACCCGTTAGAACCATTCGAACGATTTAAACGACTTAAACGGTCTTGTCTTGGATCAGTTAGGCTAGAGCCTTTTCAACAACCATGCGGGGGTGAGACGGATAGCATAGATGTTAAGCACGGTAATATAGTCTGTGATGAGAAGGATCCCGACACCTACCAGCAGAATACCGGCGCTCATATGGACCGCACCAACATAGCGCCGAAAGCCGCTAAAAAACTGGAAAAATGAATTTAACGCCACCGCACTAAGGAAAAACGGAAAGGCTAGGCCTAAAGCATAAGTGGCAAGAAGAAAGATACCTTTTTCAACGTCCGCAGAAGTCCCGGCCAGTGTGAGAATCGCCCCCAAGATTGGCCCAACACACGGCGTCCATGCCACAGCAAAAGTAATTCCTACTAGAATCGATCCGCAATAACCCGCAGGCTTATCCTTGAGTTGATTCAACTGCAACTGGAGGTAGCGATCCAAAAGAGGGATTTTAAAAAGCCCCGTGAGATAACCCCCTACGAGGACAATGAGGATTCCACCCAAGACACGGATGAAACTGCGGTAACCTAAAAAAAGGCTGCCTAAAAAGCTAGCCGAGACACCGAGAGAGACAAAGACTAGAGAGAAACCAAAGATGAATGCCAGCGAGTTCAAGACCACGCGCCGGCGCACACGACTGTCAACCTGAGCCGCACGCATCTCCTCCAACGAGACGCCCGAGACAAAAGACAGGTAGGAAGGGATCAAGGGCAAAACACAAGGGGAAAGGAAGGAAAAGATTCCCGCCGTGAAAGCGACCAGGATATTGAGGTCGGTCATCAACTGGCCTCCAATAGCGTCCTGATGAGCTCCCTCGCCCCGGGACTGTACCACTGAGCTGGACCCCAAATTCTGGCCAAACCGGTACCGTCGCGTCCAATCAGATAGGTGGTCGGCAATCCCCAAGCGCCGTACAGGAGCCCAACCTGGCCGTCCGAATCAAGGGCTATAGGGTAGGTCAGTTTGAGTTCTTTGACGAAATCCAAGGCCTTGGTCCGGTTGTCCTTCACGTTGACCGCGAGAATCA
This sequence comes from Deltaproteobacteria bacterium, assembly GCA_016193385.1. Next base: position 22,862 of record JACPSF010000481.1, read on the forward strand.
CCAACCCCCGGTTCTTATACTCCTGGTAGAGCCGCTCCATTGCCGGCATTTCCTCCCGGCAGGGAAGGCACCAGCTGGCCCAAAAATTCAGGAAGACGAGCTTCCCCTTGAAGTCCTGCAGAAAAACCTTTTTGCCCGCTGGCGTTGGAAGGCCAAAATCAGGTGTGGGGCCGCGCTCTTTCAGCGGCTCCAGATTCGGAACCAATTTGTAGTTGATCTGGCTCCGAGAAGTTTGGGCCCAGCCAAGCCCACCCCCCGGTTTTAGCGCAAAAGGCAGGTTCGGAGAGAGAAAAAAGAAAACACCGAGCAGGACAGAAAAAAAACTCATGGTTCTCATGATCTTACGTTCAGCGGGCCTACATAACCTGGTTAACTTTAACGGACTCATAACCCGGAAGCAATAGCCCTTTCTAATGGGAACGGGCGTTGGGGCCTCAGAGTTCCGGCCCGCGACGGCCAAAGTTCTTCATCCCCTGAATCCATTTTTCCATGGTGTTTTCATCGGGTGCACTCGGCGACGCAAAAAAACAAGGCCCTCCTGGCTTCATTACCGGAGGACCTGTTTTTTAGGCAGCTAGAACA
>JACPSF010000482.1 GCA_016193385.1 Deltaproteobacteria bacterium
CAAAGGTCTGGTGGAGGCGCGGCAAAAGGCCGGCTTGAGCATGCCGCCGGGCGCTCGTTAGAAGCGTTGACATCGCCTCATCGAGCCCACCTAGCTAAGCGAGGGGAACCATGAAGTGGCTGAGCGTAGTCGCGGGCGGCGCGGTAGCGTTTTTGGCCCTGATAGCGTGCTTTCAGCAAGCGAACGGGGCTGCTTTAGATGAACTCCTGGCTGCGGCGCGAAAGGAAGGACAGATCGATTTTCATGCCCCGTCTACTTTAACCCCCCAGGGAGCTCAGGCGCTGGCCGAGGCATTTAACCGGAAGTACAACCTGACCATTAAATTCCGCTTCCACCCCACAGGGGGCATGGGAACCGATGTCACCAAGGTGCTGACCCGGTCGGCCGCGGGGATCGCTCCTGAGTGGGACATCATGGTGGTTACGGACGCACACCACGCCACGTTATGGCTCAGGAAGCTGCAGCAACCGTTTGATTACTCGAAGCTCGGTGTCGACCGAAACGTGATCTACTTCGACAACGGGGCGGTGTCGTTAGCCAACCAGTTTGCTTTGCCGGCTTATAACACCAAACTGTTGTCGGCGAAGGATGCGCCCAAGCGGTGGGAGGATCTGCTGGATCCCAAGTGGAAGGGAGGGAAGCTGGGAGTTACAGTCGCGACGCATCACCTTGCGCGGTTAGCGGCGGACTGGGGTGAGGAGAGGACTACCAAATACGTTAGAGACCTGGCCAGGCAGGAGCCCAGCATAGGGCCTCTCGGCACCGTATACACCCGCCTTCAGTTAGGCGAGGTCGTGCTTGCCGCAGGGCTTCCGGACAGCTTCATTCACCAGGCAAAGAAGACAGGCGCGCCGATTGCCTTCGCCGAAGATGTTCAGCCGGTTGTCTCTCCTGCTTACCATGCCGCAGTCCTCAAGAACGCCTCGCACCCCAATACGGGTCACCTCTTCATCGCTTTTCTCATGTCGCCCGAGGGCCAGCAGATCTGGGAGAAGTTCACCGGCGAGTCCTCCGCATTCATTCCCGGCACATCGGCTTATAAGTATGCTCAAGGCAAACGGGTTCTCTACATGACCCAGGAACAGGCCAAAACTATGGATCGACTGCGCGCCGAGTATTATAAAATCCTCGGATTTACCAAATAGACCCGTCAATTCTTAGTCCGGACCATCGGAGACCGTAAAGGGCAACAGGGCGACCGTAACCGCCAGCAGACCCACGGCGCTCAAGGCTAAAGACCAGTGGATGCCGATCCAGGCCCCAAGGACGCCGACTGTGACGCCGCTGAAGGCGCGCAGCCCAAGATTTGCCGTAGCGAAAACACCGATGAGTCGACCGCGCAAACGGACCGGCGCCAAAAGCTGAACCAGAGTCTGGGCCATCGTCACGAAGGCAAGATTGAAAATCCCTGCCACGAGAAGCAAGGCCAAGGCGAGCGGATAGTTGGTTGTCAGACCGAACCAGCCCATGGCAATGGAGAACAGGATGGCACAGACGATCGCCGTACGTGCCCGAAGTTGCAGCACTTCCCCCATCTCGAGTAAAAGCCCTCCAATCACCGCGCCCGCGGCGTTTGCCGTGAGCAGGGCGCTGTAAGCGAAACCTTCATCGCCCGTGCTTAGGTCGTGCGCGTATTCCGGCATGTGGGCTTGGAAGGCGGTGCCGATGAAGAAAGCTCCGGCTCCAGACAGCAAGACCATCGATAAAATCACGCGGTTGCCGGACACTTCGCGCAGCGCCTCCAGCGCGTCTCTTAGCTTCATCCCGACCGGCTTTCTTTGGTGTTCGGCATCCCATGTGTGTCCGGTATAAGGGACGATTAGCGACCACAGGATCATCGGCAGGTAGATCAGGGCGTTTACGAAAAGACCGCTAGGCGGTCCGAGCACCAGGAGCAGAACGCCCCCAACGACGGGTCCGAGCACCAGCCCCAGGTAGCGACTCATCGCGTTGAGTCTTACCGCGCTCTGAAGGTGCTCGGAGCCAACGATATCATGGAGGATTAAAAGGGCAGGGGGCTCCCACAAGACACCGGCAAGGCCATGAACGATAAGCAAGAAAGCCGCGTGCCAGACCTGAATCGTGCCTGTCAGGAAGAAAATACCCCAGGCAAGCGAGACGACCACAAACATGACCTGGCCGGCCTGGATCATGCCTCGGCAGTCAAACCGGTCAGCCAGCGCACCAGCGTGGAAGGAAAACAACAAAAAAGGCGACCAGTGGCTGATGACCGCGAACCCGCCGAGGATGGGTGAGTGAAATTTCTGGAAAAGAACCCAGTAGCTGATGACATGTTCTATGTTATCCGCCATCATCGCGAGCATGCTCGCGATAAAGTACATTCGGAAATCGCGATGGTGAAGCGCCGCAAAGGCGATCCTTTCGCGGCGTAGGGTTGCAGGTCCGTCCGCGAAACTCTCGCCGGTTCCTCGCGCGACTCCGGGGTCGGGCGGGCTGGAGGATGGGACCCGCTTTTTTAAATTGTTCCAGTAAGCCACAGTAATTTTTCTTATTTATCCACTACCTGTCCCGAGACGTCAATAAAATTTGCGTCGCCGTGCGGATTCCGTGAGCTTCCTTTGAACTGCTTAAGGTGCCAGAGGCAAGGCTGGTTTACAATGATTGTGCTCTGTGTAAAAATCCCCGTGACTACTTGATTCCGAAACCGGAGGGGTGGCCGAGCGGTTTAAGGCACCGGTCTTGAAAACCGGCGTCCACATTGTGGACCGCGAGTTCGAATCTCGCCCCCTCCGCCAATGTATCGTGGCTCGTGATTCGTGAATTGTGACTCGTAGTATGCGACTCGCTAATCGTTCAACCTAGCAGGTTGCTGAAAAAACTTCCGTTCACCCTTCGACACGCTCAGGGCGAACGGAGCCGGTGTTGAAAACATTGGCGAATTTCCGTTCATGCTGAGGCTCTCGAAGCATGAAAATCACTTTTTCCGCAGCCTGCTAGATCGCGGGAACCGCCATCGAAGTCAAGATCGGCACCTCTGGCTATTCCTACCCAGGACCTCCACCCAAAGGGTGGTCCGGTGTCTTCTATCCCGAAATCCGGGGCAAGAAGTTCGACGCGCTCGAGTACTACTCGAGCTTCTTCAGCACAGTAGAGATCAACACGACTTTCTACCGGCCCCCGGAGCCGGGGATGGCGAAGGCCTGGGCGAGGAAAACCCCGGCCGCTTTTGAGTTTGCCGTCAAGGCCTGGCAGAAATTCACCCACACAAGGAAGATCGGCGAAGAAGTAAGGGAAGCCGGAGAAACGTGGGAGTCCCCCGGTCAGGTCGATGTCGGCCTTTTCCGAAAGGGTATAGATCCGCTTACCGATGCGCGTAAACTAGGTGTCCTTCTCTTTCAGTATCCCCCCGGATTCCACTACACGAAAGAGAACCTCGATAAGCTCCGCTGGACCCTTGACGCTTTTAACGGCTATCCCAAAGTCGTCGAGCTCCGTCATCGGAGCTGGAGCGATCGAGCGGCGGAGACGAAAAAGCTTCTCGATGAATGCGGAGCGAGTTGGGTGCTCATCGACGAGCCCAAGTTTGGTTCCTCAGTGAGACAGGAATTTGATCCCGTGGGGCGGATATTTTATCTCCGGCTCCACGGGAGAAACCGGGAGAAATGGTGGAGCCATGCGGAGGCGTGGGAGCGTTACGACTATCTCTACTCCGCACAGGAGATCGCGGAAATTGCAGCGAAGCTCAAGGCCGTGGCGTACGTTCAAGCGGAGCGCTTGGGCAAGGGGTTTGTCTTTTTCAACAATCATGCCAGGGGCCAGGCGGTCGTAAACGCGATCATGCTGTGCCATGAGATGGGTGTTCCGGTGAGGGCTAGGCTCCCCGAAGAGATGCTCAGGCGGTTCCCGCAAATTTCCGGGCTCGTCGCACCCCCCGAGGGCGAGCTCCTCTAGCGCGCCTGTGTCCATGCACTGGTTGGTGCAGTGGCTACGGCAGGCTTGAAGTTGCCCGCGTCTTGGTTGTCATTGCCGCCGCTCTCCGATAACTTGCGTTCATGAGGAGCTTGGCCGAGTTGCGGCGCGACGCGCTGGCGATTTTTCACGCCGGGCTCGGCGCCGTAGACCCGGCAGAGGCGGTCAAGCGCCATGTCACCTATGGGGACGGGCATCTGGGAGCGGGAGGTCGCAGCTATGACCTCTCGTCTTTCGAGAGCGTCTACGTCGTCGGGGCGGGCAAGGCGGCGGCACGCATGGCCCAGGGGGTCGAAGAGCTACTCGGGTCCCGCTTGGCGGCGGGCGTGGTCAGCGCCAAGTATGGCCACGCTGTTCCGTTGAAGATAGTGAGAGTTCACGAGGCGGGCCACCCAGTCCCGGATGACGCCGGGGTGGGGGCGACCGAGGAGTTGATCCGCTTGTTGCGCAAGACCGGGGAGAGAGATCTGGTCCTATGCCTCCTCTCGGGAGGCGGGTCTGCCCTCTGGGTCAGTCCGGCAGAGGGGATTACCCTCCAGGACAAGCGGGAAACAACGCGGGCGCTGTTGGAGTGCGGCGCCACGATTCGCGAGATGAATGCGATCCGCAAACACATTTCTCGGATCAAGGGCGGCAGGCTGGCCCAGCTCGCCTCTCCATCGACGCTGCTCGCGCTGATTCTATCTGACGTGGTTGGCGATGACCTGGAGAGCATCGCCTCGGGTCCGACGGTTCCTGACAGCAGCACGTTCGCCGATTGCCATGGAATCCTCAAGCGGTACGGAGTTACCGATCGGGTTCCTCCTGCCGTAAGGGCGCGCCTGGAGCAGGGCGCCAGCGGCGCAAAAGAAGAGACCCCCAAGGCCCACAACCCGGCATTTGCTCGCACGCAAAACGTTATCATCGGGAGCAACATCCAGGCCGTCCAAGGAGCCAGAGACAAAGCCGTCGAGCTCGGATACCACAGTTTTATCCTTTCCAGCTTTGTCGAGGGGGAAACCCGGGAGGTGGCCAAGGTACACGCCGCCATCGCCAAGGAAATCCGCTGCACGGGCCATCCCGTCGCCGCTCCGGCGTGCGTCATCTCCGGCGGGGAGACCACGGTAACGATTCGGGGCCGAGGCAAGGGCGGGCGAAACCAAGAGTTTGCCCTTGCCGCCGCGATCGCTTTGGATGGGTGGCGAGGGATTGTCGTGCTCAGCGGCGGGACCGACGGAACCGACGGTCCGACCGACGCCGCGGGCGCGCTTGCCGATGGCGAGAGCGTGCCGCGGGCCCGAGCCATGGGATTGGCAGCGCAAGCGTATCTCGGGGAAAATGATTCGTATCATTTCTTTCATCAACTCGGCGACCTGCTCATCACCGGACCGACCTTCACCAACGTCATGGATTTGCGTTTAGTCTTGGTGGGATGAGATGCATTTCGAGTCAGGGACTGTTACAAAAAGGGGAGCATGATAAGGTGATCAAGAAGTACCCGTCGGCGCTGAGACAAAACGTCGACCGCTCCTACGATTCGGAGATCCGTCGCCGGTCCCGCGGATCGACCGGACGAGCAGGATCGGCCTCGAAGGCTGCTCGGAAGCGGTTCAGCGGATCGCCATCGACCGGGCCGGAGAAATTAGCTGACAATGGCGCCAACCTGTGGTCGACTAAAAAAAACACCGAACCAAGATGTGCTTTATGAGGGACATTCGGTCATGAGAAGAACGATTTGGCTTTTGCTCTGTCTGGCTTTATTTCCATCCGCGGGGTGGCCGGAGGACACGCTAAAGGTCGGCGTGGTGGATGTGCAGCGGGTGATCAGCGGGTCTCAGGTCGGAAAACGGGCGAAGGAGAAATTTCGCGCTGAAGTCAAAAAAGCCGAGGCGGAGCTGTTGAAGGAAAAGCAGGAGGTGGAGCGCTTAAAGGGCGATCTGGACAAGAAGGGCGCGCTGTTGAGGGCGGAAGAGAAGCAGGAGCTGGAGCGGCAGTTTCAGCGAAGATACCGCGATTACTTGCGCGAGATGCAGAGCTTCCAAGAGGAGCTGCGGCAGCGAGAAAACGAAATGACCGCCCAAATCCTCGATGATTTACGGGAAGTCGTCGTTGAGATCGGGAAAAAGGAGGCGTTCACGGTCATCCTGGGGCAGGCCCAAATGCTGTACAGTGGGAAGGCGCTCGATATCACTGACAGAGTCATAGAGCTGTACAATCAGCGTAACAGCAAAGCGCCGACGGCGGGAAAGTGATCCCCCTCAAGCGGTAGATTCGCAACCAGCCGAACCCATGCGTTACCCTGTATCTTTGTTTTTACTCGGTGCCGCCTTTGGATGGATGGCAGCCTGTAGCCGTCCAGCCGATTACTGGTCTTTTCCGTCTTTTCCCGCACATGTTTGGCCAACTCCACCCAGGCCCGCTTCACCGGAGCCGGTTTCTCCTAAACCTGCTCGTCCCCCGCCTGCGGAAGCTTCTGAGCCGCCGAGACCGTGGCTGAAACATAGCGACATCCGAGAGCAAGCGCTCATCGCGCAGCCCCCTTTGCCGCAAGCGTCGCAACCTTTGCCGCCGGCGCCGCTGCCGCCTGAGATGCCGCCAACCGAAAAGCGCCCGACTCCAGCCAGGGCGTTGCTGGAGGAGGCTACGATCATAGGAAAAGAGCAGCCCATCGTGCCCCTCCCAAAGGTTGACGAGGGAGGTCTTGCCGAGTCGGGCGAGAAGGCTGTACCGGAGACGGTGCCGGCCCCGCCCGAAGAGTCTTCGCTGCTCGCGCGGGCTACTCCGGATACGCCGCCTTGGCAGGCTGCCTCCATTCGGCTTGCGGAAGAGGGAAGAACGCTGCTTCAAGCGGGGGAGTTCGACAAGGGGCTATCCAAGCTGGAAAAGGCTATCGGCCTGGACTCGCGGAACCGCTATGCCTATTACTTCCTGGCCGAGGCTCATTACCATCTCATGCACCATCAGCAGTCGCTCAATTTTCTCGAAATCGTCGAGCCCTTGCTGTCCGACGAGCCGCTCTGGCTCGCCCGCGTGTATGCTTTACAGGGTGAGAACTACCGCGCCTTGGGATTTTTTGAGCGCGCCGACACGAAATATATCGGGGCGCTGACGTTGGATCCTTCCAATCGGGTTGCTCTTGACGGCCTGAGCTACCTGCCGCCAGAAATGCTCGCACCGGCCCGTTAAAGCCGGATAGGGCTCCGTGAGCCGTTATCCGAGCGCCTTACTCGATGACGTAGTTGAAGGTGAATTCAACGTTCAGGCGCTCGATGCCCAGTTGTCCGGGGATTTTCGGAAAAGGCGCGGCCGCTTTGACCGCGTCGATCGCCGCCAGGTCCACGGAAGCCTGCTCCGAGGTCTCGACGACACGCACGGCGTCAAGGCGCCCGTCTTGAAGGATGGTGAACTCGACCTCCACCCGACCGGCCTTGCGGTTGCGGATCGCCACCTCGGGAGAAGTCCAGAAGCTCACGATGGCCTTCTTGATGCTCTCCAGGTAGGCCGTGTACTCCGCTTCGAGGAGATTGCTTTGGCTTGCTTGGCGGGTCTGGCGACGGCTTCTGACGCGCTCGATGGCCTGATCGATAAGCTCTTCCCGCTTGGCCGCGGGTACGGTCTGGTCCGCCGGCCCTATGATCCCATCGATTTTTTTCTGAGTCCCCTCGATGCCGCTCCGGTTGCTAATGGCCCGGTACCGCTCCAGGGCTTCACGGTAAAGGCTGACCGCCTTGGCCGTGTTGCCATGGAGGCGATAAATCTCCGCCATGTTGGCAAGCGCGAGGGCGGCTGTCAGGTGTTGGTAGGTTTGATCGGCCAGGGCCAGCGAGGAGTGCAGCTTGTCCATCGCCTCGAAAAGCCTCCCTGCCCTGATCATGCCGCGAGCCTGAAGGAGCCAGCGCACGGGCTCGTCGCGCTCGTCCAGCGTGGCGCCCGCTGCGGTGGCGGGAATAAGAAAGCCGAGAACCACGGTAGCGATGAGTTGAGGGAAGGAATATTTCATAGGATAAGCGACTTATAATTCACGAAAAGCTGTAGCGCAAGGCGGTGAAAAACTAGCAAACCGACTATCCCTGTGCTAGGTTGATCGTGTTTGTGGACCGGTGCGGGTAACTGCTGGCGGGCGGCCGGGAGTCTTGGGCAAAGGAATAAGGCTTCACGGCTGTTTTTGCGTTTGAATTGATGTTCGTGGAGAGATGGCCGAGTGGTCGAAGGCGCACGCCTGCTAAGCGTGTGTACCCCTTATAAGGGTACCGAGGGTTCGAATCCCTCTCTCTCCGCCAGCTTTCCTTAAAAAATCCGGATAGCTTTCCTGCGCTGCGCTCTTACCGAACCTGCCCGCGAAACCATTTTCGTCAGCCGCTGCTGAGCCCAGTTTGGCGACGGGACACCTTCCTTCGTACGCCTGCAGGAGAATCCCTTCACACGAACCAGTTGCTGTTTCCCAACCATGCTGAAAGCTCTTTGAAGTCACTAACAACACAGTCAGCATAAATCCTTGGCATAAGTTTTGCTGTCCGTGCGTTACACGGCACTCTCGTCATAGAAGCGAAGAGGGCGTAGGCAATTGAGGATATTGGTTGTTGACGACAATGAGACAGTGGCGTTTATCTTGCAGATGGTTTTTGAGGCGGCAGGGCATGTGGTTAAGACGGCTCGGGACGGTTGTCAAGGCTATTTCGCGTACCTGAGTTTCGGGGCGGACTTGGTGATTACCGATCTCGAGACGCCGTGTCAGAGCGGTCCGGAGATGATGCGCAAAATAAGACAGCACGATCCTCACGTAAGAACCGTATACATGAGCGGCGGTACGGAAGAATATCACGAGCTGTTGGAAGAAGAGAGCAGACAATACGGCGTGACCTTCCTCAGAAAGCCGTTTTCCAGAATGGAGCTGATGCGTGCGGTCGCGGAAGCGGACCGGCGCACTGGTCGGTGATCAAATTCAGGGGCAGGAAATCGAGAACCAGCGTCAGCAGGAGCGATGAAAGCGATCGTCTGACGTGGCCTTAGGTATTTTCCGCCTGCTTCACAAAATCCTCGGGTTTCTGATCAACGCGACGGTGCCAGTGCGGAATTGTGTTGGACGTCTTTGATCGGAGTTCCCTTCACCTCGGTGCAGGAAAATGCCTTCAATAAAGGCCGCGCGAAGTTCCGGCATGGTCCGTGTCACTCCCCGCAAAGGAGTCCTTGCGCAACGAAGGGTCCGGTGGCTGAAGCCGGCTGAGTGAGGGGAGTCCCGAAGCCCTCGAATTTGGATGCAACCAGTTCCTGGAAAATAATTATCCGTTGTGGTAGGTTTTTTCACCTGGCGATTGCTCTAGCTAGAGTTTCGTCTAGTTCGTTCCGGACTTCGCCGCGCCCGTAGCTCAATTGGACAGAGCGGCAGACTACGGATCTGTAGGTTGGGGGTTCGAGTCCCTCCGGGCGCGCCAATGGAATCAACAAGTTACGCGCCTGAAGTCTGCTCTTCTCTCCAATTGTTTCCAAAAATGTTTCCACTGTTGAGTTATGCACAGGCGGAAGCCGCTTCTTTCGGCCTCATCGGCTCATCGTCCAGCCGGTCAACTGCCTGCCTGTTTCCGCCTGGAACAAGGTGGCCGTAGGTATCAACGGTTATCTGGATTGAATGGTGGCCTAGTTGATCCTGGATATAGGCCAAGCTCTCTCCTTGCTGAATGAGCAGGCTTGCGAAGCTGTGCCTTAGATCATGGAACCGCACGTGCCGAAGCCCTGCAAGGTCCAGAACGCGGTAAAATGCTTTCAGTAGGTTGCTCGGGTCAAGCTGCGTTCCTACGGGCGTCGTGAAAAGCCAGCCTTCCATGACCTCGCCGGTTACTTCCGCCGCACCCTTCCGTTCACCTGAAGGCTTCTCCATTTCCTTCCGTAGGGCCAGGGCCTTCCGCCTTGACAGAAGATCCTGGAGCACCCCTGTTAGTTGGGCGCTCATATCGACGCGCCGGGTCTTGTTCGACTTGGGCAAAGTAATCTTGCCCCTGGAGTAGGTCCGGTTCACTTCGATGAAACGCCCGTTGAAATCAAGGTCCGCCCCTTTCAAGGCAATCAACTCCCCTTGCCTCATTCCGGTCCGGGCCGCGCAAAGAAGAAGCGGGTAAAGATCCGGGGCCTTTTCCTCGGCCTTCTGTAGCAGGATGCTTAGCTCTTCCCTGGTCAACGGGTTAATCGGCGCTCCGGGCTCCTTCTTATTGACCTTCCCCAGGTTCGATGCAGGGTTAAAGTGGACCTCCTCGTTTTCTATGGCCTCGTTATACATCCCGCGTAAGGGAGCCAGGATGTTTCTGAGGGTAGAGCAGGAGAAGCCTTCTTTCTTCTTCCGCGCAATCAGTTCCTTGATATCTTTCCGCCCGATCTTTGCCAGGGGCTTTGATCCGAATACAGGGTTAAGGTGGTTTTTCAAGGCCGCTTCATATTCTCGATAGGTCGAATCCTTGATTGACCCTCGGGCGCAATTCTCGAGCCACCATCCGCCATAGTCTTTGAACATGAGCCGCTTGCTTGCGGACTTCTCCCCGGCCTTCAAGACTTCCCCAAGACGCCGCTTTGCCGCGTCCCGGTCGCCGTCCACGGTCTCGATAAAGCGTTTCCCGCTCGGATCGCGCCAATCGACAAGCCACTTGCCACGCCACTTTCTAACGCAAGCCACCAGCACCACCCCCCTTCCTCTTGGCCTTCTTCAAATAAGAGGCCATCAGCTCTTCTAGGATATCGTTGCAGTCGCGCTTCTTCTTTACAGCCTCGATCTGCAACGCCTCCCAGAGAGAGCCGTCAAGCGTTGTGGTCACTTTGACTCTCATAGGCTTTCCCCCTTTCTTTGGTTTCATAAGGTCATACGTACAACCTTGTAAAACTCTTGTCAAGGGGGGTCAGTCTTTTTTCTTTTGACTCTCCAGGACCTCACGTGCGTCAAAGCGGATATATCTGCCTATCCGATGCGTCGGGATATTTCCTTGACGGGATTGCTCCTAGACCCAGGAGAGCGGGACCTTAAGCCGGTCGGCAAGCTCTTCCGGGGTCAAAAGAGCCTTTGGTTCGCTCCCGTTGCCCGCAATCGCTGCCAGGATCTCCTCCCTAACGGCTTCACGAGTCGCCTGGAGGAGGGCCTCGCCGAGCAGGGTAGGGGCTTTGCCTGTTTCCATCTGGATGGCTCGCCCTCGCTCGTCTTCTGGCGTATAGCCGGTTCATGCGGAACATCTTCTCAACAAGTGCAGCCTTGCGGCTTCGCGGGTGACATGGGTGGGCAAGGTCCGCCTCGGAAGGAAAGTTTCGGTCGAAGAAAGCCAAGAGGTCCGGGGTTGTAAAGATCAACCGGCATGACCGGCCAGACAAAACCTGATACCTGGGGTGGAGTTCTCCACGTCTGACCCAAACCCTCACAGCGTGGATACTGACTTTGAAAATGCCAGCAACCTCCCGTGCCGTGCGGAGTGGGAATGGATTTGTGCCGGTGAGGCTTTGAGCCTGCCCTATCGTTAAGTCTCTCAACGCTTCCCAGACACCCTCCTTTGCGGCCTGTTTAAGAACCGTTATTTCTTCCGTATTTCCGTGGTATTTAGTCATTAACCCCTTTTTCTCTTCTGCGGCCTCCTCTTGTGGGACTTATAGCGCTCTAAGATCCGCCCGAGGCAACTTAGGTTGAGGACATCATCCTCCAAATGGGACACATCGTCCGGCCGCGGCTTCCTGATATCGACTCCATGAACGGCCTTCCACCTCTCAGCGCAGTCATTGACCTCCTCAACGGTAAGGCCCACCACAGCAGCCATTTCGAGAAGGGCTTTGTTGACGGGCTGATTCATTCCTGAATGATCCTTGCTCCGGGGAAGGCCAGCTTCACTTTGTGGATCTCCCTTAGCTCCTGAAGCGTTTTAGTTCTCAAGGTCGGTAGCTCTTCGGGATAGTAAATGGCCAAACCGTCCTTTGGTTCAAAGCCACGGTCTAGGATCAGCCAGAAATGATCCTCCAACATGGCAGAACATATCTTTACCGCCCGGAGGTCTCCGTTGTCGGATTGAACCTCCTCGGCTACCCAGGCCTGGATGGGTGGCTCTTGGGCCTCTGCGAGAAGGCGGGCTTCCTGCCGGTCCTTGTTTGTTAGAGGCTTGCCGTCTTTGCGCCGGGCTAAGATTCGCCCATCCTCTGTTTTTTTGACCTCAAGAAGGTTCACTTAGGACCTCCTCCCATCCCTTCTGTCCGTCCTCAACCTCACCTCCGCTATAAGAAGGGGGTTGTGGAGGTAGGTTTTGGGCCATGCGCCAGCGATAGTGCGCTCCAGGGACTTGCCCCTTCTCCAAGGGAGGGTCGCGGTCAACCTGGCCCTCCTTCGCAAGAGCATTGAGTGCACGGGTGACCGTGTCCGGCGATGGCCGCGGCTCCCCAAGGGCGTCAGTAACCTCTTTCGTCTTCTTGAACTCGTCTGCGAGAACTACTAGCAGCCTGTCTTTAACTTCTCCCAAGGCCACATCGGCGGGGGATCCTAGCACCGCCATTGACCCGTCCCCGACCAGCTCATACATGACACTCGGTATCTCAATAACCCGGCCCCATCCACGTAGCAGGCGCCGCCGGTCAGTAGCATCTCGCTTAAGTTCCAGGGCAATATCCACGGCTCCAAGAAACGCGTGGCCGCCGGTGATGCCTTCGCCGTGCTCACCCCCGCCCTTCCGGTCGTGGTGAAGACAGATGAGCGTCTTCTTGTCCCGCTGGCAGGCTGCGACAAAGGGGAGCATTGCGCGTGCTACCTCACTGTTGTCTGTTTCGTCTCGTAGGCCCAGGAGGTTTCTAACGGTGTCAAGAACTACTATTGTCTCACTTGCGTTTTTAATCCGCTCCAGAAGCCCAGACGTTTTAAGCCCCATAGCGAAAAGTAGAGTTACATGGCCAAGGGCCAGGGAGAGGGGCTCTAGCTTCTTAAACCTGGCCAGCCAGATACTTTCAGCTTCTTCCGTGAAGTAGAGGATTTTCTCTCCAGTCCAGCTCGCTATAAGACGGGTCATTAGCTCGGTCTTTCCGGTCTTAGAATAGGAGGCCAGGAGGTGAGACCAACCCTTGACGATTAGCTCGTCTGCGCCCAGGACGGGGAGAAAGGTGAGAATTGCCCCCTGGCTGTCTCTGGCTTTTGCCTGGAGGGTAGCGGCGTTTATCTCCCGCTCCAACCTAACCTCCGCAGCCTCCCCCTTAAGAGCGGAGGTGAGGTTTTCCGGGGTCTCCCCTGTTGGTTCATACCTCGCCACGCTCTTTGCAATCCGCTCCACCTCTCTCTCCGGCAAGGGAGGATCACACTTCGACTCATTCTCTTTCAGCAAGGCGGCGAGTATCGCATCTTCGCCCATGCCACGACGCCGCATCGTTCCTGCCAAAGAGGCAAGGGTAGAGTTCCGCTCCCCCGCTTTGATCCTCTCTCCCACTGGCTCCGCTTTAGCGGAGCTTTGTAGGCCGTTCCCGGTCGGGGAAGAAATGAGCTTGAATAGTTCAACCGGAAGCTTTGGCAGCTCACCATTGATCGGGACTTCCCATTTGTAGACCTTGCCAGAGGGATGAACCGAGGGAGGAGCTACCACATAACCACCATCTCCCCGGACATCGAGGCCAGGAATGATCCCGGCTCGGTTAGGGACCGTAACCCCAGGGTGTTTGAAGAAGAGTTGCCACCCCTTGCCGGTGCGGGACCGGGGAACGGCGGAAAGGTCGTAATCAGAAAGCAGCCCCTTGAGTTTGTCTTTGGCCTCAATGCTGTCAACGTCAACCGCGATCAGGCCAGAAACAGATCCGGTCACGATTCCGACGTTTGCCTCCGGCCACTTCAACCACCAAGGCTTGATCTCTTCCTCTGTGGCCCTCCGGCTCTGGTATTCCTCCCAAGCGAACAACGGTTTTTTCTCTCCCGGCTGGATAGGAATCACTGAGAAAGCACGCTTCTGGTAGATGAGGGCAGCAGTTAGAAGCTCATTCATTAGTTACGTCTCTCTCTGAACAGATGCTCGTTTTCAGCGATATGCTTCATGTAATCGCGCAACTCATTAAGATCGACTCTCAACGTTCGTTTTGAAAGTCGATAAAACGGTATACGACTCTCAGCGATGAGTTGTCTCAAGAAGCGCTCGCTCACGCTCAGCTCTTTTGCAGCACTTTTCACTTTAACGAACATATTGTAGTCTTTTTATACTCTGTCGCTGTTCGCTGCATGATTTTAGACAAAAGTCGGCTCACCCAGTCCCATAGCGGTTGACAAGCACATTACATTTATGTAATGTCTACCAGTGCAGTGGCAGCTACGGCACTACCTGGATAGGAGGGGAAACAGTCCGGTTGAGGAGTTTATTGAGAGGCTACCCGAGAGGGACAGGGCCAAAGTAATGGCCGGGATCGCTTTTTTAGGAGAGGTCGGCAATCGGGCAAGAGAACCGCTTTCTAAAGGTCTAGGAGAAGGATTGTTCGAGCTTCGAGTAAGAACAAGCCGGATTTTCTATTGCTTCAAGCCAGGCGGGGTGATCGTGCTCCTACATGCCTTTAGCAAGAAAACACAGAAAACCCCAAAGCAAGAGATAGAGATCGCCTATAGACGATTAGAAGAGGTGAAAGATGAAAGCTAAAAGGACCGCGCCATACAGGTTCGACATTGAAAAGGAAGGTCCCGAGTTTAAAAGGGTTTTCCATGATGAGCTCACCCGGTTGAGGCTCGCTCACCGGATCGTCGAGTTAAGAGAAAAATGCGGCCTCACCCAAGCCGAATTGGCCCGGAGAGTAGGTACTACGCAAGCAGGGATCTCTCGCCTTGAGAATCCAAACTACCGCAACTATTCTTTGAAGACTCTGGAAAAGGTTGCTATTGCCCTTGGTGCGAGGCTCATAGTGGAGCTTGAGGAAGGGAAGCGAGCAGCCTAGCCTTTCATCACGGAGTATTTGACCCACCGAGGGGAATATGGCCACACACTTGGATGGCGAGTATTTAAGATCCGAGAGGCTTCCCGACAAGCGCGGTTATAGCTTTTCTCCCTCAGTGATTGTCCGCCTTGGAGAAAAACGAGATAGTCAAATAACGGCGGCAGGATTAAGCGCCAAATTCCCTGCTTTAAGATTGGAGCTTGCTTATCTATTCCCATTGCACTAAAAATTCGCTTGACGCTCTTTTTACGTAGGACTCTAAAGCCTCCTACGATAATGCTGCGCTGGTCCTCCGGTGGGAGATCTTTTAGTTCCTCCGTGACCAGGGGATCATTCTTTAGATTAGTGCGTGGGTTTAGATAGCGCCGTCTATACGGGGCGTGAACCCGCCTCACCTCTGGAAAGGCTTCGCTCACCATTTTCAAGCTCCACTCAATTGCCGGTTGCGGAACGAATGAAAGGCGGGCCAATAGCTGTCTATCATACAACGACTGCTCCCAATCTCTGCTGAGATGCTCAAGCAGTTTTAGACACTTTGGATTTTTTTCAACGGTCCTTTCACCGTCCGCCTCCATGTAGTCCCAGGCCTCCTCAAGCATATTGCGGCTCAGTATGTTGCGCCTCGCCCTTCGGAGTCGCTCATAGCTATTTGTTGGAACCAAAGTAGTATCTTTCGGCGGATCTTCCTTACGCCGTCCCCATTGGCGTAGAATCTCTTCCCGACGCTCCCCCTCTTTAAGAAGAGATCTATTTCTACCGAGACTCTGAACTAGGATGGAGTAACCTACAAATGGAGTCGTGCTAGGGCTTTGAAGCCAGGTTATAAGGTTTTCCTTTGGTAACTCAGGTGAGCCGAGCCGATATTCCTCGATCGTTCCATCCTGCTGGATCTGTTGGTTTATTGAGAGAAGCTTGCCGCGTTTGCTCCCAAGCCTCCGTCTAGTTCTAAGCTCTTCAAGTGCTTTAACTAGTCCAAGCGTTTCAAGTCGCCCAGACTTTTCAAGCTCTTCAAGCCTTTCAAGTTGTTCACGCTCTTCAAGTTGTTGTCTCAGGATCAAGGTGCGCTTATTTCTCTCATCAACCTGCTTAAAAAGCCACACTTCCAGGTCGTCGTTAATATTCCTGAACCATTGTGCAAAGTCGGCAAAACCTGCCATCTCCCCTCCTGCTCGGGGTCCTGCTGGAAAACCCCGCCCCAACCGGTGCAGGGACCGGCTTATCGGCATGCACGGCCTAGGGGCGGGGCAACTAAGCTACTCTAGCCTGCCTTCAATGATTTTTCCCTGCACCAATAGCTTTGTTCCACGCGAAAGCCGCTGGTAGGTCTCGTCTCTTTGGGCTAACTCCTCAATCACCAATCTTTGTGCTTCTGGTGAAAGTTTCCGGAACCGTTCTTGGTCGTCGATCACTTTGCGAAACGGTCCTGGGGATTTTTTGAGCGCGTCGATATACTCGGCTGCTTCCTTGGCCGACCCACCAAGACAGCGCGTGGCTAAGCCGATAAGCCTGGCGCTTCCGTGCAGGTCATCTAAGCCTTCCATGGGCATGAACACCATCGAGGCCAAGAACTCAGGTTTCAAAATGGTAGCCCGCCAAACGCAGCCTCGACGGGTATCAAGCACATAAGGAATTGGGAGTTCTCCACTTGAGACGACGATTTCATAGCGATTCCCATCCCATTTGCTTAGCCAGCCTATCACTCTATCGCCCACGAGAGCCGTAACGGCGAGCGAAATGATCACCAACCACGCATAAACCAGCCTAGCCATATGGTCTCCTTTGTGAATCAACTGCGCGTCTAAAAGCCTGAGGGTTCTCAAAGCAAAATTTATCAGAGCAGCGCTGCGGGAATCCAGCTAAAAATTAAAAATTTTCGCCTGTGAGGATCAAAAGGCAAGACGGGGGGCAGTTGCTCAAATTTAAAGGCCGTCATCTCGCCGGGCCGGTCCCCCTCTCCCGAGCCGTGCCCCCGGACCCCCACCCAAATTTGTTTCCAAAAATGTTTCCATAGTGCTATGGAGTGGTAGGAACTGACCCGAAACTGAAAGGCGACAGACGTTGAAAATCCGCGCTTCTTTTCCTTCCAGTTTCGGGCCGTTCAGGGTCGGGGGTAACTACGGATCTGTAGGTTGGGGGTTCGAGTCCCTCCGGGCGCGCCAGATATTTCAGGCACGTACCCGGGGGCTGCCCCTCTCGCCGATTGACTTGCGACCATCAGTTGTCGGCATCCCGGCGAGTTTCTACCGGAGTGGTGAAGACCCAATCTTCCATCACTAGCTAACCAGAGATTCTTCTTCGTCTCGAAGATTCGTAGGTAGGATCACGGTGAAAGTTGATCCGTTGCCAAGCTGACTTTGAAATTCGATTTTGCCGCCAAGAAGCTCGGTGAACTGCCTTGAGATGTAAAGGCCGAGTCCCATGCCCCCATAGGACCTCGTCTCGGAGCTATCCACCTGGCGAAACTTATCGAAAATGAGAAGAATCTCCTCCTCCGAGATTCCTAATCCTGTATCTGCGACCTTGAACTCCAGAATTCTAGCCTCTGTGAGGTGTCGGACCGAGACAGTGACAGCGCCCCTGTCCGTAAATTTAATCGCGTTGCCGATAAGGCTTTGAAGGATATATGTAAGCTTTGCCCCATCGGTTTTTATAACCGGAAGGTCTGAAGGGTAATCCCAGGTCAAAGCAACCCCTTTTTTGACCTGTTCTTTGTAGCTTGACCTGAGACGATCGAGGAGATCGCTTGGGCTTACTTCACGGCTCTCTAAC
>JACPSF010000483.1 GCA_016193385.1 Deltaproteobacteria bacterium
CCCCGTCTGATCCACCAAAGCGTATTGAAAGACCCAACCGACTCCCGTGGCGTCAGACCCTATTGCCGGAGTCACGTCGCGGGGGAGCATTCCCGACACCCGATTGAGGTACTCGAGAACGCGACTCCTGGCCCAGTAGATGTCAGTGCCGTTTTCGAAGATGATGTAGACATAGGAATAGCCGAAATCAGAAAAGCCGCGCACGAATTTGACTTTGGGCGCTGAGATCATCGCGGTCACGATAGGGTAAGTCACCTGATCTTCCATGATCGTCGGGTTGCGTCCCATCCAGGTGGTGTAAACGATGACCTGAACGTCGGAGAGGTCGGGAATGGCATCCAGCGGGGTATTCTTTAATGCCCACATCCCCCAGGCGCCAAGAAAGAAGACCATAAGAAAAACGAGAAATATGTTTCTCGCGCTTCCTTCAATAATTCTCTCAATCATTGCGTCTCCTCAATGTTGATGAGCCACGATTCAGGTCAGTGGGTAGCGCCGGCGTGAGGAGCGGAACTTTTTCTGCCGGCGGGTCGCCCTGTTGTTTGCTCTCCCTTTGCTTGTTCTGCCTTCGTTCCCTCTTTTTCCATCCCAGGCATTCCGGCCATCGCGCCCATCGCCTCCTTCAGCCGGCTTTCAGAGTCCAGGAGGAAGCTGGCGCTGGCCAAGATACGCTCCCCAGGAGACAAGCCGGAAAGGACCTCATAGTAGGCATCGAATTTACTTCCAAGTTTTATCTCACGGGGCTCAAAGCGGCCTTCGCCTTTGTCGAGGAATACGACCTTTCTCAGCCCGGAATCCAGGACGGCTTCATCCGGGGGAGAGATCCAGGAGACCCGCCCAGTAAAGGAATGTCCGGGAAAATAGGAGAGAGAAATCGCGGCCTTCTGTCCTACACGAACGTAAGGAAGCTCAAATTCGTAGATGTCCGCGTTTACCCAAACCGTCGAGAGATCAGCGATCGTGTAAAGCTCTTTGTCGGGCATCACCTTCATTCCTTGGAAGGCCTCCTTCTTGATCACAAAGCCGTTCAGGGGCGAGAAGATGGTGAGGGTCTTTCTCGGCTCTCCGCTTTTTTGCAGCTCTTCGATCTGTTCGTCGGAGATGTCCCAGAGGCTGAGCCTTCGGCGCGTCGCTTCCAGAAGGGAAGCGGATCCCAGACGAATTTCCTGCAAAGAGCTGGACGCCAACGCGTCTTTTGCTTGAAGGGCCAGGAGGTATTCCTCCTGGGTCGAAACCAGGTCGGGGCTGTAGAGGGTGAACAGGGGCTGGCTCTTCTGGACGAGCTTTCCCGTGTAGTTGACAAAAAGCTTGTCGATCCATCCCTCCACCTTCGTGAAGACCTGGGCCACCTTGGTCTCATCGTAGGTCACGATCCCCACAGTCCTGACCTTCTTGACCAGAGGACGAATCTCAGCCGTTGCGGTCCTGATCCCCACAAGCTGTTGTCTCTCGGGGCTGACATTCACTGTTCCTGAGGCCATCTCATGGCCGCTCGTTGCCTCCTTTCCTTCCATCCCAGCCATGGACTGACCCGCAGAAGGATTCGAGTGGACCACGTTCTTGTCGTTTTGCCCCCACCAATAACCGGAAGCGATAAGCGCCAAGGCCAGACTAAAAATGCCAAACAATTTGAAAATCTTTCTCTCTTTCATGTCTTTGTCTCCTACATTTTAACCCTTTTAACCCTTGAACCCTTTTAACCCTTGAACCCTTGAACCCTTGAACCCTTCAGGGAAGCTCTTTACCCACTGCCCGCTCGAGATCCGCCAGGTTCTGCACGAGACTTACTTGAGCGCGGTAATAGCCCATTCGCGCCTCCCTCAGGGCCCGCTGCGCTTCGAGCAGCATCACAAACTCTACTCTCCCTGTTTGGTATGCCGACATGGCGGCCCTGAAGGAAAGTTCCGCTTGGGACAAAAGACCTTCTTTATAGAGCGTCACAGACCTCTTGAAGGCGTCCACCTTGGCCAAGGATTCCCCGATCTGTCTCACGGTCATGTTTCTCATGCTTTCCCGCTTGGCCTTGGCCACGCGAATCTCCGTCAACGCCTCTTCCACTTCGTAGTTGTGCTTCCCCTGAGTCCACGGCGAAAAGGGGATCATGATGTTAAACATGGCCCCATAGCGGTTCTTCACCATCTCATCCGTTGGCATCCTCCAATAGTCCCATCCCACCATGAAGTCGGGAAATTTACGATTCTTGTCCGCTAGCTCGTGCATTCTTTCAGCCTTGTCGATCTCGCGCTCCGCGCCTCTCAGCTCCGGACGACTTGTCATCGCTGTCTCGACCAGAATCGGAGCCATGAGCGAGGGCTGTGGGACCGCGAGTTCAGCAGGCAACTCGATGGGGACCTGACGCGAGCGGTTCAGCAAGGAGTTGAGCCTCACCTCCGAGGCTCTCCTCTCCTCTTCGGCGAGGATAAGCTGGTTCATGATCTCGCTCTGTCCCAGGAGAGCCTTAAAGACATCCTGCTGGGTCACCTGTCCGACTTGGTAACGGACCTCAGTAGCGCGGATGAGGCTGCGCATGATTTCCAACTGCTCGCGGGAGATCTCGATCATCTTTTGCGCCATAAAGAGATCCGCGTAGGTCATCTTGACCATGGAGATGATCTCCCTTTCTTTGGCTCGAAGCTCTTCTTCCATGATTTTGGTTTCTTGCACCGCTATTTTTTCCTTCAGACCCAGCTTGCCAAAGAAAGGAAACTTCTGCCGGATGCCGAACATATTGGAATCGGCCCGACTCAAGCTTGTGGGATTTGCCAGAGGAACGCCGCCAAACTGGATGGAGATTTCCGGGTCATCGAGGTAGGAGGCCTGCTTGGCCCTGGCCCTCATGGCTTGGACGCGCTCGCGCAAGGTGGCGATCTCGGGGTTTTTTGCGATGGCCGCGTTTATCGCCTCCGGCATGTTCAAGGCCTTTTGGTTTCCCGACTCCTGAGCTGCGGAGATCGCTCCGACACTCAGAAGCGCCAGAAACAGAAGGAACGAAGGTATGTTAGCCAGTTTCATCTGCTCTCCTCTCTGCTTGCTCTCCGGCATTGTTCCGGTGAGCAAGCAGACGGTATCAGTGGACACCGACCCGGTCCGCTTAGTAAGTCACTGCTCTGAAGAGTAAGGGTTTCGGAGAGTGTTTAAATGCGAAGCGCGAGATAGAAGATGGGAAACGAAAGCTTAGGAGT
>JACPSF010000390.1 GCA_016193385.1 Deltaproteobacteria bacterium
GGTGCTCCGTCGCCAGGGACCCCCAAACCCCCTTGGCTCGGCCCGGCTCGATCCGCCCCTCTTCATGTGCCCCTCTGTCATGTCTCCCTCTGGCCCTCCCTACGCGCTTCGCGCCCTTCCGTCTCCCTCCAAGGGAGACTCCCCCATTATCCCTCCAAAAGACACGGACAATTCACGGACAGGATGGAGAAAAGTTTTATGCTGTGGGGACTTAGGATGGAACGTCTGATTGACTATCAGCAGGGAAGCTCTCTCTTGAGGCTCCCTATCGGCTACGCGCCTAAGCGTTTCTCTGTCCGCCTTTTGTCCGTGTGCTGTAGCCGATAAATCCCCATGCCTTCCACCCAGGGAAACACCGATTGCTTGAAATGCTTGGGGTTTTTGGTAGCGTCTAGGCTGTGGTTCGCTTGGAGAAGCACTCTTAATCAGCGGGTCCGGAATAACTTGTAGACCTGCCGTCTGGTAGCGACGGATCCCCGGGCTCAAGTTGACGTAGCGCTACCTCGGACCGTCCCCCGCGTCAAAACGGGCATTGGCGGGTTGATTTCCTATCGGCCTTGACAAGGACCCAGGAAACAGATAATCAGATTATCATGAAATCAGTCAAAGCGGATGGTATTCCGGTTCAAAAAGGCCGGACAAAGGGAAAACGAAAACCAACCAGCCCCGTCGCTCATAAACCGGCTCACATTCTCTCGGCGACGCAAGCAGCACGAACCTTCTCCGACCTGCTCAACCGCGTCCGCTACCGTGGCGAGGCGTTTGTGATCGAGCGGGGAGGCGAGCCTGTGTGTGAAATCTCGCCGGTCAGGCCCCCTAGATTTACCGGAGCCGATTTGTTGGCATTGCTCCGCTCTCTGCCAAAACCCGACGCAGGCTTCTGGGATGCAGTGGAAGAAGCAACTCGACAAGAGACTGGAGTCCCGGAATCAGCATGGGAGCGCTGATCGACTCAAGCGTTCTGATTGCCGCAGAACGCGGACAGCTCGACCTTGGAGCGTTGCTTGCCGAGCACGCGGAAGAAGATTTCGCTATCTCAGCGGTCACCGCGTCAGAGTTACTCCACGGTGTGCACCGGGCAAGGACGCCAGCACAACGGAACCGCCGGGAAGCATTTGTGGAGGGGCTGTTGGCTCGGCTTCCGGTGATCCCCTTTGATCTTCTGGCGGCTCGCATCCATGCGCGCCTCTCAGCAGAGCTGGCCACGAGAAACGTAGTCATCGGACCGTATGACCTGTTGATTGCGTCGACAGCCATTGCCAAGGGGTACGGTGTTGCCACCCGCGATGAGCGAAGCTTCCCCAAGATCCCCAGCCTTTCCCTCCTGCGCTGGTGAAATGACGATATTAGTCGGGTCATTGTCGGGACTCCTAATCAGCGGGTCCGGAGTTCGAGTCTTTGGCGGCCCACCAAATCATCAACCCACCGTGAAGGCGCCTGTTTTGCCTCCCGAGGCCTAAAGTAACTTTCATACTGACTCAGTCTTCCCCGGCACGCGGCAAACAGTTCCCCAGCCATTGATCTGGTACGCGTGTTGCATCCTCCGGGTGAACAGAAAGCGGGGTGAGCTATGTCTACGGATTCCTTGGCTGAGGAGCTGGCCCGGACGCTACGGGTCGCCCACCTGCTGGGCCTGGTAAGCCTGGTCGGTCATGGCAGCGTAAGAGTCGGGCCGGAAAAGATTCTCGTAACGCCGGGGAGGGGCTCGGGCAGCCCGCCGCCGAACCGGCTGCGCGCTTCCGACTTGCTGGCGGTCGAAATGGATGGGCGAGTGGTGGAGGGGAAATTCCCTGCTCCACGTGATCTCGCCATGCATTTGGCTGTCTACCGCGCCCGGCCGGACGTTAGCGCAGTATTGCATACGCACCAGCCTGAGATGCTCGCCTTCGGGCTGGTGGAGCGGGAGCTGCTCGCTTTGGCCCATCAGGGCGCTGACCTGATCCAGTCACCTCTGCCACGCTACGGCCGCGGGGAGCTCGTCACCACGCCAGGTCAGGCCGATGCCCTTGCTCGCGTCCTGGGTCGGGCTCCAGCCTGTCAGCTCCCTGGCCACGGACTGCTTGTCGTGGGCTCTGGGTTGGCCGAGGTGCTTTGCCGCGCCCAGCAACTGGAGGAGCTTGCGAGGATGAGCCGTCTTGCGGCTTCCATGGGAAAACTGAAAACCGTTAGCCGCCGGCACGCCGAGCGCATAGCCGCGCAAAGAGCCGGGATGGAAGACTTCCGTGCTTATTATGCCACCCTGGATCCGGGTCCGCAGCCATCGCCGCCACCAAGTCCAAGCCCGGACTCGACCGAGGGCATCAAGGAGTTGGTGGCAAGCGCTTGCCATATCCTGCGGCGCTTCGGCGTCGTCCGGCATTTGGAGCATGTAAGCCACCGCCTGCCCAACTCGGATCGATTTGTCATCAGCCCGCGCGGTGATCTCGGGCGGCTGCAAGCTGAAGAGCTGGCAACCGTCGATATGGCGGGCCATTGGGTGAACGGTCCCCTGGAGCCTCCCCCCTTCCGCTTCCTCCACCGTGACATCTTTATGGCTAGACCCGATGTCCGCGCGATCGTTCACACACACGAGACCTACGGTCGCCTCTACCCTGCCGCCGGGCTTGAGATCCCGCCCGTTCATCGAACAGGCGCCGAAGTCGTGCGCCATGATTTGCCGGTCTTCGACGTACCCGACCTTATCTTTGACGAAGGGCCAAGGCGGGCGGTGCTCGCCTTGCTCGGCCAAGGGCCCATCGTTCATGAGCAAGCTCATGGTACCGACTATGTGGCGGCGACTGTCGAGGAGGCCACAGCCGCAGCGCTTCACCGTGAGTGGATTGCGGAACTGCATCACCGTGCAGCGCAGCTCGGCACGCCGCAAGCGTTGAGCCACTCTTTGATCGCGCAGTTGCCCTATGAGGAACCTTCCGCGGGGGAGTGGTGGGATTATTGGTTGGGGCTTTGATGGAATCCGCAGGTGAAAAAATCCTAGCGGAGCACAAACCATCTGGCCCTTGCACGAATAGAGATGCGGTTGGGTCTGCCTTATAGAACCGCCAAGCCTTCGATTTCCACCTTTGCTCCTGGTTCGTAAAGGCTCTTGACCTCGACCAGTGTCATGGTGGGAAAGTGTTTTCCCATATGTCGGCGGTAGGCTAGCCCCAACTCTTTCTGAGCGGCGAGGTAAGCCTCTTTGTCGGTGACGTAGAGGTTGAGTTTAACGATGCTTTCAGGCTCGCCGCCCGCCGCTTTCACAACGGCGAGGATATTTTCCAGAGCCTTGTCAAACTGGGCGACGATATCGTCTTCTCCTACGAGACGGCCCTCTTGGTCCCACCCCACTTGTCCGCCAAGAAAGACCAGGGTAGCTGGCCCGGTGATTTTAATTCCATGGTTGTACCCTCTGGGCTGCACCAGTTGCGGCGGGTTGATAACGATCGATTCCATGACTGATCCTCCCGTATCCAATTCAATGCGTGGTTGATTTTAATTGAACCGAATCACATATACCAGACTTCCATTCCACAAGGGTTGACTTTCTAGGAAATAGGAAGAGAAGGCCCGCTTTTTTCCAAATTATGGGAATGGAGTCTCTATCCGACAATACAGAAGGTCTCCCGGTGTTACGCGCCGCTATCCGGGCGACTTCTGTCCTAAAAAGGATTTCACAGACCGGATCTTTTCCGCGATTCGCTCTCGCCTTGTGGACAAAACTTTAATGATTACTTGACATGCTTTCTTTTGTTCCTTACTCTTCTTCCTTGGCAGGATCGCTTGTGGGGCTTCTTAAGCGCGGCGGGTCAGGAGCCGAAGCTATTCTAGCCCGCTGATCTTGTGGGGTGCGAGAGTGGCGGAATTGGCAGACGCACTAGACTTAGGATCTAGCGGGTAACCCGTGGGGGTTCGAGTCCCCCCTCTCGCACCACAGACCATGGTTCCCCTCATACCGACTCATCGAAGATGAAAGTCGACCTCGACATCTTAAGCCCAATTCGGCGCAGAATCCGCGTGGAGCTCCCTGCGCAGGCAGTCAACGAGGAATTTTTGCGCACTTACGAAGGTCTCGGCAGGCGCGTGAAGATCCGCGGGTTTCGCCCCGGCAAGGCGCCACGTTCTCTGCTGGAAGGCCTCTATGGGGACGAGGTTCGAGGCCAGGTTCGCTCGCGTTTGGTCGAGCAATCCCTAAGCGAGATCATCAAAGAGAAGGCGCTCAGGGTGGTCTCCCATCCTGAAGTGGAGGCCGATCCCTTGGAGGAAGGCAGGACCTTCACCTTTTCGGCGGTGGTTGAGGTCAAGCCAGACATCGAGGCGAAAAACTATCTGGGGTTAGAGGTCGAAAGAGTCAAACTCAAGGTGGAAGATGAGCAGGTGGACGAGGCGCTTCGCCGTCTGCAGCACAGCCACGCCCAACTGGAACCCGTGGAGGGGCGCGACGCGGCTGAGCGAGGGGATTTCGTGGTGCTCGATTTTACCGGCTTCGTCGGCGGCAAACCGTTTTCGGGAGGCGAGGCCCGAAACTATCCTGTTGAGATCGGCAGCGGCGATGCGCTGCCGCAGTTTGAAGCGGCCCTCATTGGGTTGAAAAAGGATGGGGAACATAATATTAGTGTCGCGTACCCCGAAGATTATTCCAATCGAGAGCTAGCGGGAAAAGTGGTTGAGTTTTCCGTTATCGTCCGGGACATCAAAAAAAAGATCCTGCCTCCTCTCGATGATGAGTTTGCCAAGGACCACGGCGAATGCGGCTCTCTTGAGGAGTTGCGCCAGAAAATCCGTGCCCGTCTGGAGAGCGAGTTCAAAGAGATTCAGACGAGAGACCTGAAAGAACAGCTGCTCGCCCGCTTGATCGAGGGCCATTCCTTCGAGGTTCCAGCCGCCATGGTGGAGCACCAGCTTCGCTATCTGTTGGAACGCCAGCAGGGGCGCCTCGGGAACGAGGGGACTGGCCAAGTGCCGGTGCCGGAGCGGCTGCGGAAAGAGTTGGAGCCGCAGGCCGAGCGCCAGGTGCGCGCTACGCTCTTGGTCGAGAAGATTGCGCAGCTGGAAAAGATCTCGGTTTCGGACGATGAGCTCCGAGAGCGGATCGATCAAATGGCGCGGTCAGCCGGGGAGAAGGGACCGACCGTGCACCGCATCTATGCCCGGGACGATGCACGAGAGGACCTTCGCTCGCAGATGGTTTTCGAGCGGACGGTTGATATGTTATTCGACCATGCCAAAGTGACCGAGAAGGATTGGAGCGGGTCAAAGGTTGATGCGCAGGGTAAAAAAAGTTAGAATGCTTTAGGTGCGGAAGGATTGATCCCGAAGATGAACTTTATCCCGATCGTCGTCGAGCAAACGGGGCGGGGCGAAAGAGCCTATGACATCTACTCACGCTTGCTCAAGGACCGGATCGTCTTTTTGGGGACGGTGATCACGGACGAGGTGGCCAATTTGATTACCGCCCAGCTCCTTTTTCTGGAGTCTGAGGATCCGGAGCGGGATATTTATTTCTACATCAACACCCCCGGGGGCTCGGTGACCGCGGGTCTCGCTATCTACGATACCATGCAGTACGTGAAGCCTCAGATCTCGACGGTCTGCATCGGTCAGGCCGCCAGCATGGGAGCCCTCCTTTTAGCGGCGGGGACGAAGGGAAAGCGTTATGCGCTTCCCCACGCCCGGATCATGATCCACCAGCCTTTGGGGGGCTTTCAGGGCACAGCGGCCGACGTGGATATTCAGGCGCGCGAGATCCTGCGTATGAGGGAAGAGCTTAACAACATCCTGATGCTACATACGGGACAGAGCCTGAAGCGAATCGAGAAGGATACGGATCGCGACCTTTTCATGAGCGGGAAGCAGGCCATGGAGTACGGCTTGGTGGATGAGGTGATCGTGAACCGGCCGGAAACCAGTTCCAAGAAGTGAGGCGGATATTCTATGCCAAAGCACGGTGAAGACCGATCGGGTAATCTTGTTTGCTCGTTTTGCGGCAAGAGTCAGGATGAGGTTCGCAAGCTCATCGCCGGCCCAACCGTTTACATCTGTGACGAATGCATCGATTTGTGCAACGATATCATCGCGGAGGAGGTTGACCATGAAGAAGCCCTGGCCTCCTCTTCTAATGTTCCCAAGCCGGTCGAGATTAAGCGAGTCTTAGACCAGTACGTCATCGGCCAGGAGCGGGCGAAGAAAATTTTAGCGGTCGCCGTCCACAACCACTACAAGCGGATCGACAGCCAGATGATGACGGGGGATGTGGAATTGCAGAAGAGCAACATCCTGCTGCTGGGGCCCACCGGCTCGGGGAAGACGCTGCTGGCACAAACGCTGGCACGTTTTCTGCAGGTTCCCTTTACCATCGCGGACGCGACGAGCCTGACCGAGGCGGGCTACGTAGGCGAGGATGTGGAGAACATCATCCTTAACCTCCTTCAAGCGGCGGACTACGATGTGGAAAAAGCCCAAAGAGGGATTGTGTACATCGACGAAATCGATAAGATCTCGCGCAAATCGGATAATCCCTCGATTACCCGGGACGTCTCGGGCGAAGGGGTACAACAAGCCCTGCTGAAGATCATTGAGGGGACCATGGCTAGCGTTCCGCCCAAAGGGGGTAGGAAGCACCCCCAGCAGGAATTTCTCCAGGTCGACACCACGAATATCCTGTTTATCTGCGGGGGGGCCTTTGTAGGCTTGGAAGACATCATTCGCAAGCGGACCGGGCGCAAACGCATGGGTTTCGGCGGTGAGCTGGAAGAGCGCGACGGCCGGCGCACGAGTGAGCTCCTGCACGAAGTCCAGCCCGAAGACCTGCTCAAGTTTGGCCTGATCCCCGAGTTTATCGGCCGGCTGCCGGTCGTGGCCACGCTCGATGAGCTCGACGAGGCGGCGCTAGTGCGGATCCTCAAGGAGCCCAAGAACGCGCTCACCAAACAGTATTGGAAGCTCTTTGAGATGGAGAGTGTCCATCTCAAGTTTACCGAGGAGGCGCTTCAGGCGATCGCCCGGGAGGCCATGAAGAGAAAATCCGGAGCCCGTGGGCTCAGGGCGATCATGGAAAACATTATGCTCGATGTCATGTACGAGATGCCTTCCCAGCTCAACATCAAGGAGGTCATCATCTCCGACGAGGTCGTGGTCCGCAACGAGCCTCCAATTGTGGTATACAGCAAGGCTGCCGAGAGCGCCTAAGGGGGGAAGTTATGTTGTTTCGCAGCGACAAGAAAGACGACAAGGAAAAGGAGGCCAACAACTCCGTGGGAGTGCCTCTGCTGCCGCTAAGGGACATCATTGTTTTCCCTCACATGGTGGTGCCCCTTTTTGTGGGTCGGCAGCGATCGATTAAGGCTCTCGAGGAGGCGACGCAAAAACAGGGGCCGATTTTTCTCTCGTCACAGAGAGATGCGAAGACCAATGACCCGACCGAAAATGACATTTATCGAGTGGGGACATTGGGAAGCGTCGTGCAGATGCTGAGGCTCCCCGACGGCACCGTCAAAGTCCTGATCGAGGGCAAAAAGCGGGCGCAGGTCACTCGTTTTTTGAGCCACCCGGACTTTTTTCTGGTGGAGGGCGAGGAGATCGCCGAAGTGGTGGAGCGGAACACGGAGATCGAGGCCCTAATCCGCGAAGTCCACAGCACCTTTGAAAATTATGTCAAGCTGAAGAAGAAAATCCCGCCGGAGATGGTTATGTCGGTCTCCTCGATCGACGAGCCGGCGCGGCTCGCAGATACGATTGTGGCCCATCTCGGGATCAAGCTGGAGGATCGGCAGAATCTGCTCGAGACTTTTAACGCCTCCGAGCGCTTAGAGAAGGTGTTGGGTCACATGCGCGCGGAAATCGAGATCCTCGAGGTGGAGCGGCGAATTCGCTCGCGCGTGAAGAAACAAATGGAGCGGTCCCAGAAGGAGTATTACCTCAACGAACAGATGCGCGCGATCCAGAAGGAGCTGGGCGAAAAGGACGAGTTCAAGAACGAGATCCAGGAGATCGAAGAGAAGATCAAAGAGAAGAAGCTGTCCGCCGAAGCTCGGGACAAGGTCGAAAAGGAGTTGAAGAAACTCAAGATGATGTCCCCGATGTCGGCGGAGGCCACGGTGGTCAGGAACTACGTCGATTGGATCCTGAGCCTTCCATGGAACGAATTTACCGATGATAAGCTGGACATCAAGGAGGCCGAACGGGTACTAGAGGAGGACCACTACGGCCTGGAGAAGGTGAAGCAGCGCATCCTCGAGTATCTCGCCGTTCAGAGCCTCGTGGGAAAGATGAAAGGTCCGATCCTCTGTCTCGTGGGGCCTCCGGGAGTCGGCAAGACCTCGCTGGGTCGCTCCATCGCTCGGGCTACCGGCCGGAAGTTTATCCGCGTCTCTCTCGGTGGCGTGCGCGATGAGGCGGAGATCCGCGGGCATCGCCGCACCTATATCGGAGCCCTTCCGGGGAAAATCATTCAGTTCATGAAGAAGGCCGGCTCGAGCAATCCGGTCTTTCTCATGGATGAGGTCGATAAAATGTCGACAGATTTTCGCGGCGACCCGTCTTCAGCCCTGCTGGAGGTGTTGGATCCGGAGCAGAACTTCGCCTTTAACGATCACTACCTGGATTTGGACTACGATCTCTCCAAGGTGATGTTCATTACCACCGCGAACACCCTGGAACGGATCCCCCGTCCGCTTCAAGACCGGATGGAGATCATCCGGATTGCGGGGTATACGGAGTTGGAGAAGCTCAACATAGCGAGGAAATACCTGGTGGAAAAGCAGCGCGAGGCCAACGGCCTGACCAAAGAAAATATCTTTTTCACCGACAACTCCATTCTCGGATTGATCCGTCATTACACCAAAGAGGCCGGCGTGCGGAATCTGGACCGGGAGATCGCCTCGATTTTCCGAAAGGTGGCCGTGGAGGTGGTCAAAAAGGACCACCAGGCAAGCATTCGGGTCGCCGCCAAAAGCCTGCACAAATATCTAGGTCCGCCCAAATTCCGTTATGGAAAGGCTGATGTGGAACAGCGCATCGGGGTTGTCACCGGCCTGGCCTGGACCGAATTGGGGGGAGAGTTGCTGGCGACCGAGGTGACGATCATGCCGGGCAAGGGCCAACTCATCATTACGGGTAAGTTGGGCGACGTCATGCAGGAATCGGCCCAAGCGGCCATGAGCTATGTCCGCTCGCGTGCGGAGGAACTGGGGCTGGAGAGAGATTTCTACCAGAAGGTTGACGTCCACATCCACGTGCCCGAGGGCGCGATTCCTAAGGATGGACCCTCTGCAGGGATCACCATGGCGACTTCCCTGGTTTCTGCTCTGACACGAATCCCCGTCCGTCACGATCTCGCCATGACCGGAGAGATCACGTTGCGGGGCAACATTCTCCCCATCGGTGGGTTGAAAGAAAAAGTTTTGGCGGCTCACCGGGGTGGGATCAAGACCGTGCTGATTCCGGCGGAAAACGAGAAGGACATCGAGGAGGTCCCACAGACGATCCTAAAGACGGTCGAGCTTGTCCTGGTCTCTCACATGGATGAGGTTTTGAAAAAGGCGCTCGTGCTACCGGATCCGGAGAGCTTTTTGAAGAAAAAGGCGGAATCTGGCCAAGCCAGCGAGGATCATCCCGCCTATAGTGAGAAAGAGGAAGAGGGTCCCGCGGCAGGTATCTTGCCGCAGTGAGTCGGGTGCCCGATGAAACGGGGGCTGCATGATTGACACCGGGGCCGGCCTGTGATTATAAGGAATCCTTGTCCTGCGAGTAAGCTCGGTGGGATGAACTAGGGTTATGACAAAGGCGGATTTGGTCGACTCGGTGGCGAATAAGACCGAGATTCCTAAGGAGAAGGCTGAAGAGATCGTCAACAGCCTTTTTGACGATATCATTGCCGCCTTGAAAGGCGGCGAAAAGGTCAACATCTCTGGATTCGGAACTTTTTCGGTTTCCCATCGTAAGGCCAGGACGGGGAGAAACCCCAAGACCGGAGAGGCGATTCAGATTGCCTCCTCCCGAGCCGCTAAGTTTAAGGCGGGCAAAACCCTGAAAGAGTCGCTCAGCTAAACTCAATCTACTTCTTTTGAGACCGGACGAGAACTTGAGGCGAAAGGGGTTGGGGTTAGTCTCAAGTGAGGGTTACGAGGCTGGTGTTTTCGGCCGAAGGGGCGGTTAGCTCAGCGGGAGAGCATCGGCCTTACAAGCCGGGGGTCACAGGTTCAAATCCTGTACCGCCCATTCAATTAGCGAATGGTGAATAGTGATTGGTGAGTAGAGGGGAGCTGAAATTTTGGGCGGTGGGATCGGGCACTAGTAACTACAGGCTGTTTGCTATTAGCTAAGACGGGGTCGTAGTTCAGTTGGTTAGAACGCCGGCCTGTCACGCCGGAGGTCGCGAGTTCGAGTCTCGTCGGCCCCGCCAATTTCATGGCTGGCAGGTGCTTCAAGCTGCTAGCAAAGCGGGATATCGGGATCGGTGTGAAGACGTATCAGATGAAATCTAAGGAAGCCCTCTCCCAGCGGCAGTGGTATGTGGTGGATGCTAACGGTAAGGTGTTGGGGCGGCTTGCCAGCGCGGTGGCAAAGATCCTGCGCGGGAAGCACAAGCCCGCCTTTACCGCCCATGTGGATGGGGGGGACTTTGTTATTGTCATCAACGCGCGCAGGGTCAAGCTTACGGGTAGGAAACTCGAGCAGAAGATTTATTACCGGCATACCGAATATCCCGGAGGCATTCGGGAGACGGCTGCCGGCAAGCTGCTGGAGAAGAAGCCCGAAACCCTTATTCGGGCGGCGGTGAAAGGGATGCTGCCCCGGAACCGTTTGGGGAGAAGGCTTGTTACCAAATTAAAGGTTTATTCCGGCCCCGATCATCCCCACCAAGCGCAAAAACCTCAACCGCTGAGTTTGTAGGAGTTCAGACATGCCGGACAAGGTATTTTATGCCACCGGGCGGAGAAAGACCTCGGTAGCGCGTGTCTACCTGAAACAGGGAAAGGGCAATGTGCTCATCAACGATCGGGCTTTGGAGGAGTATTTTGGCCGTGAGACGGCCCGCATGATCGTGCTTCAACCCTTTGAGGTGACGCAGACCGCGGGCCATTTTGATACCGAAGTGAACGTGACCGGAGGGGGCATCTCAGGCCAGGCAGGCGCCATACGCCACGGCATTACCCGCGCCCTCATTCAGGCCAGCCCCGAATTTCGCTCCCCGCTGAAGAACGCCCGCTTCGTCACACGCGACCCGCGCGCGCTGACCGGGATCGAGCTGCTCCGGATCCTCCTGCAACATCCGCGAGTCAGAGTTACCGTGGTCACCTCCCAGCAATTTGCGGGGAAGCGGATCAGCGAGATCTATCATTCCCTTGCGGGCAAGTGCGAACTTTTCTTAGAAGACATCCAGGTCGAGAAGGTGGCCTCGCGGTGCGAGCTTGCGTTCGCCGCCCTTCCCCATAAAACCTCCATGGATGCCGTGGCCCGGCCCGTGGAGCAGGACACGAGGGTGATTGATCTCAGCGCCGATTTTCGCCTTCACGATCCCGAGCTCTATCGCCAGTGGTATAGCCCCCACAAGGCCCCCCATCTTTTACGGCGGGCGGTCTACGGTTTGACAGAAATTCACCGCAGGGCCATCGCCAAGGCTCGTCTTGTGGCCAATCCCGGTTGCTATCCCACGGGAGCCGTCCTTGGATTGGCCCCCGTTTTTGCCGCCAGAGTGGTTCGGGGAACGGTCCTGATCGACGCCAAATCAGGAGCCACTGGGGCAGGCAGGAGCAGCGCCGTGGAGCTTTCCTTTAGTGAGGTCAATGAGAACTTCAAAGCCTACAGCGTCGGAGTACATCGCCATGCCCCTGAAATCGAGCAAGAGCTGAGCCAGATCGCTCGGCGATCGGTTGTGGTCCTTTTCGCCCCTCACTTGGTTCCCATGAGCCGGGGTATTTTGTCGACGATGTACGTGGAGCTCAAAAAGCCGCTCTCGGAGGCGAAACTGGCCGAGCTCTACGAGTCCTTTTACCACCAGGACCCTTTCGTGCGCGTCTTGCCCTATGGGGTCTTTCCCGAGACCAAAGAGGTCAGAGGCTCCAACGACTGCGTCATTGGGTTTCGCTATGACCCCCACGCCCAACGCC
The DNA here is from genome assembly GCA_016193385.1 of Deltaproteobacteria bacterium. The sequence goes on from JACPSF010000390.1 coordinate 12,084, forward strand.
TTGTGGTGATCACGGCGCTCGACAATTTGGTCAAAGGGGCGGCCGGCCAAGCCGTGCAAAATATGAATCTCATGTTCGGTTGGCCTGAGATCGAAGGTTTGAGGGGGACGGCTTTGGTCCCTTAAGCGCTGGCTAATCCTCGGCAAGGGAGAAGAAAAATCCGATTAGGGCCAGGGTTAGGTTGGGCACCCAAGCCGCAATCCACGGGTTCACCGCTCCACTATGACCGAGGGAGACGGAGAAGGCCGTCAAAAACCAGTAACCCAAGCCCACCAGGAGGCTGATTCCGAAGCTCAGGGCCATGCCTCCGCTGGGACCGTGTTTGAGGGCGAAGGGGATGCCCAAAAGGACCAGCAGGGGAGAGAGCAGCGGCAAGGCGAATTTTATCTGCAGATCAACTTCGTATTCTTTGGTGTCGATGCCCTTTCCCCTGAGGTCGGCAATCTGTTTCTTGAGCTCGAAGAGGCTGAATTCTTCGGGCTCCCGAATGAAGAGCTTGAGATCCTCGGGCGTCTCCGAAAGGGGTACGGAGACATCCAGTCTGCGCCGCCTCATCTGTCCATTCGGCAGGAATGTCCACTCCGTGGCTTCCTTGGCCTCCCAGCGCGCGCCATTCCAGCGCGCCGTGGGAGCCTCGATAAGGCCGCTTAGGCTGAAGTCGCGATGGAGCAGAAAAACGGAGACGCCTTTGAGAGTGTTTTCCCTGGTATCAAAGTGATCCACGCGGATGAAACTGCCCGCTCCCGGGATCCAGAAGTCCTCCGTCCCGAGCACGCTCTGGAGGGGTTTTTTTCTGACCTCCGTTTTGTAGATGTCTTGGGCCTTGCGAGTAAAGATGGGGACTAAGGCTTCGTTGCAGAAAAAGACAAGCACAGCGAGAAAGAGCGAGCACAAAAGGAGCGGTAGCGAGATCCGGCGCAGGCTCAGGCCGCTAGAGCGCATGGCCGTAATTTCCTGATTCCGTGACAAGGTCCCGAGAAAGAAAAGCGTGGAGAACAACGCCGCAAAGCCCACGACACGGGAGATCAGCAGCGGAAGCTTGTAGAGAAAGTATCGGAGCGAGGTCCATAGCGGGGCCCCTGCCTTTAAAAGGTTTTCGATGCGGTCAAAAAAGTCTACGACCAGGTAAAGAGCGGTGAGGCACAGGAGACTGAGGGCAAAAATCTTGAGAAAGCCGGCGATCAGATACCGGTCGAGCAGGCTTCCCAGCGGAAACGACACAAGCAGATCGGCTTTTTTCAAGTTGGGTTGCCTCAAGGAGCCCTTTGCTTGAAGCCTGCAAGCCTTCGCAGCCAGGCGAAGGACAGGCTTTCCACTTGCGTGAGGAATCGCAGAGGGGATTCCTTAACCGCCTTGCGAAAAAAATGTGCGGCCATGAGACCCAAAACTACGGTGGGGAGCCAGAGGGCGGGGGCGGGGGGCAAGATTTGCCGTTCGGCGAGCGCCTTTCCCAGCGAGAGCAGGGCGTAGTAGGCGAGAAACCAGAAGAGGCAGACCGAGAGCCCCCAGGATCGAGTGGCGCGTGCGCGCGTCGGCATCAGGACGAAGGAGAGCCCGAGCAGACTCAACACCAGCGGGGCCAGAGCCAAAGAGAGCCTCTGATGATACTCTACGATCTCGTCGGTGGCTTGGAGGCCTTGTTCTCGCTTCAAAAAGATGGTTTTGACCAGTCGACGCAGCGACATCTCCCGAGGTCCCCGCTCTTTTTTTTGGGTGGGGCTAAACGCCTCCTCAAGGTCGAGCTTAAAATGGTAGATGTTAAAGTGGGTCTGGCTGAATCCGGGCCGATTCCGTTCGCGTTCGTAAACCGTCCCGTCCAGGAGCTTCAGGCTGACGGTCTTGGATTCCTCGTCGGGAAGGATCAGCGCGACCTTGGCGAAGATAATCATTTCCCTTGCAGGATTGCGCCGATCCACAATGAGCACGCCCTGGGAAGAGTTTCCCGGTGGCACTAGCTCTTCGACATAGATGAGAACGTTGGGAAAATCGTCGTTGAAGACTCTTTCTTTAAGCCCGGAGGCGATGTGGGTTTTGGCGATGTCGTAGAGTTCTTTTTTTACGGCGAGAAGGGCGTGGGGTCGCAGCCAGGCCGCCGTGAGAAAGGTGATCAGCGAGACCAACAGGGCGAGCAGGCCGACCGGTCGAAGCAAATAAAAGGGGCTGATTCCCGATGCCTTTAACGCGAGGATCTCTTGATCGTTTGAGAGCCTGGTGAGGCCCAAAAAAATTCCCAGCAGGAGCGCCATGGGCAGGGTCAATTCCAAGAAGGTGGGCAGGATGAGGCCAAGCAGCTTCATGATCCGGAGCAGCGGGAGGCCGCGGGTGACGACCAGCTCGACAAGCCTGAGTATGCGGGCGGTCAGCAGAATCACGGTGAAGGCCAGGAGCCCGATCAGGAACGGCGGCAAGATCTCGGAGAGGATGTATCTCTCTAAGGTTCTCTTCACAACGACAACATGTTATCCGGTGCTTCGGTTTTTGTAAAATGTCCCTAAAATAACGGCGACCCCTGATATGCAGACCGAACGAAAACCTGTTCTCCTGTTTGGGATCAATCCGGTTTTGGAAAAACTCAGGGCCGCGCCTGCCGATGTATGGGAAGTGATGCTCGTTGCGGAGAAGAGGAGCGCCTCCTTGCGCTCTCTCGATCAGGAGGCACGGCGCCGCGGCCTCTCGGTCCGTTATGTGGAGGCAGGGCGGCTGGACACACTAGCTGAGGGGCGGAACCATCAAGGGGTGGTCGCCCGGGTGGCACCGTATCCCTACTACGATTTGGCCGCCCTGCTCGGCGATCTCCCAGCGTCGCCCGGGCACCATTGGATTTTGCTATTAGACGGCCTCAACGACCCACGCAATTTCGGTGCGGTGGTGCGGTGTGCGGAAGGGGTGGGAATTCAGCAAGTCGTAATCCCCAAGGATCGGTCGGTGGGTGTGACGCCGGTGGTGGCCAAGACCTCGGCGGGTGCTGTTCACCATCTGAAGATCTACCGGGTTCCCAATCTCAGACGGGCGATTGGGGCGCTCAAAAAAAAAGGTTACTGGGCGGTCGGTTTGGATGCCGGGGCAAAGGAGGGGGCCTACCAAAGAATCTATCCCGAAAAGCTCGCGGTGGTGCTGGGATCCGAGGGGTCGGGGTTGCGGCCTATGATCCGGCAGGAATGTGACTTTTTGGTTTCGCTCCCCATGCGTGGGAAAGTGATGTCTCTAAACGTTGCGGTCGCCGCCGGCATTTTCCTCTACGAGCTGCTGCGCCAAAAGGAGCAAGAACCGCAGATCAGAGCTTCGGGGAGGGTCGGGAGGGAGGCGAGTTGAGGCTGTTGACAAGGGAAGACAAAGGTGTTTTAAATGATCGTTTACAACAATTGGGTTCTCTATTCAATTAACTGTCATTCACCAAAAAGGTTGAAAAGCTAGGCGCTAATTTTTTTCCGTGCATCTTTATTGCCAGGATTAGCGGGCGGGGAAGAGAATTCTTGCGTGCGGGCGTGGGAGAGTTGACGTCAGGATCGAGGCTGGCGTAGCTCAACGGCAGAGCAGCTGATTTGTAATCAGCAGGTTGTAGGTTCAAGTCCTATCGCCAGCTCCAAAAAGAGATTGGTTCAGGCTGTCCATTGAATGAAGCGCTAAGGTTTGTCCCTGGACATTGCACGGATGGGGTCTGGGGGTAGAGGAGGAGAGGTTCCCGAGTGGCCAAAGGGAGCAGACTGTAAATCTGCCGCCGTACGGCTTCGGAGGTTCGAATCCTCCCCTCTCCACCAAGATGCGGGAATAGCTCAGTTGGTAGAGCGCGAGCCTTCCAAGCTCGGGGTCGCGGGTTCGAGTCCCGTTTCCCGCTCCACTTTGCAAGGGCTCAAGATGCCCAGGTAGCTCAGTTGGTAGAGCACGTCCTTGGTAAGGACGAGGTCAGCGGTTCAATCCCGCTCCTGGGCTTTTGCCACGAAACATGGCAGAGAGAGACATGGAGAGATAGGGCAACGGCAAACAAATTAGGAGGATGAGATGAGCAAGCAGAAATTTGAGCGCAAGAAACCGC
>JACPSF010000391.1 GCA_016193385.1 Deltaproteobacteria bacterium
CCGCTCTTCATCGTTTGGCTGGGCATCGGCATCTGGTCCAAGGTCGGCGTGGTTTTTTTGCTCACCTTCTTTTTGAATTTTTTCAACACCTATGCTGGAATGAAGCAGATGGACCAGGAATATATCGACCTTGCGCGCCTCATGGGCGCCAGCAAATGGAAACTCACCTTCCGGGTGATTTTCCCCGCGGTATCGCCCTATATCCTGCTGGGCGTTAAGACCAGCATCCCCTTCGCGGTCATCGGGGCGATTGTCGGAGAGTTCATCGCCGCCACCGAAGGAATCGGCTTTTTCATCCGGCTATCGGCCGGAGTTTTCAAAACCGCCGACGTCTTTGTCGGAATCATCGTCCTCATGTGCATGGTCATCGTCATGAATAAGATCGCCGATCTCGTCGAGAGGCGAGTGCTTCAGTGGCAGACGCAAACCGAGCACGTGCAGATTCAAGGTTAGAAGGGAGGTTCTAAGATGGAAAAGAGACCGATCTCAAGCAAAGGATTGGCCGCCGGGCTGGCGCTCCTGCTGGTGAGTGTCTTCGGGATGACCTCCCCCGCTCGGGCACAGAAAGAATTGCCCGAGGTCACCATCGCGACTGCTGTCCCCAACTTCGCCTTTGCAGCCATATGGGTAGCGGAGCAGTTGCACTACTTCGAAAAAGAAGGCGTGCGCGCGAAGGTTACCGTGGCCGGGGGCGGCTCGCCGTGTCAAGCCGGGGTTGTGGGTCGCTCGCTGAACTTCTGCGCTTCGTCTTCGGAAGGGCTGGTCCTGGCCCGGCTCGAGGGAGCCCCGCTCATGGCCATCCAGGCTCACAACAGCAACCTGACCCTGAGCGTGGCCGCCCGCAAGGATCTTGTGGAGAAGGCGAAACTCACCAGGGAAAGCCCGCTGAAAGAGAGGCTCAAGTTCCTGACGACGCTGGGACCGATCGGCGCGACAAGCCCCGGCGCGGCCTCCGAACAGATCGTTAGATTCCTGGTAAAAAAAGCCGCCGGCAACCCGGAAAAATTAAAATTCGTTTACCTGGGAGGCACAGAGCTTCCGGCCGCGCTCATGAACGGCGTCGTTGACGCGTTCGCGCTATCGCCCCCTTCGGCCGAGGTCACGGAAGCCGCAGGCAAAGGCTATGTGCTGATCCCAGTCGGGCGCGGCGAGGTACCGGAGCTCACCAACTACCCATATGAAGTCCTCATGGTCCGACCGGACTGGGCCGAGCAGAACCCAAAGCTCGCCCAAGCCGTTGCCCGGGCGATTTCGCGCGGCGGCGCTCTTTTCCACACGAATCCCGAAGCCGCGAAGGCGGCGCTTCGAGGCCACCGCTTTTCCGACCCAAAGAGACTTAGCGACGAGGTCTTTGACCTCTCGTTATCGATGGTCAAGGATGCCATGCCGAAATGGGGGAATATGAGCGAAGCCGGATGGAAGAAGGTCCTAAACTTCTCCCTCGGCGCCGGAATTCTGAAGGATCCTTCGAAGGCACCTTCGGCCAAAGAAGGCGTGCTCTGGACCAACAAGTACGTCGGTAAAGGTCCATAGCCGTCCGCCGCTTTGCGATCAGCTTAGAGGGGAAAGGAGATTTTAACCATGCCTAAAGGAGCCAGTTTTCCCGGCTTGCGAATAATCCCGCCCGTAATCCTCACCGCTTTCATCCTGCTCTTTTCCCTGGGAGGCCAGGCTCGTGCCCAGAAAGATCTGCCCGAAGTCATCATCGCGACCGCTGTATCTACTCTCGCCTTCGCGGCGATTTGGGTGGCAGAGCAGCTCAAATATTTCGAACAAGAGGGAGTGCGCGCAAAGATCACGGTGGCCGGCGGCGGTTCACCGTGCCAGGCTGCCGTTGTCGGACGCTCGGTGAACTTTTGCGCATCGTCATCAGAGGGACTGATCCTCGCCCGGCTCGAGGGAGCCCCGCTCATGGCCGTACAAGCCCACAACCGGACCCTGACCCTGAGCCTGGTGGTCCGCAAGGAAATTGCGGAGAAGTTTAAAGTCACCCGGGAGAGCCCTCTAAACGACCGCATCAAAGTCTTCACGCAGCTGAAAACTATCGGCGCCACGAGTCCCGGAGCGGTCTCCGAGCAGATCTTCAAATTTCTCGTTAAAAAGGTCGGCGGCAATCCGGAAAAACTTAAATTTGTTTACCTTGGAGGGACAGAGTTGGCCCCAGCGCTCATGAACAACATCATCGACGGCTTTGGACAATCGCCGCCGGGAGCGGAGACCACGGAGGCCGCGGGCAAAGGCTATGTCCTGGTCTCGCTGTCACAGGGCGAGATTCCGGAGCTGACCGACTATCCCTATGAAGTGCTCATGGCCCGCCCGGACTTTGTGGAAAAGAACCCGAAGCTTGCCACGGCGGTTGCCCGAGCCATATCTCGAGGCGGAGCGCTCTTCCACTCCAATCCCCAGGAAGCCAGAGCGGCTCTGCGAGCCCATCGCTTCTCCAACCCCCAAAGGCTAACGGATGAGGTCTTTGACCTCTCGTCATCCCTGGTCAAAGAGGCCATCCCCAAATGGGGAGACATGAGCGAGGAGGGTTGGCAGAAGGTCCTCAACTTCTCGATCGGCGCCGGAATTCTGAAGGATCCTTCGAAGGCACCTTCGGCTAAGGAAGGAATCCTCTGGACTAACAAATACGTCGGGAAAGGCCCGTAAGTGGCCCTTGCGGGCCGCTTTTTGCCGGAGGCGAACGGGAAGGTCAGGGACCCTAGCTGGCGGTAAGTTCTTTCAGCGCCGAAGAGAAGATCTCCACGGCCGTTTGCGCCTCGGCCTCGGTGACGATCAGCGGCGGGCAGAAGCGGATCGTGCTCTGACCGCAACCCAGCAGGAGCAGGCCCTTTTCGAAAACCTTTCGCAGGAGCCGGTCGCGCAGTTCCGGAGCCGGCGCGCGTTCAGCGTCCGGCGTCACCAGCTCCACACCGATCATGAGCCCCAGTCCCCGCACGTCGCTGATCGCAGGGGTGCTCGCTTTGACCTGCTCGAGCTTTTCTTTGAGGTAGCGCCCGACTCGGGCCGCGTTGTCCACCAGGCCATTCTCCAAAAGCGCAATCGTCGCCAGGGCTGCCGCGCACGCGACAGGATTGCCGCCGAAAGTCGAGCCATGTGTGCCCGGGGTCCAGGTGCTGAGATCGCTCCTGGCGATCATGGCCCCGAGGGGGAGCCCGCTGGCGATCCCTTTCGCTACACAAAGAATATCCGGCTCCACTCCCCAATGCTCGCAGGCAAACATCTTCCCGGTGCGACCAAAGCCGGTCTGCACCTCATCGGCCACCAGGAGGATACCGTAGCGCCCGCACATCTCCTTGAGCATGCCGAGATACTCCGGCGGCGGAACGACGTATCCCCCTTCACCTTGAATCGGCTCGACGAAGATCGCCGCCACTTCTTCCGGCGCCACTTCCTGCCGGAATAAGGTTTTCTCGATGTATTTCACGCACTCGATGCCGCAGCTGCCGTAGGTCAAATGGTAGGGACAGCGGTGGCAATAGCCGTACGCGACGTGATGAATAGCGGGCACAAGCGGAGCGAAATGCGCCCGGTGAGACGAGCGGCTCGCCGTCAAAGAAAGAGAACCCATAGTCCGGCCGTGGAAAGATCCCAGGAAGGCGATGACATGCTGGCGCCTCGTGCTGTAGCGCGCCAGCTTCAAGGCCGCCTCAACGGCCTCGGTGCCTGAGTTGGTGAGGAATACCTTCTTGGCGGAGGAACCGGGGGCTAAATGGCACAACTTTTCCGCCAGCTCCGCCATGGGCTCATAGTAAAAATCGCCGCCGCAAAAGTGGAGAAACTTGCGCGCTTGCTCTTCGATGGCTTGCAAGACCTTGGGATGGGCATGGCCGGTCGAAGCCACGGCGATCCCGGCGGTGAAATCCAGAAAGAGATTCCCATCGACATCCTCAATGACCATCCCGCGTCCCTGCTTGACGACCAGAGGATAGACCCTCCCGTAAGCGGGGGCGGTGTAGAGTTGATCGCGCTCGATGACCGCTTTCGCTTTGGGGCCGGGAAGTTTGGTTTTGATTCGAGGTATCTTCATCTTAGTTTTTAATTTTGAGTTTTGAGTTAACTAAAAACTATAGTGACGGAATTAAATAAGTTGACATCAAATCCCCTCTCGCTCTCCTAAATCCCCCTCTATCCCCCTTTACCAAAGGGGGAGAAAGGGGGATTTGAGGGAGGATAGGGTGATTATGGTAATTTTCTTTTTTCCTTCATAATCGATGTAGACCGATTTCCACTCGGTAAAGATGTCATACACGGTGGTGCCGGCCTCGCGATGGCCGTTGCCCGTCTCCTTCACGCCGCCAAAGGGAAGATGGACTTCGGCGCCGATGGTAGGGCCGTTGATGTAGGTGATGCCGGCCTCGATGTCCCGGATGGCACGGAAGGCTCGCGCCACATCCCGCGTGTAGATCGAGCTCGAGAGCCCGTAGGGGGTCGCATTGAGAACCTCGATGGCCTCTTCGAAGCTCTTGACTTCGATCAGAGAGAGGACCGGTCCGAAAATCTCCTCCCGGGCGATGCGCATCGCCGGCACCACCTGATCGAAGATCGTCGGCCGGTAAAAATAACCATGCACCCACTCCCCCTCCTCATAGATGGTCCCCCCGGTGAGGAGCCTCGCCCCTTCGCCTTTGCCGATCTGGACATAGCCGTGGACCTTCTTTCGCGCCGCCTCGTTGATCAGCGGTCCCATCTCCACGTTCTCGTCCAACCCGTTCCCGATCTTAATTTTTTCCGCCCGCTCGATGAGCATCTCGGTCATCTTTTTTCTGATGTCGCGGTGAAGGAT
>JACPSF010000392.1 GCA_016193385.1 Deltaproteobacteria bacterium
ACAAGCTTCTTTGCCAGCGCCAGACCCAATCCGGTCCCTTCAGGCTTGCTCCCGGCGCTACCGATCCTGGCCTGCTCGAACTCCAGGAAGATCCGCTCATGGTCTTCTATGGGCATGCCCGGCCCTGTGTCGCCCACCTCGACACACACAACTTCATCCGAAACATCCGCCCGGAGCCAAACCTGTCCTCCTTCGGGAGTGAATTTGATGGCGTTCCCGACCAGGTTCAAGACGACCTGCCTGATCCGCGCGGCATCCATGGGGATGCGAGGAATCCGGCCGTCACTTTCGACCCGAAGGTTAATGGCCTTTTTGGTCGCCAGCGGCCTCAACGTGCTCTCAGCCGTCTCGAGGACATCGCTGATGGATGCGGGTTCAATCTCCAACTCCAGCCGTCCGGCCTCGATCTTCGAGAGATCGAGGATCTCATTGATCAGGCCGAGCAGGTGCCTGCCGCTGTTCAAGATGTGCTTCAGGAATCGCGATCGTTTCTCCTCGCTTACCTCTAATGAGAGATCCAGCAGAACTTCTGAGAAGCCGATGATCGCGTTGAGCGGCGTGCGGAACTCATGCGACATGCTGGCGAGGAACTGCGACTTGTGGCGGCTTGCACCCTCGAGCTGTCGGCTCTTGTCCTTGATCTCTCGGAAGAGCCGCGCGTTCTGTATCGCCAGGACCGACTGGGTGGCAAAGGTTTGGAGAAGGTTTACGACCTCCGTTAGAAAGTCCCCCGGCTCCTGTCGCCAGACCACTAAGCCACCCACGATCCGCTCTTCACTGAGGAGCGGAACTGCCAGAACAGATCGATAGCCGAGCCGTGCGAGCATGGGCCGGAGCCGTGTGGCGGTATATTCCCGCTCATCGAGGATGTCAGGGATCTGCATTGGCGTCCGGCTGATCGCTGCGTGGCCGACGACTCCTTCGCCAAGACGGATCGGGGCTGCGCGCAGCGCTTCGATCAACTCGTCTTCCATGCGGTGGGCGGCTCTCAGACGAAACTCTTGCGCGGCCTCGTCGTACTCATAAATTACCCCTCCATCCGTTCCGGATAGCTGTACAGCCCGGGTGACGATAGTGGTGAGCACCGTCTCAAGGTCTAGGGTGGAGCTGACCGCCTGGCCGACCTCGCCCAAGGCTTTGAGTTCTTCCACCGAACGGCCCAGCTCGCGGGTGCGAGCCTCCAACTCCGCGGTCTTGTTTCTGACTTCGTCAAAGAGGTTGATGTTTTCTAGGGCAACGCCGATCTGGTCTGACATCGATTTGATCAGCCGCACTTCGTCGGGAGTGAGCTTTCGAGGCTCTCGGCCCCTGCACTGAATCGTCCCTAAAAACCTCCCCTTGGCCTTGATGGGAAAAACTGCAAAAAAGCCGGAACCGCCTTGTTGTGCTGCCTTCGTATAGCTCAGCTCCTGATAGCGCGGATCGGTATTAACATTTTCGAAGATCATCGGCTCGCCTGTTTCAGCCACCCTCCACGCTATCCCCTGTCCGCGAGGATGGATTTGAGGGCCAGCAATCCCCACTAGCCTTGTAAACCCGGCCTGCCGAGATAGTTGTTCCATCTTGGTGTCGAGTAGAAAAATTGACACTACATCAAAATTAAAAATCTCCGTGATCTTCTTGACCACCTCTTGAAGCACCGGCTTGATTTCTAAGGATTGATTGGCGGAAACCGTCACGTCATGAAGCGCGGAAAGCTCAAGGGTTCGGTTCTCGCGCTCCTGTAACAGGCGCGCGTTCTCGATGGCGATCACGGCCTGATCAGCAAAGGTTTTTAGGAGAGCGATTTGCTTATCGCTGAATGGGCGGACTTCTGTCCGGCGGATCACAATAGCCCCGATGGGAATACCCTCGCGCAGTAGCGGAACACCTAACACCGTCCGAATCCCCGCGCGCTGGACGGCTGGCCAGATGTCAGGGTAGTCCTTCTCGCTCTCGGCCCGCATGTCGTGAATGTGCACCGTCTGCCGGTCGAGTATAGCTCGGCCATGATGGGAGCCACGGCTGATCGGCAGGGTTTGGCCAACAGCAATGATGCTGGGGACAATACCGTAGCTCGCGACCTTCCGTGCGACCTCACCCTCGACACGAAAGATCTGAGCATCGTTAGCATCGCATAGCCGCGCGGCATTCTCAGCCACCGTGTCCAGCACGGGCTGGAGGTCCGTTGGCAAGCGAGCGACCGCGCGCAGGATCTCGCTCGTTGCCGTCTGCTGCTCCAGAGCCTCGCTAAGTTCCCGCCGCAGGATTTCGACTTCCTGCTTTAGCTTGGAATAAGGCTCCTCACGGGGTGGGAGTCGCTTTTTTGCCTTTGATTTCCGAGATCCTTTTTTTGCAGTGAGTTTTGAAGGCATTGTGCGCAATGACTGCCTCTTTATTATTGCCAACGACCAGTGCGGTCAATACCTACCTTATTCCCAGCTCACGGTTGACCTCCCGCTGCAAGGAGAAGTCAAAGATCCTGTCTGCTGGAGTAGGCTTGAGAAGTCCCATGGCCTCCGACTCCGCTTTGAGGTACTCCCGGACCTCCTCTTCGGTCGGGATGCCGTCAGTTGTAAAAGCAGGTCGGGCTAGCCGATAAGATTCCAAGGCCACGGGAAGCTCTACTTTTACGTAGTCGGCCAACACTTCGCTGGAGCCTCGTTCGTTCTCCAAAATGTAGCGGCGAGCCTTGGTCTGGGCCCTGAGAATGCGCTTGATAAGGTCTCGCTTTTCCCGCAAGAGGTCCTCCCGCACTGCGATGCCCCTGCTTAGATCAAGGTACTCCTCCATGGCGCTCGCCAGAATGTTCATCTTAAATTTGTCGCGGGCCAAGATGGCTGAAGGAAGAGATATCGCTGCTGCCTGGATGGTCCCACTGAATAAACTTTGAGACGGGTTCCCGGTAACGATGACGGTAATGTCCTTTTCCGGATCCAATCCACCCTTGCGGAGAAGCCGGGCTGTGGCCACGTGCGGGGCGTTACCCCGGCTGGCGGTGCCATAGAGCTTCCCCTTGAGATCGGCGATGGACTTGATTTCAGGCCTGACTGTGAGCCAGTAAAGGGGTCGCTTCCAACTGATAGACAAGACCTTAAAAGGGATATTGCCCCGCTCAATGGCACGAATGGTCGACGCTACGTTGTTTACGGCATGAGCCTCTCCCGCCATGGCGGCTGCAATAGCGACGTTCCCCCCAACCATTACGAGTTGGGCATCCAGCCCCTCCTCACGGAAAAACCCCCGTGCTTGGGCGACCTGAAGGTCGATGGAGAGAATGCTTCGGATCGGATAGGCAATGACGGCCTTTGATAGCCCCTGCGCTAAGCCAGTGCGGGGAAGAGCCGACACGAGAAGGCAGCACAAAGGCATTCCTAGTAATAGAGGGAATTTGGCCCGGTTCATTTTTAACTCCTTCTGGGCCCGCTACCGGGTGGTTGGATTTCCCGCGGGTGCTACCTGAACCCCGCGCAAGCCAGCGCGCTCGATTGCCCGGTGCACCAACCCCGAGGCCTTGGCCTCCTCGATGAACTCGCTGATGTAGGCGAGACGTCCGGCGTGGCCTTTCGGGACCAACATCGCGTAGAGGATGACCCCGAAGCGGTCCTCCAGCACGCGAGAGCCGGGCAGTTGGGCCGAAAGCCGGAGCAGCGCTGCGCGGGGGCCTGCTAACACGTTGGCATTTCCGGCGCGCAGCAGGTCGAAAGCGGCGTCGGCGCGCACCAATTCAGCTCGCTTCAGCATGCGGCTCAGAACGAGGGCCGTGGAGGCCCCGCGCTCGACCGCGATGCGAGCCCCGGGCTGGTCCGCGTCCGCGACGTTGCGGATTGAGGAGCCAGCCGGCACCAAATAGGTGTCGTCAATTTGCATATACGGGTGCGAGAAGTCCGCCTGAGCGGCCCGAGCTGGGTCGACCGCTAAAAACGCCACGTCCCACGCGCCGTCCTTGAGGCCTTCGAGGACCCTAGCAACGCCTGAATATTCGACCGGCAGGACCTCAACCCCGAGGCGCGCTGCGAGCGAGCGAGCGAGGTCGATTGCCACCCCTCGTAACTCACCAGTCACTGAGTCCTTCGTGGCGAACGTTGGAAGCAAAGCCAGCCCCACTCGAACTCTACCGGCCCGAACGAGGTCCGCGACTCGGGGGTCGGGTGCTTGCTGGGCATTCAGGATTTGCTCTCCGATAACCCCTACCGCGATTCCAAGTGCCAAGGTCAACGCCAACATCATGACCACCGTCTGCTTCATCGACGCTCCCTTCCTGATTGTTGTCTGTAAAATCTGCTCCATCGTTTGTTCCCTCCTGTTCTCATCGTCCCTCTTTATGATCCTTTTTTCCTCCGGCGTAGCCATCCTTTTGTCGCTTGAATAGTTTCCTTGAGAGAATAGGCGCAGGAATAAGTCGCTACTTTATTCCCAGCTCACGGTTGACCTCGCGTTGCAAGGAGAAGTCAAAGATCCTGTCTGCCGGAACAGGCTTGGGGAGTCCCATAGCCTCCGCCTCCGTTTTGAGATACTCCCGGACCTCCTCTTCCGTGGGCATGCCGTCAGTTGTAAAGGCAGGTCGGGCTAGCCGATAAGATTCCAAAGCCAGGGGAAGCTCTACTTTTGCCCAGTCGGCGAACAGTTCGCTCGAGCCTCTTTCGTTCTCCAAAACGTAACGGCGAGCCTTAGCCAGAGCCCTGAGAATGCGCTTGATAAGGTCTCGCTTTTCTCGCAAGAGGTCCTGCCGCACTGCGATGCCTCTGTCCAACTCAAGATACTCCTCCACGGCGCTGGCCAGAATGTTCATCTTAAATTTGTCGCGGGCCAAGATGACTGAAGGAAGAGGTAGGGCCGCTACCTGGATGGCCCCACTCACCA
>JACPSF010000030.1 GCA_016193385.1 Deltaproteobacteria bacterium
CGCACGATAGGCTTGCCGAAGGAGTATGGCGGGCCGGAGTTCGACTTGCGCACCTGGGTGGTGCTGATCGATGAGCTTTCCTACCCTGATATCTCCTGCGGCAAGATTTTAACTCAATGCTGGAAAGGCGCGCGACGACTTGGAGAACACGCGACCAAGGAGCAAAAGGACCGCTTTCTGCCGGCCTTCCGAGACGACGATACGTACCTGCTGGGAGGAGCGGCAACGGAGCCGGGTTCCGGCTCCGATAACCAGCTACCGTACGACGCCCCTGACGCCGGCATTATGCTCACGGCCAAGCGCGAGGGGAACACCTACGTGCTTAACGGTCGCAAGCATTTCATCTCCAACAGTCCCGTGGCCAAGCTCTTGGTGGTGAACGCTCGCACGGATAAGACAGTAGGTGCCTCCAAGGGTTCCAGCCGCTTTCTTGTTCCCACGGACACGCCGGGTTTTAGGGTAGCCTCGGTGCACGACAAGGTGGGCTTTCGCATCTACCTTCAGGGAGAGCTCGACTTCGACAACGTCAAGGTGCCCGTGGAAAATCTGTTGGGAGGAAAGGAAGGGGGAGCCGGCGGCGGCGAGGGAGTCGCGAGCAAAGTGGAGTTGGCTGCTCACGCCATGACTCTCAGCCGTGCTGCGCTCGATGCGGCGATAAAGTATGCCAACGAGAGAATCCAGGGCGGCCGGCCGATCATCCAGCATCAAGCCGTGGCCATGATGATTGCCGAGATGTACCAGACCCTGCAGGCCGGCAGAACTCTTCTCTGGCGTTTGGCCTGGATGGGTGACATGGGGCAGAGCGATCACGCTTTGATGCATACGACGAAGGTTTTTTGCACGGAAGCTGCCTTGAAGATTTGTCTTATTGCGATGGAGGTTTTTGGTGGCAGCGGGGTGATGCGGGAGCTTCCGGCCCAGAAGTTTGTGCGCGACGCGATGGTGTTTCAGCACATGGACGGCACCCAACAGGTCAATCGGATCAAGATCGGGAGAATCCTGGCAGAGCGACTCAAGGAGGGAAGGCTCTCTAGATAGAGCAGAAGGCGTCCGGGTTTAGTCGTCTCCTTGGTGATAAGGAAGGGCTCGTCGAAGTGTCGTCTTTCCCAAGAAGTGGGCGATGAAGCGATTGCCAATCTTTGCGGCCTCTATCTCTGTGGTTGTTGCTCTAGCGGCGCTGGCTCACAGCGCACCGGCGGCTCCACTGGATGACCTCATGACTCAAGACCAAGCCGAGATGGTCGACAGGCTCACCAGAGAATACGGCAAAATTCTGGTGGACTGTCGTAGAGCTTCTGGATGTGGTCGAGCTGCTGGCAGAGCAAACGTGGGGTTGCCTGATGGAGCATAGTAAAAGCAAGAAGCGGACTGTGAAACGGTTAGCGTCATTTGCTAGCGTTTTAATGATAGCGTTTTTCGGTCAGCACGGACTGAATGCCCAGGTTTTATCCGTTTCCGTAGAGGAGCTACTAGCCGCTGCTGGCAGAGAGGGGGTTATTGACTTCTACGCGACCTCTACTTTGACCCCTGAAGGGACTCAAAAACTGAATGAGGCTTTCAACAAGAGGTATAACCTCAATATCAAACTGAATTATACCCCTGGAGACTCCTTCACGAGGGATGTGGGGAAAGTGGTTGGTCTTGCGGCCGCCGGCGTCCCTCCGGAGTTGGACCTGATGGTCGTCCATGATGCAGGCCATGCGACTCTGTGGCTGAGAAAGCTCCACCAGCCTTTCGACTACGCCAAGTTGGGCGTTGATCGCCAGGCCATTGGTTATGATAGCGGGACGGTCATCTTAGCCAATCAGTTCGTTCTTCCAGCTTATAACAAGCAGATTCTGCCTTCCCAGGACGTGCCGAAAAGGTGGGAAGATCTTTTAGATCCGAAGTGGAGGGGGGGCAAACTGGGGATGAGCACCGCAACCCACCACTTAGCTCGGTTGGCGGCGGCGTGGGGTGAAAAGAAGGCCTCTGAGTTTGTAAAGGCTTTGGCCAAACAGCAACCGTACCTGGGAGAAATTGCAACGGTTTACACTCGCCTCCAGTTGGGAGAGATCCTCATCGCAATCACGATGACCGACAGCTTCATTCACAGAGCAAAGGTGACCGGTGCGCCGATTGTCTTTGCTGAAGGGATTGAGCCGGTGATCTCGCCCGCGTACAACGCCGGCGTGCTTAAGGGTGCCCGTCATCCGAATACAGGGTATCTCTTTGCTGCTTTTCTCACTACCCCTGAGGCGCAGCAGATCTGGGAGAAATATAACGGCCAGACCTCTGTCTTTGTTCCTGGGACGCCGGCTTACAGGTATGCGCAGGGCAAGAAAGTGCTGTATATGGCGCAAGAGCAGGCCCAGACAATCGACAGGCTAACGAGAGAGTACGGCAAGATCCTCGGTTTCACGAAGTAAGGAGCATTCAGGCGACCTACCTCGCGAGGTGACCTATGAAGCGATGGCGGCTTTTGCCCGCGGGCGGTCTGGTCCTGCTTATCCTGAGCGGGTGGCCCTACGTAGCGCGGGCCGCTCTTTCGGATGACCTCATAGCCGGAGCGAAAAGAGAGGGAGTCATCGAGTTCTATGCACCCTCTACCCTGACCCCTGAAGGAGCTCAAAAGCTAGGCGAGGCCTTTAACAGAAAGTTCGGTCTGAACATCACGCTGAATTTTCACTCTTCGGGGTCTATCACTAGGGATGTGGGAAAGGTAGTGGGTCTTGGAGTCGCTGGCATGCGTCCGGAGTGGGACCTCATGGTGGCTCACGATGGCGGTCACGCCACGCTGTGGCTTCGAAAGATCCACCAGCCTTTCGACTACGCCAAGCTGGGCGTCGATTCCCAGGCAATTGGTTACGATAGCGGGACGGTCATCTTAGCCAATCAGTTCGTTCTTCCAGCTTATAACAAGCAGATTCTGCCTTCCCAGGACGTGCCGAAAAAGTGGGAAGATCTTTTGGATCCCAAGTGGAAGGGCGGCAAGCTGGGGATGAGCACCGCAACCCACCACTTCGCTCGGCTGGCAACTGCGTGGGGGGAGAAAAAGACCACTGAGTTCGTAAAGGCGTTGGCCAGGCAGCAACCGTACTTGGGAGAATTCGGAACGATTTACACTCGCCTCCAGTTAGGCGAGATCCTCATCGCAACCACGATGACCGATAGCTTCATTCACCGGGCGAAGGTGGCGGGCGCTCCGCTTGTCTTTGCTGAAGGGATTGAGCCCGTGATCTCACCCGCCCAAAACGCTGGCGTGCTTAAAGGTGCCCGTCATCCCAACGTGGCGCACCTCTTCACAGCTTTTTTTACGACTTCGGAGGCTGGTAGACAGGCTCACGGTAGAGTACGGCAAAATCCTTGGCTTCACGAGGTAGCAGCTAAGTTGCGAACAGGAGCTAACGTATGAAGCGATTACGGTTATCCCTGGCAATCAGCTTGAGCCTGTTTTTCCTGACCGGATGGCCCTGCTCGCCGCAGGCGGCTCCACTGGATGACCTCATAGCTGCGGCGAGGAAAGAGGGAGCCATCGATTTTTATGCGCCGGCGGCTGTGGGCCCTCAGGGTGTTAAGACGCTAGGCGAGGCTTTTAATAAGAAGTACGGTCTCAATATCACGGCCAATTTTCATCCTTCTTCTTCTATGACGAGGGACATAGGGAAGGTAGTGGGTCTTGCGGCGGCCGGCGTGCCTCCCGAGTGGGACCTGATGGTGGTTCATGATGCCGCCCACGCCACGCTGTGGCTTAGAAGACTGCACCAGTTGTTCGACTACAGAAGTCTGGGTGTTGATACCAAGTTAATCCACTATGACAGCGGCACTGTCGCTTTCGCCAACCAGATCGTTCTTCCAGCCTACAACAAAACGATCCTGCCTCCTCGATCTATTCCGAAGAGATGGGAAGATCTTCTGGACCCCGCATGGAAGGGCGGCAAGTTGGGAATGACTACCGCAAGCCATCACCTGGCCCGGCTGGCAACTCTATGGGGTGAGGAGAAAACCACCGGCTTTGTGAAAGCCCTGGCTGGACAGCAGCCTACCCTGGGATCGCAGCCGGAGATTTACACCCGCCTCCTGTTGGGCGAGATCGTCATTGCCATCACGCTCACGGATGATCGCCCCCACATGGCCAAACTCACCGGCGCGCCCATTGTCCATGCCGACGGAATAGAGCCCGTGATTTCGCCTGCATTTCAGGCCGGCGTGCCTAAGGGCGCCCGTCATCCCAATGTGGGGCACCTCTTCACGGCTTTTCTTACAACACGAGATGGTCAGGAGATCTGGGAGAAGTACGGGGGCCAGACGTCGGCGTTCGTTGCGGGGACAACCGCCTACAAGTACGTGCAGGGGAAAAAGGTTTTGTATATGACGCAGGACCAGGCCCAGATGATCGACAGACTCACGAGGGAGTACGGCAAAATCCTTGGCTTCACGAAGTAGCGACGGACGAACATTTTGGTCATGACCCCAACGAGAGAAGTTTATTGGAACATCAGTGCCATTTGGCTGATGTACGTCCTCCTGATTCCGACCGTTCTTGTCTTTGCTTACGGCGTTTACCGCCACTATCGCCTGTGGCGGTTGGGCAAACCGGAAAACCGTTTTGCGCCCGTTTCCGAGCGCATCAAGGGGCTATTGGTCTATGGGCTGGGCCAGGCGCGGCTTCTAAGAAATATCTACGGCGGGCTCTTCCACACGCTTATATTTTTCGGCTTTGTCATCCTGTTCATCGGTACCCTCGTCGTCGCGATTCACGAGGATCTTGGCCTTCGCATCATGCAGGGAAACTTCTACCTTTTCTTCCAGTCCCTGGCGCTCGACGTTTTCGGATTACTCTGCATCTTGGGAGTTCTGATCGCGTTCTTCCAGCGATATCTTCTCGGACCCAAGAGGCTAGACAGCACATGGCAGGATGCGGTCATTCTGGGCGGCCTCCTGACAGTTCTCCTGACCGGGTTTATGATCGAGGGCCTGCGGATCATCGCGACGCAGGATCCGTGGGGGGCCTGGTCGCCGGTCGGACTGGTCACGGGGAAGCTTTTGGCCCGCATTGTCCCTACGGACCTGTCTCTCACTCTGCATGCCTTTCTCTGGTGGTTTCATCTGTTGCTGGTCTTTGGCTTGATCGCCTGGTTGCCGTATTCAAAGCTCC
>JACPSF010000393.1 GCA_016193385.1 Deltaproteobacteria bacterium
ATTCCCGTGACCATGCCGGGGATTGTGGCAGCGGCAGAGCAGTACAGGAACTGGACCTGATCGGAGGCGAGAGCCGGGAGGGAGGTCGTAGTGCCCCGCAGAGCGGCATGGGTGACCTTGAGCCCGTATTTGTCAAACAAGCCGTTGTCCAAGGCAGTGTAGAAGTGGACGTAACCCCCGCTCGTCGCGCAGGTAGCCGCGGTCACTGACACAGGCATCTCGCCCGGTTTGGCCAGATAGGGATTGGCCTCGACCGCAAGAGGCAGGAGCACACTGCCGCTAACTGCCAGGGCAATCCCGAGTCCGAACCACAATTTCTTACGCGAATTGGCTCGCTTCATCGTTTCTTCCTCCCTTCCGAATAAATAAGCGGTGGCTGGTTATTGTATCAGGTTTTCATGGGTCGGTGAGTTGCAGGAAGACAGTTCCGTTTTGCCCATTGGGTGTTCCTGCAGAGGCCGTGATTCGAGATTGATCGAACCCGGTGATGTCTTTGTAATACATAGTTATCCTACCCCCTCCACCGCCGTTTAGACCCCCATTGCCTCCATTGGCAACAATAACCCCTGTGCCTCGCAGAGTCCCCACATCGATCCTTATCCCTCCTCCACTGCCACCTCCCACACGATCAGAAACCCCGCCGTTCGCCCCAATGAAACCATCGTGTTGAATAGTCTGCGCCACGATGCGGATCAGCCCGCCACCACTGCCGCCAAAAGCATTGGTGTCCGTAGCTCCTCCGCTGCCAGGCTCGTTGGGGTCCTGAGGGTTCCCATAGAGCAGATTAGGACTACTCCCGCCTCCCAGGCCTCCATAACTCCCCCCGCTAGTGCCCCTGCTGCCTTTCTGGAAACTTACCGTCATGCCATCGCCTCCTAGAAAGGGATTGCCAGGCTGTAACCCTCCCAAAAAACCACGAGCCCCGGCACCTATTCGACCGGTAGCATCTACGACGAGAGTGTCAGCACTGAGATCCACTTTGAAAAAAGCGCTGGCGGTTGTTAACAAGTGGGTTATAACTCCGCCGTTATTTACATTAATCAGCGATGCTACAAGCCTTTCGCCACGGAGCGTAAGCTCTCCTCCGGAAGAGACCTCCACAGTACCTCTCAAATTTGTTTGATTATCTAACCTTGCTCTCGCTCCACGGCGCACCGTTAGATTGGAAAGATTCAGTGGCCCGGCGGGAACTGGAACAATTGGAGTGGAAAGGGAAGGAGCGATCACGCTGTTGTTATCAACCACTAACTCTCCGGTCTCTCCTCCCGGTTGCAGATAGATTGTCCCTGCGCCAGCGTTGGAAACTCCACCAAAGGCAGTCACCCTCGTTAGATCGAACCCTACCACATTTTGATAGTAGACGGCTATCCTTCCTCCTCCTCCGCCGGCAGACAATCCGTTACCGCCATTGGAACGGATAACCCCTGTGCCTTGAAGTGTTGCGACATCGATCCTTATTCCTCCTCCACTGCCCCCTCCTACACGGTCAGAACCATCCCCGTTCGCAATAATCGAGCCGTTGAGCTGAAGTGTCTGGGCCACTATCCTGATCAGTCCTCCTCCGTTGCCCGCAGCAGCGTTAATATCAGTAGCACCTCCGCTGCCCGGATCGTTGGGATCTCGAAAATCCCCGTAGACCGGATTGGAAGATCCAACAACAGACGGCCCACCTAGACCGCCATAACTTCCCCCGCTAGTGCCCGTGCTGCCTCGCTGAAAGCCAATAGTCATTCCCGAGCCGGCAAAAGGATTGCCGGGCTGCATTCCTCCCAAAAAGCCACGACCCGTAACATCAATCCTGCTGGGTGCATCGATTGCCAGTGTGCCATGCACCGTAAGGTCAAGCTTCGAGATGCTTGTCGCGGTAGCGGCGGAATGGGTGACGAAAGCGCCGTTCCGAAGCGTCAGCGACGCGAAGCGGTGCGAGCCGTCTATCATAACGGTTACCGCCCCTTCGATAGTGAGGTCCGCCCCCTCGAACCTGAGATCTGTCCGCCCAATGGTGGTGTTCTGGGTAAAAACGACTATCTTGGGGTTAATTGCAATGGCGCGTTCGGCCACGCCGCCCGGAGTGGAAATAATGATTCTTGTAATCCCGACGGAGGAAAATGGCGAGATGGTTAGGCATACCTCGATGCTCGTCTCCGAGACCCGCACGCGGCTGAACTGGACGTCTGGATTGTCGGTAGTAACCGTCGCCCCGATGAAGTTACTCCCTGAAATCGTAATACAGGTCGTATCACCGACCTGAGCCGTGTCTTGCGACAGACCATCTATGGTAGGGGGCTGCAGGCAATTCGTGTCTCGCGTAATGGATAGCAGGTTCCCGACAGCATCATACTCATAAGTCGCACACTCATTGTTTTCATTCACGACCCGTGTCAACCGACCAAGGTCGTCATAGATGTAGATGACCTTTGGCACCTGAGCCTGAAGCTGGCCGCGGCCCAAGGCCAGGAATAGGGAGAGAAGAAACAAGGAGAACAACTTGTTCATGACATCAACTGCCCGAACTACGCCCTTTTATTGCATGCCATAGTAGGGAAAGTAGCGACCCGAGTGCCACGCCCGCTATCATGCCCGCAACGATAAAGGTGCCGAAGCCCACAAATCCCCCCCAAAGAGGGCCAAACGCTCCATAGGAGCCAAAGCCTGCAGCAATTCCGCCCATGAGCCCGCGATAAATGGCCGCTGGCAATGAGAAGATCACACCGGTCCAGCAGCCCCACTTGGCCCCTCGCAAGACACCTACACGCCGCAGCCACGCCCAGGTCGGCTTCCAAACCCACAGAAGGCC
>JACPSF010000031.1 GCA_016193385.1 Deltaproteobacteria bacterium
ATTGGCGGACCAGCCCACGTTCTCCACCAAGAACCGCAGGACGCCTTCGTACGCGAGGTATGCGCTCTTAAAGGTTGGCAACTCATCAAAGCCAAAGTAGACGAGGGGCGAATAGGCGTATCCGAAACGGCCATCTGCACCATCGACGATCTCCAGACTATTCCGCACCCAGTTGCTGTCGGCGCAGTACGAATCGGCGTCGAGGAATCCCACGTACCTGGCGCCGTGCCGCTCCATGCAAAATGCGGTGGCTGTTTTCACGGCATAGACTTTTCCGACCTTTCTCTCTTCAATACACGTCCACTTGCCCGTGCTGACTTCCTGGCACCTCTGTACCAGCGCGGCCGAACCGTCGGTGGAGGCGTTGTCGATGAAAACGACGGGAACATTCTGGACGCTCTGCGCCCGTAACGATTCGATGAGGCCCGGCAAGTAGCGCTCCTCGTTATGGAACGGGATAACCAAGGCAAGATGTGGTGGTCTGTGCAGGCTATCCATGGGCGTCTCCTGTTATAGGCCGTCTTCGGCCCGTGATTCGAAATAGCGCCTGACGAACGCGTGCAGGTCTGTCTTGTCGGAACCCCATCGCCAGCAGCCGTTGTTGTCCAGAGCAATGTCGGTGAATGGGTCGAAATGCTCCAGGCCCCGATGCCTTTCTTCATATTGACGATCTTTAATTTCGCCATGCCACAGATGAAAGATGCGCCCCGGGATGTAGCCGACACGACCATGTACGCTCTCAAAGTACGGGCGGGCCCATGCGAGATAATGCTCCTCTCTACGGGCATTCATCAGAACCGGTCGTGTGCAGTACTCGAACTTCCCAAGAGCCGCACACAGCATGGCATGATCACCACCTCCCAGAATGCACGCATCATAAAAACCGATTTGTTCGAGCACTTCTCGTGGACTCGCCCAGGCGAGTCCGGTCGTTATGACCCGTGTCTCGCGGGGAAAAGGGAGAAAGAGCTTTCCGGGAGATACCGCCAGATTGTAAACCACAGACGGCGCCGTCGCGTGGGTGTTCCGGGCGTCAAGTTGATCAGGCGTTGCATCGCGCGGGAGGTCGTACCGCTCGTGAAAGAGGTGCACGAGCGACAACTCATCTAGCGCCCGATTGGCGCGTTCCACCCAATCATCAGTGCCAAAGACAACGTCGCAATCAAGCCAGGCGATCTTGTCGCAGCTCTCGGGGACCCACTTCAGCGCGATGTTTAGCAAACGCTCCTTCTGCCACATGACATCGCCGCCGTGAATCTGCACGAGGATGTCCGCATCCTCCTGCCGGAGTTGAAAGTTGCCATCAAAGGAAAGCTCCACGGTCACCAGGGGGACGGTGAGACGCTGGCGGAACAGGCGATAGTTCTCAAGCCGACGCCTGTAGCCTACCGGGTTGAAGTAGCAGGTGATCGCCCAGAAGTTTATAGAGCATGAATGAGCCACGTCGTTTCGCTTCTTGGCCGTGAGGTGTTTGATTGGGTGATCATGCCAACCTGGAGCGGACTTGAAGATGGGGCTGGACATTTTCGCCGCCTTGAGATATCAGAGTTCTAAACCGGTCAGTGGCAAAATATCGCGCAATTCTCTTTGACCTGTTTGGCACTGTTGCCTTGCTCGATCCTGAGAAACTCCCACTTTTCGAATGGAACGGGCAGACTACACGGTCGACTCTGGGTGCGTTGCGGACGCTCTATGCGCAACAAGTGCCGGATGTTCCTTTCAGCCAGTTTTTTGCCGCGCTGACGCACGTTGCCCGCGAGCTGGAGAAAGAGCGTGCTCTCCAGTTGCGTGAGGTTTCTTGCGTGCAGCGGTTTCTACTCACTCTTATCCGCGCCGGCCTAGCAGACTCGTCAGCGACCCGCTGTTTGGCAGAAGAGCTGGCGGTGGCGCATGCCGCGCTGCTAGCAAGCGCAACGGAAGTGCCGCTGGGACATGCGAGTTTCCTCGCGCAAGCGTGTGCAAGGTATAACGTCGCCCTGGTCACGAACTTCGACCACGGGCCAACCGCTCGACGGATACTCCACGTCGGCGGAGTCAAAGAACACTTCCGCCAGATTGTGATTTCTGAGGAACATGGCTGGCGCAAACCTCACCCGCTGATTTTTACCGATACCCTGGAGGCGCTTGGTGTGAAGCCGCACGAAGCGCTCTTTGTCGGCGATTCTCCGATCGAAGATATCGTCGGTGCCAATCGCGTCGGCATGGACATCGCATGGGTCAACGCACACAATAGTGCCCTGCCCGATGGAATACCCGTCCCGGATTACACTGTGCAGGCGATTCCTGAACTCCAACTTTTTCTTTTCGACTAACGGCACGTATCTTTGTGGCGAATCGAATCTTCCGCAGCTCAAAACTTCGCAACGCAGGAAAGAGAGCTTGGTGATGGGCACCGCCTAACCATGCGTGTAGTTATTACAGGAGCAGCAGGCCGGATCGGCAGTGAAATGGTAGAGGAGCTCTCGGGCGTACACGAGCTGTGCCTGGTGGATCGCTCTCCGATACCTCGCCGAGCTTCCATAGTCGCCGATCTTGCACGGTCTCGTGCCACGTCCCGCTGGCGGCCATGGAGCGGGCTTAGGCCGCCACGCTGGACGGAAGCGTTCGACGGTGCCGATGTTGTCCTCCATCTCGCGGCAGATATGCGTAACCAGGCACCGTGGGAACGAGTACTCCATGACAACATCGAAGCAACCTGGAACGTCACTGAAGCTGCGGCAAGGCATAGGGTGCGCCGTGTAGTCTTTGCTAGCTCAAACTGGGCAGTGAAAGCCGCAGAGCGGGCGCTGGCCCCGGCCTGCTATACGCCCGTGGGACCAAAAATCATCTCAGATGTCCCGCCACGACCGTCTAGTCCCTACGGCCTCTCCAAGGCTTTTGGGGAACTTACTGGCCGCATGTTTGTGGATGAGGGACAACTAGGCTCGTTCGTTGCCGTGCGGATCGGTTACTATCATCCCGACCCTCCACTGGACGAGAACCTGCGCCGGCTATGGATAGGCACACAAGATCTTCGAAGTCTGCTTGGCTGCTGCGTCGAAGCGGAATTTGACGGATTTCACGTCGTCTATGGCACCTCTGCCCAGCCGACGGCCCCCTACGACTTATCATACACTTGCCGTCTGCTTTCCTGGGAGCCACGGCAATCGCCGTGACAGGTAGCCGGATAACAATTGATGTCCGCCACAGTGTCTTCATTATCCGGGCGACATAAGAAGGGAACTGTTACAGGCATAGCGCTCGCGCATCAAGTCTTCCATGCGGTTTGCCAGGGCGGCGCTTACCGGATTGCGCTCGATCGCTCGGATCATGGCTTCGAACCGGTCTGTCAACAGAAACTCAGTATTCTCCGGGAAGAGTCTGAAAGGCCCGTTGCGTTCCTCGGTCAGGTCCACCCCGAGGATCCACCGGATTTTTTCACAGAAGAACGAGCTTCTGTCAAAGACGGCAAGAGGAATCAGGTGTCTGCAAGTGATCTTCATGGCACGTCGCCTGAAAAAC
>JACPSF010000032.1 GCA_016193385.1 Deltaproteobacteria bacterium
AAGGACAAGGACGCCATAACCTGTTACGTTTCCCCTGAGAGTAGAGTAATCGGTGGAACTGGGCTCCCTTACGTATGTGATCTGGGGAGCGGAACTGGTACCCAGGACGCACGGGTCCGGATTCGGGCGCGGCTGAGGAAGGGAGGAAGGACAGATTACTGAATCGGTGTCAAGACCGCCCGTCCAGGGCACGACACCGGCCTGTTCAGAGAAATCATCGGCCATCTTCTTTACGTCAAGGAGATCCCCGCTAGTCTCAATACTCGGTTGAGCGCCAAGTCCAAGAACTTGATGGATTGAAGAGTTATATTGATTCTTGAGCGCGTTTGTAATCGAATCGCTGGTTGTTGCTATTCCCCGGAGAGCCGCCTTGGGACCCTGGGTATCGTCTGAGGTAGTCAAAAGATTTCCGGCGTTCCAATCGTTCCCACTGATGCGCATGGAGTCATCGTAGTCAAAGAAGTTGTTAGAACTAGAATTGGATGAATCGCTGGTTGGGGTGGCTGAAGAGGCATCGACATAACTAGCCGCTGGTGGAGTGAAACCGGCGTTAGAGCGTCCCACATAGGCCTTGATTTTCCTCGTAGCCCCGTTAGGACCATAGGCAGTGGAGTCCAAGATGATCAAATTGTTGGTGTCGTTGTTCGGGTTTGGATCAATGGGATCATTTTTTGCTGTCACGGTATAGCTGAATCCCGGGGTGGAGGGAAAAGAAGTGTTGGGAACGAGAACACACGGGGGCGAAGGGCAATCGATTTGCTTATTAAAATTCTTTCCCCATGGGATCATGGTCAAAGCGTGATGCAAGCCTGCCTCCGCCACCTGCAGGCCCTGATCGGAGAATTTGACATTGGAGGACGTTTTAAGGTTAAGACCAGAAAAAAAAAGGTTGGCAGAGATATACATCAAGATGATAGCCATTGCGAAAAGGACTGTAAAAAGGGCAAGGCCCTCCGATCTTTTGAGGATTTTTAAAGGCACGATTCCCACGTTGAAGGCGATTATATGATAAAGTCGACACGCGTTCAAAAGGGGTATGACAAATTTCTCCAAGTTTAAATTTTCACTGGGCTGAGGTCGTTTTACAGGTGAAATCCATCTGATGCATTTAATGGAGAGTCGGTTGCTGGCCGGATTGGGCCGGTTTCCTCAGATAATTCGGGTAGCATCGGAGAGTTCCTCGACCGATATGATACTCCCTAGCTTACCGAGCCGTGTGGTCATGGTGTGCCATCCCAATTTCAGCTCACAGACACGGCTCTAAGGCAGGCAGAGACGGGCGTCTCTATCAGCCAGAAAAACCCCAACTTAAGTAGTCTCCTCTGAGTCTAAAAGGCGTCTCCGCTGGGCGTACGGCTATGTTGGCTGCGCGATCGCTCGTTGCTTCTTAAAGTAATGAAAATTTACTAACCCAAACATGCTGAAGCCGAAGATCACGTAAAATGCAATGAACACTTGTGACCGGCTGTCAGTAATGGCCAGCGTTTCGATTAAACTCTTAAAGCCCCAGTAGTAGGAGAAGCTGAAAGTGTTCACAAGGCAGGACTCGCGCATCCCATTAAAGGCCAGTAAAGTTATTACCACCGCATAGAGGATCGCTTCCCACGGCGTTATCAAGCAGCCATCAGCAACAAGGCGTGCTAATTCCATCGATCCACCTATTCCTTCCTGGGCGATTCCGAGCCTAATCCCGGCGAAGACAATTCATGCGCCAATGACCATCGTACTGGTGATTCTCCAACCCGTGCTTTCAGCTCTATCTGCCCCTGCATGGGAACTCCCCTAATGAGTTAACTTTTCTGAGAGGCTGTGAGACCAGGGCCTTTACAATCGTGGCTCTGTTTCACGGAAACCACATCCTGAACATCAATCCGGGGCTCGTCTGGTCTGACTCAAAAGCCGATTCACGACGTCAACAATCTGCTTGCCGGTGAAAGGCTTGGTCAAATAGTAATCACAGCCCACTTCATAGGCCAGCCGTATGTCATCGTAGTGGCCTTTCACCGTGAGCATCATAACCGGAATTGAAGAAGTATCAGGGTCGGCTTTTAGTCGCCTCAGGACCTCCAGGCCGTCCATATTCGGCAGCATAATATCGAGAACGATGAGATCTGGTTTTTGCTCTTCCAGTTGCCTAAAAACTTCCGTGCCGCTGCACGCGCAGATCACCTTGTAGCCCTCACCTTCGAGAACCGCCCGTGCGATGTTGAGAATGTCAAGGTTATCGTCAACCACCATTATGGTTTTCTGGTAACTCACGCTTTACTCAACGCGCACAACGTGGCTACAAGCGCTTCCTACGCACGGTTCAGCCCGAATCTTACTAAAATTTCTCGCGCGAGACAAGTATTTGTTTCCACAAAAGATTCGCTTTTTAGCTTCAGTTGACGGTACGCATCACCACACCAACAACCACCTCTTACCTAAACAAGCAAGTGAAAAGGCGGCAGGTACCACCCCAAATTTGAATTTTCACTAAAATTAGAATCTTGGATGATTTCAGCAGATATCAGAAGCTCTGGTACCAGCCGACCTGTGTGACCGCAGGCGGCAAGAGGGAAGCTCCAACTTCAGCGTTGTACACGATGGTTGGATTTCCCGACACCTCTTTGACTTCGTTGCCAGAACCCCCCCTCAAAACACCTGTTTCCATGAAAGCATCAGGATGAGCTTTGAAAAGGCATCATTGACCGCAGATGAGCAATAACGATAGTCGCTGTTCCCACCTCCCGAGGTGTTTAACGTCGGACCCGGTCCTATTGCATCATCCGCTGTACCGTATATCCCATCTGGTCCTACGATTTTAGCCACTAGTGTTCCGCCCATTATCGCACCATTTCCCCCACCGAACCTTGTCATAACGCCAGTACCAATAACCAATATCACCCCGCGGTAGGAGAAGTTTCCGTGTAATGCTAAGTTGCCCTTTACGACAAGGATTCCTGCTCCGGACACTGGACCTAATGTCAAGTCTCCATCTGCTACTACTAACTTCTCATCTCCTACCGAGCCAATGCTTGGGGGAGTGCCTCCGCTCGGAACGATGTAGTCCGCTTTCTTTTCTATTATAGCCACCAGCAATTTCAAGTCGTTTACGTTCGTATAATCGAACCCATAGGTGTTTTTGATATTATTAACTTCTCCGCTGGCCACTATGTCATCAGTTTTACCCCCGGCATAGAAAGTGACGTAGGTTCCAGGTTTAGAATTATTAATTGCGATTTGAACGCTAGCCTTTGAAGCGCCGTCGGTCACTGCAACGACTGGTTTGGACGGAGTTGAACCACAGCCAGAGGCTTCATCTCCACTTAGTAGTTTGGCATTACTTTGCCCACCGGTAAAATCCGCGCTATTTCCGATCAACGTGATGCTCCCAGGCAGAGGAACACTGAATTGCTTAAACTGGGTTTCTAAGACCACTTGGGCGTTGCCGGAGGGGCAAGACCCAGCCCCTGTGGCTGCTGGTACGCAACCGGTAGAGCTAACCTTTACCCGCTTCGGGCTCGATCCCGGTACCAACTCTCCAACAACGGTATAGCTCCCGCTACCGAAACCCGCATTGCTAAGGAGTGTTGTAGGACCTGCTGTGCTAGAGACAGTCGCGAAATCGTTAGTCCCGTCCCCATTGGCCAACTCCTGAAAGGCATGACTAATGCCTGCATCTGCAATGTAAAAGGCCATGCTGCCGGTCCTATGATGGCTTGTTTTCTTCAGGTCCAAACGAGCAAAGAAGAGACTCGCTCCAGTCATGGTGAGAAGCATCGTTACGACAAAGGTGACTATTAATAGCGCCATCCCTTGGGAATCTTTTCCTAGCGTCTTCATGGATATTCAGCCTCTCCGATCTCTTGCAAGCTAGAAACGTGCCAGTCTAAAATTTAATTTGAATTCAATAGGTTAGGCGAGCTAGCTGGGAGTGTAAAACTGCGGAAGGCAGTTGCAATGACAAATTATGTAAGAAAAAATTGAGAGAGGGCCGGACGATTACACTATTGGCTGGTGAGAGTCACACGTGGATGATCGGCCTGGGACCACGCCATGAGGTGGTTTGACAGCTCAACTTGGAATCTTGAGACTGGCCTAGGGCGGGAATTTCAACCAAGGACTGAGAGATCGGCTAACCCACCTTCTCGTTCCAGGCGACAAGCTTGGCCTGCTTGGGCAGCGTTACCCAGCCATTGGCTGCGTTAAGGTTGCAACTGCTAAATCTGACGTGGGCATTTCCCCGCACGTCGAGCTCGACTTGCGGGTCATACGTGATACTCTCGCCGAGCATCAAGCTCCCGTTAATACCGGCATTTCCGTTGATCTGAACCTGGATATCGCCGCGCGCTATGACTAGCCCATTGAACGTAAAATTGCCTGATATGTCTAAAGCCCCGTCTACGATCAGCACACCGTAACCGTCGATGGTGCCCGAAATGTCTGCATTACCGTTGATCCGGGTAATCCTGGGGCTTGCGGATGTCCCCCAAGAATCGTTGCCGCTGAAGTGTCCGCCAGCCAAATCGGTATGGGTAAGGGCCAGGAACTGGTCCGCCAACTGGGTAGCGGTCGGGGTCGTCGGAGGTACGACCAGGACGCTCGGGCTCCCTCCAGACCCCGTAACGAGATTCATCTGGTCGGACGCCAACCCCCCGTCACTGGTTGTATTGTTGGTGATCTCAGTCTGCAATGCTGGATCGGTTACTGCGACCCCTGGAACCGCGGATGCCATCCCACATTGATCAGTGCCGTTGATCTCAAACGAAGTTCCGGAAAAGCTGGTTTCAGTGGTTGACGCAAGCGATCCTGTGAGACTAACCGCGCCTAGACCGTAGTTGCCACGGGCGATATAGGCCGTGACCACTTTCTGCGAGTTGTTCGGGCCCTGAGCCGTCGAAGTCAATATCGCTTGGGCTCCACCGGCGGTGTTTATAGCTGTAACCGAATAGCTATAACCGGTCAGCGTGGGATGAGCAGTCAATGGCACAATTGGAGTTGTCGATGAATAGGTAAAAACTCCTCCGCTTGGGATCGCGGCCAACGCATGCTGGATTCCCATATCAGCGACTTGAAGGGTGATATCACCTACCTTGAGATTGGCGGCAACCTGAAGATTGAGCCCGCTCGACCTGACGCCTGAAAACAGGAGCGGCAAAAGCAAAGCGCTGACCATGATCACGAGCACCAGGGCCAGGCCTTTTTCAGACTTCAAAGTTAAACTCAGCGGCCTATCTTTAAACATGGCATTCCTCCTGCCTGCTTCCTTTAATTCATCAGCTCGTGCTGGACAAGATCAGGGCCATAAGGACAATGACCAGTGCGATTCCAGAGTTGCTTCCAGTCATTTTCCATCGTTTCACTAACCATTCCTCGACTCTATCATTCACCGGTGCCTTGTGACCTTTCGATCTCCTATGACGGCAGTCCCCGATTACGGAGGTCGGCATTGGAGGTCATCGTGGCATTCAACTGACCGCCAAACTGCTGATCGGGGTTTTTTGATTGGACCGTCAAGGTGATCTGCACCCTCTGTATGTTAGCCACCACAATCGGTGACATGGCAGTGGATGAATTCTGAACAAAGTAAGCTAGCGTAAACCCACCTGTCGGCACGTTGCAGTCGGTCAGGGGTTGCGTCACGGTTGTCCCGCTTTCGTCTTTTGCCCTCCGGGTAACGTCGCCGAAGCCTGAGGCGCAGTTCTGCGGACCCGGCGACTCATACTGATACGTAAGCTCTTCATTGGGATCATTGCAGTCACCATCTGGATCTGACGAAGCGACGCTCCCGCGGAAATCATAGGTAAAGGTAATTGCTGTGCTGGTAGCTGTAATGATGGCGGGTGCCCCGGCCACGACACCGCCTCCGCAACTGGCCCCACTCGTTACTCCAAGGGGATTATACGCAGCGTTTCTGATCTCCCGGACCATGATGTCGAGCACGTTACGAGTGTACTCCTGGGCCTCCAGGCGGTTCTCCTGGAGCTTAACGGAATGGGTCTGCACGCGGAAGATGCTGTAGATCGCGCTGACAATCAGGGACGTCATCAAAATGGATATCAAGAACTCCACCAGCGTAAATCCGTTCTCCGGCCCGTCAAGCGCAACGCGCGCCGACAAACCTGGCATCTTGAACCGTTTGAACGACATGAGTTCTTACTGCTTGACCGCCGAGGAAAAAGTCAGACTGTGGCTCCTATAATCCGTCCAATCGACTTTGACGTCGAGGCGGTTGACCCCTGAGGTAGGAGAATTGGCGATAATTTGCCAGCTCCGGCTGAAAGTGAGCCCCAGGGAGGTCTTGGTATCCGAGCAGCCCGCGGTGGTATACGAGGGGCAGCTTGGCAAGGCGGCAACGGTCATCCCTTTTAGCTCCTCCAGCTTATCCTGGGCGATATTGGTAGCGATAGTGTTGAAATAGCTCGTCTGATTCGCTCTCATGACCGAAGTTGCCCCGACGGCGAGCCCCAACACTGCAACGGCGAAAATTGACATAGCCACCAAAATCTCGATCAGCGTAAACCCGGCGGATGTTTTACATCTGGCGCTGGCGCGGTTCGCGACTCGATATTTTGGCTTTGCCCCCTTCATCGCGGATCCTCCACAAATATACTTTCTTGAAGACACTGCTACGTGCAAGTTGTGTCTTGTATATTCACGCGCCCCACGGCCTTTACGCAAACAAACTTCTGCGCTGAGCCGTTATTCAGCTTAATCTCCGCGCCCGCGCTGGCGGTGCCACGCGGGGTAAAGACTGGATTCGAGGAAACAGACAGGATGGTAATCCCCGGATAAAGCTGGCTGATGTCGCGGGAGTCGGTGCCGAGGGTGAAGGTGTAGGTCCCTGTTGTGGTGTTAAACGTGACTGTGTTGTTGGTGTTTTGCGAGATGGCTTTCATCCTGGCCACCTGCAGGTCGGTTGCCACTTGACGCGCAGCAGAGGTTAGCCTGATTGTAGGCATCCAGGAAAGAAAACTCGGGGTCGCTACAGCCAGCACAACCTTTCGCCCCCGTACCCATGTTCCATTTTTGCAACTTTGGTCACGCAAAACCTTGAACAGAGGCAGGCCCGAGTATTTCCTGTCTGACGGGGTTAGCCAAAAACATGCCAAATAGGGATGCTTTAGGAGATGGTTTAACTATCTGTAAATGAAAGGTTTTCTTCGGATAAAGAATATACGCCCGAAGCGTTGTGCAACCGCATAATGACAAATAGCGTAATGCTGACAAATAATGAGATAAAATGGCTAGAACTCGACTAATCGAGCAGCAGATAGAACGCAATTATTTCTTTGCTAAAAAATAGATGAAAGATGGCACCCATGCACAGAAAAGGCGCAAAAGGAAGGGCATATTTGACACCCACACCTTTTTTTGCGATGAGCACAAGGCCAACCAGGGAGCCGGCCAAGGAGGCGAAAAATAGCGTAACAGGCACAGCAGGCCATCCCAGAAATGCGCCAATCATAGCGAGGAGCTTCACATCCCCACCCCCCATACCCTCCCTACCGGTAAAAAATTGATACCCCCAGGCGACGAGCAGAAGGATTCCACCACCGAGAAGGATTCCGAATAGAGAGCTTAGTGGATTTGGAATGACAGGTGGCGGAGCCACAGACCATAACCCAATGACCGCCGAGATCAGTAGACCGACGCCAATCCCGGGAAGGCTGATCACGTCCGGGACAATTCTGACATCGAGATCAATAAACGAGATCACGATGAGGGCGGCCACAAAGATGAACGCGACGAGAAAAGTGATGCCGAAACCAAAACGGAGCCAAAGAGCAACAGCAAAAAGTGCCATCAAAAGTTCGACAACAAAGTAGCGCGGCGAAATTTTTTCGCGGCAGAAGCGGCAGCGACCCGTAAGAACGCGGTAACTGATCAAAGGGATGTTGTCATAAAAAGGGATGGACGCTTCACACTGCGGACAATGAGAGGGTGGAGAGATGAGCGACTCCCCCTTCGGCAAACGCACAATACAGACATTGAGAAAACTCCCCACGACGGCCCCGAAGACAAAAACAGCAAAGAGAAAATACATTGGCGTAACGTTAGCCATCAAGTCAAAGTATGAAGGGGTTCCCGCAACCAATCTGATCTCAGCTCACAAACCGCCAGCATACTCATTCCTGCGGGGCAGGTTCGTTGAATATGATCTGGCTCCCATGGCTCTCGAACTTAAACGGAACGCACAAGAGCCGACCCAGCACCCTTCTAAGTCTCGGATGATCTTCCGGACGGGCAAACACGAGGAGGAAGCCGCCCCCACCGGCTCCCAGAAGCTTACCCCCGATGCCCCCGGCTTTTCGTGCGGCCTCGTACATCTCATCAACCATCGGCGTAGAGATCTTATCGGTCAAGCTTCTTTTAAGCAGCCAGCTCTCATGCAACAGCTTGCCAAACTCCACAATGTCTGTGTGCGTAGTCGCAATGTTGATGGCCGCATCGACCATCTGGTGCATTGTCTTAAGTTCTCCTTTCTTCCGATGGGTCACCCGAATCTGCTCGCCGGCGATCTCCGAGGCATTGCGGCAGAATCCGGTAAAGAAAAGCGATAAATGGTCATGGAGGAGTTCCAGCCTCTCCGGTTTCAGGATGATCGGAAAGACATGAAACTCACTTTTGCCAGAAAACTCGACGCGATTGAACCCGCCGAAGGCTGCAAGCACCTGATCCTGCGAGCCGACATTCTCCCGGAGTTGGTCCTGCTCAAGGCGGATGGCATCCTGCGCCAGTTGTGCTTTGCTAGGCATGACCCCCTTGAGGCCATACAAGGCATGTAACAAACCAACCGTAAAGGCGGAGCTGGAGCCAAGACCGCCGCGTGCCGGGACATCACCGTCGTGGTGGATTTCGACCCCATCGGTGATACCGAGAAAGTGCAGCGCCTCCCTCACCGCAGGATGCTGAATCTCCGCCGTGTCTCTCACGAGCTCGATTTTGGACCACACGATGCGGCTCCGGTGGTCGAAAAAGGGAGGGAGAAAGCGACAGTTGATGTAGCAGTACTTGTTGATGGTTGTAGCCAGGACCGCGCCACCATTGTCCCGGAACCATACCGGGTAGTCGGTCCCGCCCCCGAAAAACGATATACGGAAAGGTGTCCGGCTGATAATCATGGGGAATGCAAAGAGAGGAAGCCCTCCATCACCGAAAGCAGGCCGCCAGTCCTGCGACGGTTTGGTCTCCGCGAGAATCAGGCATGCCTTCGCTCCAGTTGGTGATCGGCCATCTCGCGGATATGTTGTGCGGTCTCGTAACCAAACTTACGGGTGATCAAATCCAGGTACCTAGAGCTGCTGAAATAGACCTGAAAGGCGCGGTCCCGAAAGCCCAGCACTTCCGCGGAGGAACAATGCTTAGTGGGCAACGGCAGCGTGTCCGCCGAGTGCTGGGAGTAACCGGACCACTTTCCCGGCAACTCCCAGCTCTGCTGGAGAGCCAGCTGATAGAGCGAGGAGCCAGGATAGGCCATCGTGCAATAGAAATTCACGAATTCGCAATTGAGGTCCATGGCTAGCTTAAGGGTTTGCTCCATGCTTTCGAGATCATCCTCGGGCAGGCCAAAGATAAAATTGGCAATTACGTTTATGCCTGCCGACCGTACCTTCTCAATCGTCTCAAAGATCTCCTCCTGCTCAAAACCTTTCTGCACATCATCGCGTACCCGGGCGCTGGCTGCCTCGATGCCGAAGGCAAGCCAGTTGAAACCCGCCTGCTTGAGCCGATCCACCATCCCGTCCTTTACGGTGTCTATCCGGGCATAGGCCCAGAGATTGAGATCGTAACCGCGTTTAATGATGCGGTCGCAGATCTCCCCCACATGCTTGGGGTTCAAGACAAACATCTCGTCCGCTATCTTTATGTTCCGGACCCCATATTCGCGCACTAACCGGTCAATCTGCGCGATGACGTTACCGGGGCTCCAGAAACGATAACTGTTAACGGCGTCTTTGTAGCCGAGCACTTTCTCGCCACCCTTAAACGGAGCCTGAATGCAGCAGAAACTACAACGGTAAGGGCAGCCAAGCGTGGTGTAGAAGGCCGCATACGGCTGCCGCTCAGGGACGCCAAAGCAATGCCAGTTGTGCGCCCTGTACTTCTCCATCGGCAGGAGGTCCCACGCAACGCCCGCCATCTCCACATCCAGATTCTTGACCAGCGGGGCGGTCGGATTCGTCTTGATGCCGCCATCCTCCCAGTACCAAAGGCCGCGCACCTTGCGGTAATCCTCTGGGCGACCCGCCTTAAGAGCCCCCAAGAGCTCCAGAATCGTATAAGGACCCTCCCCGCCGCAGACGAAGTCGGTGCGTTCCTCTCGGAGGGTGCGCTCCGGCAGCGCTGCGACATGGCCTCCCACCAGGAGCACTTTGATCTCCGGAGCCAGCTGTTTGAGCCTGTCGCAGAGGGCCCCCGCAGCGGGCATGATCTGTGTCGACGCCGAAGGCTGGTGACCGTAGACCACGACGCCAACCAGGGCGGGAGCCATCTCGACGATTTGCTTGGCTGCTTCCTCGGCGGTCCAATCTACCGCTTCAGCGTCTACTACCTGGACGGAAAAGCCGCGGTCGCGAACGCATGTCGCTATCAGACCCGCCCACACGGGAGGCTCAATTGCGGCGAGCCTGGAAGCCAGAGATTGATAGACCTGGCGGCGGTTTCCGGGATTCACGAGCACTAAATCCAACTGCGTCATTGGCTCCCCACCGGGCTAGAACCAGAGCCCCCTTGATTCCCTGTCTCCATCGCGACTGGTCTTTTCGTTAGACGTTGGAGTGGCCCGACTTTCGCAGCACCTGGTAGCCCCGGATCAACTCCGCAATACCTGCCTGGAGCGAAATGGTGGCTCTAAACCCCGCGCGCTCCACCTTTTCATTGCTCACGATGTAATTTCGCTGGTCAAGGTCTTTGCCAATAGCGGCTTCGACAAAGTAGAAATGGGGCAATTGCTTTTGGATCTCCTCGCACAGCTCACGCTTGGACAAGTTGGCATCGCTAAGCCCGATATTATACGGTTCCCCCTTCATCTTTTCAAAATGATCCAGGCAGTGCGTGAACGCGCGCGCGACATCGCGCACATGAATGTAATTGCGCTTGAAATGGGATTCAAAGAGGACCACGTATCCGTCAGTGACGGCGCGATACGTAAAGTCATTGACCAGCAAGTCGAGCCGCATCCTCGGGCTGATCCCGAAGACGGTAGCAAGGCGCAGGGTGATCGTACTCCCGCTGTCGAGGAGCAAGGCCTCGGCCTCGACCTTCAGGCGGCCGTAAAGCGAGATCGGCGCCAGAGGGGTCTCCTCGGTACAGAAGATGCCGCTCTGGCCTATGCCGTAGCCGCTGTTGGTGGTGGGAAAAATGATTCGCTGCTCCTTGCTTCGCAGATCGAGCAGCTTTTTGACAGTATCCAGGTTCACCGTCCGCGCTCCGACGGGGTCACGGTCACAAATCGGGGCGCCCGTGAGACAGGCAAGCGGGAAGATGGCGTCGGCCCACTTGAGATGTTCTGCGATCAGCCGCCCGTCCCTAGCATCACCGCGCACGATCTTTAGTTTGTGATCGTGGCAGCAATCGAGAAGTGAGGTCTGCTGATACATGAGGTTGTCGATGACGGTGACCTCATGGCCGTTTTGCAGCAAGTGGGGAACCAGGATCGATCCGATATATCCTGCCCCCCCCGTGACCAGGATTTTCACTTTTCCCCTTCTCTCGTCCTGGGTGATTTTCTAGAAACCAAGCATACGTCTGCCTCAGCCCGGTGCGGAGATCAGTACGAGGAGACCACCCGAGGGCCCTGACCGCGCTGGATTCGAGCAGTTTCTCCGGGGCTCCCGCTGGGCGAGAGGTATCCCAGCGGATCTCGCCCTCATAGCCCACCACATCGGCCTGAGCCGATGTTGACCGGCTCCAAATCCTCGTAAGAGCGCAGCAAAAGCTCGCACGCTTCCGCCAGATCATCAACGTAAAGAAACTCGCGCCGTGCCCGGCCATCTCCCCACACCTCAAGGCACTTGACACGACCCGCCCTCGCTTTGTGGAACTTCAACAGCAGGGCGGCGATTACATGGGACTGCGTTGGGTCAAAGGAATCCCCCGGGCCGTAGAGGTTGCAGGGCACCAAGGTGACATAGGCCGTCCCGTGCTGGCGATTGTAGGAAGTGCAAAGGGAGAGCCCAGCCAGCTTAGCAATCGCATAAGGCTCGCTTGTCGGCTCCAACTTGCCGCTGAGCAGCATCTCCGGGCTCATCGGCTGGCGGCAATCTCTTGGATACATGCAGGCGCTGCCGAAACTGAGCAGCCGCTTGACCCCAGCCTTCCATGAAGAATGGACGAGGTTGGCCTGGATCAGCAGATTCTCATAGATAAAATCGGCTGGGTAGAGGGAGTTAGCTAAGATGCCGCCCACCCTGCCGGCGGCAACAATCACGACGTCGGGTTTGACGCTTTGGAGAAAGGACTCTACTGCCTGGCTTTGCGTGAGGTCCAGCTCCGCCCGGGACGCGGTGACCAAATCGACGCCTCCCAGCCGGGAAAATCGCCTGACCAAAGCGGAGCCGACCAGACCCCTGTGTCCCGCTATATAAATGGTCAAGTTTTCTAGGGCTGCCATACTCCCCGCTTAAAAAGGCCCCTTAAAACGCTGCTCGTAGCTGTAGAACGATTCTCCGCTCAAATCCGTCTCCGCGAGCCCCAGAAGCCTTTCCACGACCCGGATAAGGGTGGGCGCCGATGGGTAGAAAAGATTCTCGAGCGGCCGTGTCGTAGGACAGGGAACCGCGGCAAACCCGAGACGCTCGACCGGCCGTTTGAGGCGGCCGAAACATCTCCGACCGATCACAGCAGCAACTTCGGCCCCAAAGCCGCAGAAGGTCCAATCATAGTCCGCTACAATGCAGTGGCCGGTTTTGTTTACGGAACGGACCATCGTCTCTTCATCCAGCGGCACGGCTGTGCGCACATCGATGATCTCGACTTCGATGCCGCTCCGGGCCAGGACCTCCGCTGCCTTCATAGCCTCTACGTTCATCCAGGAAGTACAGACCAAGGTCGCGGCCTCGCCAGAGCGGCGGACCACAGCCTGACCCAGACGAGCGGGCTCATCCTCATCCACCTCTCCCGAAATGTCATAGAGCCAGCGGTGCTCGAGGAAGATGACCGGGTTGTCATCGCGAATCGAAGCGCGCAAAAGGCTGTAAGCATCCTGGGGCGTGGTGGGCAGGACCACCTTGAGGCCGGGAAAATGGGCAAACATGCTATGAAGCGATTTGCTGTGCTGAGCGGACTGTCCCCAACCGCGACCGATCACGGCGCGCACGACCAGCGGGATCTTGAGTTTCCCGCCGCTCATATAACGGAGGTTGGACATCATATTGCCGATCTGATTCATCGCCAGAAGCAGAAAGTCAGCGCGGATGTGGACGTGGACTGGCCTGAGCCCCGAAATGGCGGCACCCACAGCCACCCCGGTCATGGCATCCTCCGAGAGCGGGGTGCCAAAACACCGCTCCCTGCCGAACTTCTCCACCAGGCCCTCGGTACTGCCAAAAATCCTTTTGTGGTCGGCGACATCAAGGCCGAACACGAACACGCACGGATCCTGCTCCATCTCCCTGGTAAGAGCCAGATTGAGAGCCTCTCGGAAGGTGATGAGAGACTTTACGCCCATACGTCTGAGTAAAGTTCCGCCGGGGGGGCAAAAGGAGCCTTTTGCGCAGCCTCGGCGCTGCGCTCGATCCGCGTCGCAGCTTCCTTTCGCAAGCTCTCGATCTCGCGGCTAGTAAGGCCGATCTTCAGGAGCTCCTTCTCGAAGCGCAGGACCGGGTCCAACCTTTCTAGCTCCTCTGGACCAGGCCTTCGCCGATAGCCCGCGTCGAAATCCTCTCTCGGCCCCACATGCTCGAGAAAGCGGAAATAGTTGAAGTGGAGAAAAGCGGGTTTGGACTCCTCCGACATCTTGCCGAGAACGTCGCGAGTAGATTGGATTACGCGGACAACGTCAGTGCCATCGTCGCCCACCAAGTGGCAGTCGAAAGCTCGCACGGCTTCGGGAATAGAGCGGAATCCGCGCCGCTCCGATGCGTGCGCGTGGATCGCCAAAGCGTTATCTTCGCACACAAACAAAACCGGCAAGCGCTTCAAGCAAGCAAAGTTAAGGCTCTCCCAAAACACCCCCTCCTCTACCGCGCCGTCGCCGAAAAAGACAGCAACAACATGGGATATGTTGTTATAGGCATGCGCTAGCGCAGCCCCGACGGCCACGGGGATGGTCGTTCCCACCACAGCGGAGGTGGCCAACAGCCCATGCTTCGGCGCCGACAGGTGCATGGAGCCTGCCTTCCCCTTTCCCGGACCGGGCAGCTTTCCGTAAAGCTCGGCGAAAAATGTGTCGCTGTCGCCCGTCACGGCCAGATAGAGCGCGTGGTTACGGTAGGTGCCGAAAGTCGTAGCGCCCTCAGGCAGGCAGTGGCATACGCCCACCGAGATCGCCTCCCCGCCGATGCCGAGATGAACCGGGGTTTTCATCTCGTCCTTGAAGTACTCCTCGCGGATCTTTTCCTCCGCGACGCGCACCAGGATAAGTTTCCGATACACGGTGAGAGCTTCGTCCTTACTGAGCATTTTCGTTCGGCCTCCCTCTACACGAAATAGCTCACAAGACTCTCGGCAATAAAATCAATGTCGGCATCGGTGAGATACTGGTGAAGACCGAAATGGAGCCCGGTCCGGCCGATCCTCTCCGCGGCGGGAAAGTCACCCGCTTTATAACCCAAAAAAACAAATGCCCGATGTTGAGTCGGGAGCGAACCGAAGAGAGTCTTGCATTGGATGCCTCGGCCTTCCAGGTGGTCGTACAACCCATCCACCGAGCGCCTCTCATCCCTCAGGACCAGCGGGAAGGCATGGGGCGAGATCACCTCGAGCGGACCGTCGCGGCAAAGAATGATCCGTTCCTCTAGCGGAGCAAGAAGATCCAGCAGGCGCTGGCGATGCCGCCGGCGAATTTGGAAGTTTTGATCAAACAGCTCGAGCCCTTCCAACCCAATGGCTGCCTCTAGATCGTTCATCTTGGAGTTGAATCCCACGCGGTCGAAGTGGAAGTAGAGCTGGCCGCCCCGCCGACCGTGGCTGCGGAGCGAGCGGCACAGATCGGCCAACTCCTGCTTGTCAGTCACGATCATCCCTCCTTCGGCGCTGCATATCAGGTGCGCAGCGTAAAAACTGAACAGGCTCAGGTCGCCGAACGACCCCACCACCTTCCCCCCCAAAGTCGCGCCGTGCGCCTCACAGCAGTCCTCAATCACAACCAGTTCATGGCGCCGGGCGATGTCCAGGATCTCACCCATCTTGCAGGGCTTTCCCATCGTGTGGACCACCTGAATCGCTCTCGTCCTGGGCGTGATGGCAGCCTCG
Source organism: Deltaproteobacteria bacterium (assembly GCA_016193385.1). Next base: position 15,400 of record JACPSF010000032.1, read on the forward strand.
ATCAGCGAGGGATTGATATTAAGGGTTTCCAGCTCCACATCAACGAATTTAGGCACTAGCCCGGCGGCGAGGACGCAGTTGGCCGTGGCAGTGAAGGCGAGGGCTGGCGTAATCACCTCGTCTCCCCGCTGGGCCCCAAGGTCAAGCAGCGTTGCCACGGCGCCGATCCCGGCGTCGGTCCCGGAGCTGGTCGCGATGGCGTGGCGGTAGCCAAATCGCCCGGCAAAGCGGGCCTCAAATAGCTGGACGTTGGTGCCTTCAGAAACCCAGTTGCGGCTTAAAGCCTGCTCCAGATAGCGTCGCCCCAACTCGCCGACCTCGATGTGACCAAACGTGACCCGATACGCATTCAAGCGACGTCCTCCAAAGCAAAAAAGGCCGGCACCTGATTTGCCTCGGCGTAGCACTCAGGGGTACCAATATCGAGCAGGCGATTCTCGGAAAAGAAAACCTGTCCCCTCCTTTGACCCAATAACGCCATCAGATTGGTCTCGAGATCGTAGCGCCCTTCTGGCCAGGACAGCACCATATCCCGGTCGAGAATGTAGACGCCCGCATTGACCCAGCACTGGCTCTTCGCACCGGGAGAAAGCCCAACGATCTGCCCGTCATCGCCGATCTCCAGGGCCCCCTTGTTTTCCGCCCCGCCAACGACGTTCTCGCTCCGCGCGGCGATCATGGTAAAGCTCTTGCTCAGCCGGACATGGCTGCTCAGGACCGGAAGCAAAGGCTGGGGGATAAAAGAGTCTCCATTGAGCGCGACAAAGCAGGGAGACCGCACCCAAGCCGCCGCGTGTCGCAGCGCGCCTCCCGTTCCCAGAGGCTCTTTTTCCGAAATCACTATCGTAGCCGGAGTAAACTCATCGTAGATCGTTAAAAAGTCCTTGAATTTTTCGCTCAAGTAATGGGTGGCGAGAATAAAACGGTGAAAACCCTGCCGGCGAAGCCTTAACAGCAGGTAAAACAAAAAAGGTTTCTGTCCCACAGTAAGCAGTGGTTTAGGTATGCTTTGAGTGAGCGGACCCAGGCGACTTCCCCTTCCGCCGCATAATAACACGACATCTGTGTTTTCGGGGCCGAGCGAAGCTTTCATGGTACGACTGACTTCTTCTCGAGTTCCGAGCTCTGGCTGAGCCTTTCCGGACGGTAACAAGCTCACTATTTTACTCGCCCCGCTGGTTTTGGACAAGGGGTTGGCGTAAAATCAGGCGTGAATGCGCCTACTGATTGGTGGTCGCGGCGTGAATCAAGGCAGGAAGAGTGCTACGTGGACCAACAGAAGCCGTTAAAAATACTTTTCCTCACTTCCAGTTACCCGCGTAGCGAAGACGACCATGCCGGGGTCTTCCTGCGCCACCTCGCCCACCATTTATGCAACCGCGGCCTAAGCATTCACGTACTGGCCCCTTCGGACGGCGCTAGCGGGACCTTGACCGAAGGCCAAGTTAGTGTGCACCGTTTTCAGTATTTCCCCAAGCGAATGCAAAAATTAGCCTACGGCTCCGGGATCTTACACAATCTTAGGGAGAGCCCCTCGCTCTGGATTCAAGTGCCCTTTTTCGTTGCGGCGATGGGCAACTCCCTGCTGCGCCTGGCGCGGAAGGAGCGGCTTGACCTGATCCATGCTCACTGGCTGATACCTCAAGGTTTGCTCGCTACCTTCAGCAAATCCTGGCACCGCGTCCCGGTGCTCACCACGGTGCACGGGAGCGACGCGTTCCGTCTAAAAAACGGACTGCTTGACCGGATCAAGCGCAAAGTGCTGCACAAATGTGAGGCCTGGACCGCAAACAGCCATGCCACAGCGGAGGCTCTCGGGCCAGACACCGCAACGATTAAGCCCCATATCATCCCAATGGGCGTGGACGTAGAGCGATTCCGAAAGGGCGAGCGCGGCCGTCTACGAAGTGGACTCAATAAGGACGATCTCGTCATCCTCTTCGTGGGTCGGGTCGTCCGGGGTAAAGGCGTCGAGTTTTTGCTCGATGCACTTTCCCTTTTGCCTTCAAGTCTTCGGCTCAAAATTCGGTTATGGGTGGTGGGAGAAGGTCAGGATGCCGATCGATTGCAGCAACGCACACACGGGGCATCTGGAACCCTGAAAGTTCGCTTCTGGGGCGCCCTTCGCAACGAACTCCTGCCGGATTTTTATGCCGCCGCTGATCTGCTCGTCGTCCCCACAAGCGACACGGAAGGGCAGGGAGTCGTCCTTCTGGAGGCCTTTGCTGCCCGCCTTTGTGTCCTTGCCACGTGCGTTGGGGGCATCCGGGAGGTCGTTGAGGACGGAGTCACGGGAATGCTAGTGCAACCAGGAGATTCGCAAGCGCTTGCCCGCGCGATCGCAAAGCTTTTGACGGATCCAGAACTGCGGCGAAAATTGACCGACAACGGATTTCTGCGAGCACGCAACGACTATGCGTGGGAGATAGTGGCTGCTCGCTTTGAAGATCTCTATCGAGGCGTTGTCGAAAAAGCTGCGAAAGAAGCCTGCTAACCCGGTCCTCCCGGCAACGAAAACCACCGAGCTCCCGCCCATCGGCGTGCCGCATACCTCTTCCAGAAAAGGGGATGATAAAACGATTCGCTACGATGGATGGCTCTCAGGAAGATTAGACACAACGAAGGAGGACTACATAGGGTGAGGCCACAGAGGTTTTTGGGCCGAGCTCGCCAGAAGGATTCTCGGAATGGCGAACTGGCTCAACGTTGCTCGTGACCTCCGCTCCGATGACGAAATCGCAAATCATTCGAACAAAGCCACCTATTACCTGGTCTTAAGCGATCATTCTCGAGCCGAGGGGGAAGATGAGGACGTATAGTTCAAGATGGCCCGTCGACAAATAGCCATCTCGATAAAGACGAAGGATACCCAGCCTCAGCCATGGTTCCAGAAGCGACGCACCAAACTTGGAATTTTTCCCTTAAAGATAAATCTTTCTTCCAGCCACCGGGCATACCTCTGTGCACAAACTCTTCAGGCTCTCTTGCCACCGGGCCTGTGCGTTTAGCAACCTCACCGTAAATCGGAACCGGCGTCCCGCCACCAGCCTTCGTTACATCCGACCGATTGGCATCGATTGCGTCCCGTATCTCGGCGTCACTCCAAGTAATGCCGAGGAACTCGGAAAGTCTTTTTAGGACCCTGTCCGTAGATGCCCATAGTTCTTCATAGGTCACCTCGCAAAATTCTCGCTCCGACAATTTTCTCGCCGCATCCCTTGTGGTTTGGACGCGCTCTACCCACATCAACGCGGCTCCACGGGCGTTCCGCGGAGCCCAACTAGAGCCCCATGTTCGCGATGCCGCCAATATGGAAGCCACTACGTCCCGACCGTCTCGCAGAATGTGAATAATTCGGCACTCAGGAAGTAATTCTTTTATCTCTGGAATGAACATGCCGTGTTCCGGAGTTTTTTCCAAAAAGAACTCACCTGGTTTTAGCCTGCTAATCATGGGACTTAGCAGTTGAAGCATGTAGCTTTTTAAAACCGAGAGAAAATCTTGCTGATCAAAATAGCAGGGCAATCCAACCCCACCCCTTCCTGTAGCCGTCTGCGGGTTCAACTCCCTTTCCAACTCCC
>JACPSF010000384.1 GCA_016193385.1 Deltaproteobacteria bacterium
CAGCACCGTGCCGTCGTCGTCGGTGGCGGCCTCGCCGCGGTAGGTGCCATCGGGCATAGGGCGGATTTCGCTCCGCACCGCCCGCTCTGTGCGGTCCATCATCTCGTTCAGTGAGGCCAGCACCGTTTCGGGACCGTAGTGCTCCACCAAGTCCAGGGCCCGCTCCTCCGCGAGGGTGGTGGCGGCAATCATGGCGTAGTTGTCGATGCGAATGCCCTTTGGATAGCGGACGTTGTTCCAGACCAGCTCGAGGATGTCCGCGCGCTCCCTGCCCCGATCGAACACCTTGATCGGCGGGATGCGGATGCCTTCGGCGTGAATGTCGTACCCGTTGGCGAAGTAGCCGCCGGGGAAAGCGCCCCCCGTGTCCTCCTGGTGCCCGCGGACCATGGTGAAGAACAGCAGCCTGCCCTTATAGAAGATGGGGCGGATGAAGCCCCAGTCCGGCAGGTGAGGACAGTGGGCGCCGTACGGGTCATTGGTCAGGATCACGTCGCCGGGATGGAGGTCGTCGCCGATCTTCTCGTACACTGCCTGGATGGCCAGCCCTGTGGCCATGAACTGGTTGGGCATGCCCAGCGGCGCGGTGATCATCTGGCCGTCCGCGCCCCAGAAGCCCACCGAGACGTCCCTGAGTTGGCCGATGAGGTAGTTCTGGCAGGTGCGCTCCAGCAAGTGGCGCATCTCGCGACACGTGGTCTGCATGTGGTGCCACACTGTCGCCAGCGTCGTGGGATCGATAGTAATGCCTTTGTTCTCTGCCATGGTTGCTTTCCCCCTTAAGCTGTCGCCGCGTGGAGCAGGTAGTTTTTGTGCGAGTCCACCTGGCAGACGAAGCCCGGCGGGATGACTACCGTGGTGGTCCGCTCCTCGACCCCGCGGCGGATCTCGATGATGTCGCGGAAGTTCTTAGTGGTGATCATCCCGGTCTTGGCGCCGAGCTTGGTGAGCACCAGGCAATCGGTGAAAGTCCCGCCCGTGTCGATGCACAGTCTTTTCATTCCCTGTCTCCTATAACCAATAAACTATTGTGACGTCAACGCTCCCCACATTCAGGGTCAGCTTATCGTCAAACAAGACCACAGACATTGCCATTCAGGATGTGGGCCCGGCCCGGCTCGTCTATCGGAAACCCATCGAGCGCAAAGTGGGAACCGCCGTCGAAGTATAATTCGGGGTCGTTCAACACCAGTCCCTTCGCCGCGCTGGATTTAATAGCCCCCGCGGCGACATGACCCACCGGTTCTACGTGCCTGCCTGTACGCGCGAGCAGGTCGTGTGGATGGCTTTCCCGTCGTAAAAGACTCCCGCCCCCTTATCCCGCCTTCAGGCGATTTAAAAGCCTCCTTACCGCAATCAGGAAAGGCGTAGCTTTTCGCCGCCGACAATTCTATAGTTTGACATAATAGCTCGTTATCGGATATTGTCCGCCACAAAGTGAGCGAGGGTCGGCGAGATTGCCTTTGCGCCAGCCGCTTGGGCCCGGAAGGATTGGTGACGGGTGGCTGTTTCGGGAATTCTTGCGTTCTCGGTGCCCAACGCTCAAAAAGGGAATTCCTATCATTTCGGCTTACGAACCTGGAGTGGATGGCTCTGCTGGATCGGTATGCGTGCCGGATCAACCCGTTGCTGCGGGACATGCTCGCTCCCAGGCATTACTATTGGGTAACCACCCAGTCTGAGTACGCCACCAACCTGGTGTTCAAGAGTCCGCAGCTCCTACAGGAACCGGCCCCGGCGAGGCGCAGAGTAATCGGCATGAGTAGCGAGGGTCAAGGAGGAGCAAAGAATGAGAGTTTACCTCGGATACGCTGGTCTTCTTGGAGTGGCTGTGGTTGGGCTCGCCGCCTGCGGGCTAAGCATCTTCGCCGAGCCGAAGACGAACCCGGTGATCGAGGACCGGGTGGGCCGGATCGGGAGCCAGCCGGTGGGCACGCTGGCGACGACGGCCGAGCGGCGGATCGTTTTGGTTCGCATAGATCCCGAGGATAAGAAGACATTCGGGCGATTCTGCTCGGAACCGCCGCCGGACGCGGCCGAGAACATTGCCAACAGCCTGACGTTCGCGGTGCAGGCGGCGGTGAAAACGCCGGAGGCAGAAGGCAGCGGGCGGCTGGAGCTGGCCAAGCAGCTCGCGACCACGGTGCAGAGCCTGTTTCACCGGAGCCAGGGACTCCAGCTCTACCGTGACGGCCTGTACAACCTTTGCATGGCATGGGTGAATGGTGTGGTGAACGACGGGCAGGAGTTCACAAAGAGGGCCGACGCCCTTCTCAATGTTGCGCAAACTCTCATCGCCCATGAGCTGGAGAAGACTAATGGGATTATCGGCGGACCGCCGCCAGTTCCGGGGCCGCAGATCACGGTGGTGGATGAGGGCTCGACCATCGTTGGCGGCCGGCCGCGGCTAGAGTCCGATCGGATCCGCGCGCATACGCTTGTCAATGACTACGAACGCGTGAAGAAGGACTTCGAACGAGCGGGGCGAACGGGTCAGCAGCAGGCTGAGGACCGGGCAAGAGCAAAGGTCACACTGATCCAGCTCCACGAGATCCTTGTGCTGCGCAATCGTGACAACCCGGACCTGTCAACGCGGACGCTGAGCGACGAGGACATGCGCGGAGTTCTAGGACGACTCGTAGGGCTAGCCAGGGCTAACTGCCGGGACCAGCTCGCGATCCCAGCCAAGCTGAACAAGACTGACGCCGAGTTCCTCAAGAACTTCAATCCGCCCGAGCCTGGCACTGCCTGTGGCACTCCGGGCTAACGTGGGAGCAGGGTCTAGCATCGAAGTATCTCAGCCGCTTCACAGTCAAGCACGTTTACCATCAGAGGAATTTAAAGGAGTCTCTTCACGTAACCCACGGCATGATCTCAGAGCGCTGTCTAGCTGTCTCGCTCGTGCGGAGAGTCAGTGTACTTAGGGTACGTTGTTGACTGAGTTGACTTACTAAACAGACCAAGAAGACTTCAGCTCCCACCCGTTTTTCATCATCATCTGCTTGCCGATCGTGAGGTTGACCTAAGACGCCCTTATCAGATACTCTCGACTTCAAATTGCGGAAAAGGACCAGTCCGTCCTTTCTGCTGTGCTCCTTAAGCTCCAAAAACAGGCCGGCGCAGCTCACTCCCTCGGCGGTGAACTCGCACCATCGCTCAACGCCTGGCAGGAGGGAACACCATGGCGGCGCTGGGTCAGCGGCGTAAGCCCTTTTATGGCTGGGTGATTGTCGGCGTCGGGTTCTTCGCCCAGTTCCTGACCGGTATCTCTTTCCAGGCTTTCTCCACGTACCTAGTCCCCTTGGGGCAAGAGTTTGGGTGGAGCCGAACCGCGCTCGCGGG
>JACPSF010000385.1 GCA_016193385.1 Deltaproteobacteria bacterium
GAGATGCCATTGAGCCTGCAACCCAAGCTGCTCCGGGTCATCGAAGAGAAAAAAGTCTTGCCCGTCGGCTCGACTAATCCGATCCCCGTCGATGTCCGGATTATCGCCTCGACGAACCGTGATCTCAAGAAAGAGACGGAAGCCGGCCGGTTCCGGGAAGACCTGTACTATCGCCTGAACGTCGTCGGCCTTCACATTCCGCCGCTGCGCGAGAGACGTGAAGACATCCCTCTGTTGGTCGAGCACCTGATCAAGCGCCACAACCAAGAGATGAAGAGGAATTACAGGGGCGTGGACAATCCGACCATGAGGATCTTCATGTCCATGCCCTGGAAGGGGAATGTCCGCGAGCTGGATAATGTCCTGGAGCGGGGCATGATCATGGGCAATGGGGAGTGGATTACGCCCGCCGACCTCCCCGGACAGCAGGGCGCCAATCATGACGTGTTCCTGGAAGATAATCTCAACGGCGCTCTGCAGGGGTACGAGAGGATCCACATCGAGAAAGTGCTGGAAAAGACCGAAGGCGACAAAAAGCGCGCGGCGGAGCTTTTGGGGCTCAGTCTCTCCACGCTTTACCGCAAGCTCGAAAGGCTCGGCATCCCTTATTAGGCAAGGGAAGATGCCGCTCAGGTGACCGGCTATGAAGCTCAAGGACATCATGGTGCGGGAAGTTGCGACCGTTAGCCCGGAGGAGAGCACCGCGAGCGCGGCGCGAAGGATGCGGGAGAAATCCGTCGGCTGCTTAGTGGTGATCCTGGATAAGGCGATCAAAGGGATCGTCACGGACCGCGATTTGCTGGCGTGTCTTAGTGAGTCGCATGATCCCCGCGATTGTAAAATCTCAACTCACATGAGCCGGCCCGTTATCGTGGAGCGTCCAGAGGAAGAGCTGTTGAGAGCTGCCGAGATCATGGCCGAGCGGCGAATCAAGAGGTTGCCTGTGGTGGAGCGTGGGGAGCTTGTAGGTTTGGTCTCTTTTTCGGACATCTCCAGAATCATGGACGAACAGGCTCAGGCCTACGGGTCTATGTGGGCGTCCGTGACCCGGCTCATTCGGGCGGAGAAACTTCGTCACCGGAGCGCTAAGCCAAGCTCGGCGCCGACGCCTTGATCAGTGATGGCCCAGCAAGGAATAAGGAGATAGACCTATGCGATTCCGCAGCCGGGAGCACGCGGCAAGCTTGTTGGCAGAGAAGCTGATCCAGTATAAAGGGCAGAATCCTCTCGTCCTGGGTATACCCCGGGGAGCCGTCCCGATGGCCAAAATCATCGCCGACGTCCTAGAGTCGGAATTGGACGTTGTCCTCGTTCACAAACTGGGAGCGCCGGGCCAGCCCGAGCTGGCGATCGGCGCCATCGACGAGATGGGACAGGCATACCTGGGCGACTACACGCGGGCGCTGGGTATCAGTGCCGACTATATCCGGGAGGAAAAAGAGACGCAGCTTAAGGTCCTGCGTCAGCGGCGTGCCCTCTATACCCCTTACCGGCCACCGATCAACCCGACAGGTCGTACCGTCATTGTCGTTGACAACGGCATCGCTACTGGGGCCACCATGATCGCCGCTTTGCGTACGTTGCGCGGTCGAAAGCCCGCGAAGCTCGTAGCCGCCGTGGCCGTGGCACCTCCGGGGACTGTGATGAGGATCCGCGCGGAAGCGGACGAGGTGATCTGTTTGTATGAGCCCGAAGAATTTTTCGCGGTGGGGGAATTCTTTGAGGATTTCTCTCAGGTCTCTGATGAAGAAGTGATTGCCATTCTGCGCCAGACCCGGCCTCGTCGCGCAGTCGGAGAGTAATGACGCGCCTCAACCTCCTGGTTTTCGCATAGTTGACAAGAGACAGCATGCGCTTTTCGCAGTTTCATCAATTAGCGTCTCGGGCCAGAGAGACTTATCGGTGTTTTCGTTTTTGGGCTGTGCCGCGGGTCATCTGTGGGCGCACGGTCAACACAGGACAAGCGGAGAGACGAACGAGTTTCTCCGCTACACTGCCAAGAAGCAGGTGCTCGACCCCGGTTCGGCCATGAGTGCCCATCACGATCAGATCCACCTGCTCCTGTTTTGCCCGCTTTAAAATTTCCTTATAAGCGTATCCGCTGGCCAGAAACGTTCTCACCTCCAGCCCATTCGCTTGAACTTCCTTGCACAAATTGCCGAGGAGGGTCCCGGCGATGGTTTCCAGTGCCCGGCGGTGTTCCACGATATTTAAGGTATCCGTCACACTATAGGCCAAGGACTCAACCACGTGCATGAGGATGAGCTCGGATTTGAATTGGAGGGCGAGCATGGAAGCGTATTGCAGCGCCAGGTCCGAGTGGCGGGAAAAGTCGGTCGGTACCAGGATCTTCTTAAATCTTCTTAGGATTTTTCTTGTTTTCACTTCGCATCTCTGTGAGGTCGTTCTCCTGTTCGAGTCGCATAATTCGTGCCAGGGCTCCACAAAGCCAAACCGAGCTGGCGGGCGATCAGATGTCCGTGAAAATGCAGGAGGGCAGAAAGGGCATATTTCTTGCACAACCAGGGGTTTGGTTCGCATTATGGGACTTTCCCCCAGGGAGACCTTATGATTACAATCAGAAAGATCCTAACTACCGTAGATTTTTCGCCTGCCTGCAAGGCGGGCGTGCGCTGCGCCCTGGAGCTGGCTAGAGCCAAAGGGGCAGAGGTTGTCGTCTACCACGTGATCCCGCCGGCCGAGGCGTGGCTTGCCAGGCATGACGAATTTTCTTCGCTCGATGAATTGGTCGAAAGAAAGAGGACCCGTATCGTTGAATTTTTGGAAGATAACTTTTCGGACTGCCTCTCTCAAGTGACCTTCCGAATTGCAGTGGAGGTAGGTGTCCCGCACAAAATGATCGTGACCAAGGCAGAGGAGGAGAAAGTGGATATCATCGCAATGTCGACTCGTGGGGCGAGCGGGGTCTCGCACCTTGCGCTCGGCAGCGTGACCGAAAAGGTGGTGGGGCGAGCCTTCTGTCCGGTACTTACCGTTAAAGGGGAGGGGGAAGCCGAGCGGGGAAGGTCTACGCATAGCTGAAAGGCCATTGGTCCCGGCTACGAGTTGGGCTTGGCCGGAAGATCGTTGGGGCCCGGGTTGAAGCGATTTTTTCCATGCTCCGTCCTGTAGTCATCGTTTTGTTGGCGGCCGCCGCAGCTGCGGCGGTATTTTGGCATTTCTCCCGCCCCAAACCCCTACCCGCGGTATTGTGGGGAGTCGATCGGGGACGAGTAGAGGCAAGCGTGGCCAATACCCGGGCTGGCACCGTTAAAGCCTGTCGCCGTTCGCGCCTGGCGCCCGCTGTGGGAGGGCAGGTCTCGCGCTTAAACGTCCGTGAAGGGGATCGCGTCAAGGCCGGGCAGCTGCTGCTGGAAATCTGGAACGAGGATCTCGGCGCCGAACTAAGGCTTGCGCTCAACGAGCTGGTATCCGCCAGAGCCCGCGCCGAGGAGGCCTGTGTGCGCGCCGACGTGACCGAGACAGAAGCGGAGCGCCAGGTCAAGCTCTGGGAGCGCAAGCTTATCTCCCAGGAGCAGATGGAGCGCGCCGTGGCAGATGCGAAGGCCTCCAGGGCTGTCTGCCACGCCGCGCGCGCGAACATCGATGTGGCGCAAGCCAGGGTAGCCGCCGCACGGGCGGTGCTGGAGCGCACCCAGCTCAGGGCGCCTTTCGACGGCGTGGTAGCCGAAGTCAATGCGGAGCATGGCGAGTTCGTGACCCCTTCACCGACGGGCATACCGACGCTTCCTGCGATCGACTTGATCGATGATAGCTGCCTGATCGTCTCGGCGCCGATCGACGAGGTCGATGCGCCGGTGATCCGGGAAGGCATGACGGCTTGGGTTTCTTTGGATGCTTTCCCCGGGCGGCGCTGGCCGGGGACGGTTCGGCGGATTGCCCCCTACGTGCTGGAAAAAGAAAAGCAGGCGCGAACCGTAGAGGTTGAGGTGGAGCTGGCTGACCCGAAGGGCCTCCGGGAGCTGCTCGCCGGATACAGCGCCGATGTGGAGATCATCTTGAAAGCGCGCGAGCAAGTCCTCAGAATTCCCACGGAAGCAGTCCTCGAAGGCTATCGGGTTTTGGTTTACCGGGAA
>JACPSF010000386.1 GCA_016193385.1 Deltaproteobacteria bacterium
AGGATAAGGGAGAGTCCCGATCTCTATTTGCTGAAAGGTCGGGGAAAAAATGAGCCCGAGGAACCGAGTGAGGAGACCTAGGATCAGAAAGGGGAGGGTAACATGAAGAAACGGCTACGTTTAACGGGTGGTGGCTGCTTGCTCTGTCTGTTTGTCGTTTCAGTGCCGGGGCTGGCGCGGGCAGACAGCGTGGAAGACAAGATCGCGGCGCTGGAGGAGCGGCTAGAGCGGCTCAAGATAGACCAGGCGCAGGCGAGACAGGAGCAGATGGAGATAAAGAAGGAAGCAACTGCGGCGACGACTGCGCTGCCGAGCTTCAGTTATCGTCCCGGAAGGGGAATCACGATAGAAGCGGCGGATCGAGCCTGGTCGATGGGCGTAACTTACGAGTTTATGACCGTCATGTATAACCATCTCGACGGTAACGATAGGAGAGGCGCTACGACCGGCGATCTGTTTTTCCGCCGCAACCGGCCTTATTTTATCTTCTGCTTGAACAACTGCTTTTACGAGTGGGGTATCGGCCAGTGGCTTAAGGTAGATTTTCCAAAAATCAATCCTCTCCTTCCCGAGCTTCACGTTGGCGACGCGATTGCGGGTCCCCCGTATGCGAGCACTATCGCGTTTACCCCCGCCGGCCACCGAAGCTCCACGCGCAGCGCCATATTGGAGTCGTCTTATGATCTGCTCCCTGACAGTGACGTGGATCAGTTGGCTCGCAGGGCCATAGCGCTCTTTTGGCATGCGATACCGGTCGGGCCGGGCGATTTCTCCTTCGCCGCGGAATACAAGCCGGGAGCCGGTGTTATCCTGAACACAACTTCCGACACCGACAGAAAGCAGCTTCAGACAAGTTTGATGGTCCGGCCGTTCTCCAGGTCGAAGAATTACTGGCTTGAGGGGCTGCGCTTCGGCGGAGGGCTACAGACAGATGCCGTCGACAGCCGTAGCGCGGCGCGCGGTAGACAATTGCGCATCAGGACCTTCGAGCGTGTCGGCAGGCAGACCTTATTTGATACGGGCTCTACCACGATTGGCGACGGGGTCCATGATCGGTGGGAGACTGGTTTGGATTGGGGTTTAGGGCCCTATAGGGCGGGCACAGCGGCTGGTTGGAGCAACTACGAGGGCAGGAACGATACGCTTAGGGGAGTCCATGGGAATTACTGGCACATTTGGCACGAGCTTTTCCTGTGGAGCCCGAAGGGGCCTTTCACAGGCTCTTCTTCCACCTTCGGCTCGGTGCAGGCCGGTTGGGGTTTTGGGCGCGCCGATGCCGATTGCGGCGAAGGATCGGACTGTGCTCCGGGTTCGGGCTCTTTTAACTCGAACCGCCTGCTCGCGCGCGAGCTGGGCCTCTACTACTATATCCGGCCGGCGATGAGGGTAGGCGTTAACTGGTACTGGTATTCATCGGCGAACACGCCTTTGACGGTGCAGCAGGCTATCGGGTGCACAACCGGAGCGACTGATCCGGGAAAGAGCTGTGACTGGCACACGATCAACCTGGTGCTTAACGCCAACTTCTAGCAGGTTGCGGAAAAACCCGCTGTTCATCCTGCGGCGAACGTTAGAAGGTCGCGACCGGCCGAGGAGATGACGCAATGAAGCAGCACGACAAACCGAGATCGGCACCGCGTAAACTCAAAGTGGAGACTCTTCCCGATCCCTGGTACGAAAAGCTCATCGAGGACATGCAAGGCTGGCGGCGACTGGCCGAAACCGGGTTGGTCCTGATCAAGGGAAAGGATCTTCCCTGGCACCAAAACCGTCAGGCGCGAGTGCGGTACTACCTCCTCCCACCATACAAGGCGGACACGGCACTCCAAACTGTGGCAGTCTTCGAGCAAATCATTCGCCGCCACTCCGGGATGCACCGCCACCAGGGAGGAGTGGCGATCTACGTTCTGGAGGGAGAAGGCCACACCATCGTGGACGGCGAGCGTTATGATTGGACAGCCGAGGATCTGTTGCTTTTGCCCATCAAACCCGGTGGTGTCGCCCACCAGCACTTTAATCGGCACGCTGACAAGCCCGCCCGTTGGCTCGCCTTCATACCGATGGCGTTTCAAGAGTACCTCGCCAGTGAAGTGGTCCAGATCGAGACCTCCCCCGATTGGCGTTCGCCAGAAGTCCCTGACGCGAAGAGGAAATCTGTCGAAGATGCCGGGACTCTAGCCCCGTCCCGGACTGTTGCCAGCACGGCGCAGGCACGAGAAAACACGGTCCCGGAGAGAGACGCAACACTCCTTGATTCCCTGTTCCAACTTCGCGACGACTACCGGGCGAGTTCCCAATCGGGGTTGAGGGTCGTCCGGGGACGCGACCTTCCCTGGGAGAATAACCGCCAGGGACGGATGCGCTGGTATCTACACCCCTGTAAGAAAGACACGGCTTTGCGGAGCCTGATCGTTTATGTCCAGGAGATTCCTCCTGCGGGTAAATCGGGGCGCCAGCGCTGCCCGGGCGGGTTGATCCATTACATGCTTGCTGGCCGCGGCACGGTGGAGATCGACGCCAAGCGTTACGAGTGGGAGACCGGAGACTGCGTCGCTCTACCGATCATGAGCGACGGTGTGGAATATCAATTCTTCAATGGGGACGCAAAGGCGCCCGCGCGCTACCTGGTCGTGACGCCAAATTTCTTTGAGGTGCTTGGAGTGGATTTGGGTTCGACGTTCGAGCAGATCGAGGATGCCTCGTCTTAGAATGAAGCGACGACATCTGCTTTTTCTGGGAGGGAGACAACGGTGAGACTGAGTCTAGTGGAAAAATTCGTGGCCAGCGTTGTGGTGGGCTCGGTGATGGCGTGGAGCGCAGCAGTTACCAGCGCGCAGGAAGCCGACAGGATTGCGGCGGCGAAAAAAGAGGGCAAACTGCAGATCTATTCCGTCATGCCTCGAAGTTATAACGACAGCATCGCCAAAGCCTTTCAGCAGAGGTATCCCTTCGCTCAACTGACTTTCTTCCGCTCTCGCGGGGACGCCTTGCTGACTCGCATCGTGACCGAGGCCCGGGCGGGGAGAAGCAGTTTCGACATCGTCTTCATCGATATGTTAGAGATGTTGGAGCTCAAGCGTCTGAGCCTGCTCTCGCCGTACGCATCTCCGGAGGCACAGCTTTACCGCAAGCATGATAAGGACCCTGAAGGCTACTGGGCCGATTTTACCAACATCTACATTGTCATTTCCTACAACCGTGAACTCGTGCCCAAGGACAAGGTTCCAAAAGACTGGCAAGATCTGCTCGATCCTTATTGGAAGGGCAACATCGGTTTGGCCGATGACGAATTCGAATGGTATGGCTCCCTGTTCCATTACTGGGGAAATGAGCGCGCTGCAAAATTCTTTCGCGCGCTTCGGGCGCAGGATCCCCAGATCCGTCAGGGGCATACCCAGCTCGCCCAACTGACCACGACCGGCGAGTTTCCTCTCGCCATCAACTATGCCGGCTCCGTTGAGCCACTGACAAAAAAAGGCGCCCCTTTAGTGTGGATGAAGACCGCCAAACCGATCGTCTACAAGAGCACCCTCGTGAGCATCGGCAAAAACACCTCGAGTCCCAATTTAGCGAAGCTCTTTATCGACTTCTGTCTCTCGCGAGACGGACAGCAAGAAGTGGTAAGAGCGGGGAGCGCGCCGGCTCGACCGGGGATCTCGAAAGAAAGCGACGAACTCGATCTTCGTCCTATCCCGCTGGAGGTCATCCAGAATTCCAACCACTATCTTCAGGAATTCCGGCAGCTCTTTCTCCGCTAACTGTTAGATGATTCAACTGTGGCGGTCAAGCGGAGAGGGATTGACTCGCGTCTGCGATCCCATTGGCATTTGCCTATCGCCGCTGCGATGATCTGCGTGGAGGAAGACGGAGAGGAAGCGCGGGCCATCAGGATGGTGGAGGCCTTGGCCAGCGTGGTTATGCCCGCGTTTCAACAGCCTCAGTAGATCTTAAAGACCCGAAAACTTACCATGCAGGCGCCTTGGTGTATGGCACCTATTGCGCCGGCTGCCATAGGGAGGCAGGTAATGGAGACGGGAGTGTTGGCCACCTGCTCTCCCCGGAGCCCCGCGACTTCACCGACGCCGTGCGGATGAGCAAACAAACGGGCACGTATCTTTCCCGCCATTCCTTGACAGCAAAGGGATTGTCTATCTAAAATAAGAGTCGATCTCAAATTTGCTTTATCCAGGCGGGGATCGCCGAGACATTAGGCGAGGAGTCAAAGCAGTGAGGGAATTTGGACAGGAAACCCGCCTGGGGACTGAGGGTGTGCCATGTCTGGGAAATTCTACGAAGAACTCGAGGTTGGACAGCGGATTCAACACGCCACCGGCCGCACGGTGACGGAGACGGACAACGTGCTTTTCTGCGCGCTGACGATGAACCCGCAGCCGCTGCACCTCAACGAAGAATTCGCCGCTAGAACCCAATTCGGGCAGCGTGTCGTCAATGGACTCTACACGATGGCGTTGGTCGTTGGCCTGACGGTCGCTGAGCTTACTGAAGGCACCATCGTCGCCAACCTGTCGTATGAAAGAGCGGTGCACCGCAGTCCGGTCTTCCACGGCGACACGATCAGCGTCGAGACCGAGGTTCTGGAGAAAAGGGAGAGTCGCTCCAATCCGGATCGCGGGCTGGTGCGATTCAGACACATCGGCCGGAAGCAGGACGGCACCGTGGTGATCGAAGTGGAGCGGACGGCGTTGTTTTTGAAGCGTCCTGTAAAGGCTTAGCGAGTGTGACCTGATACCCGAGGGAACCCGCCAGCGCAAACCTTCGAGGGCCAGAAATTTCCACTCACTTCATGTTTGCCAAGGCTTTTTGACGATAGAAGTGATTGCCAAAACCACCGTCCGGATATTCCCAGTTAAGTTTAGATGCCCCGGTCCCAAAGCAGAGAGAATGTCCATCCCTCCCTGGAAGCTTACCCAAAATTGCCGCAAAACTACCTTATCGGATAGTCTCTGCCGAAAATGATTGGAAGCACAAATAAGGAGGCAATTATGGCGAAGATTGATGTGATAAAGACATGGCAGATGGTTGAACCGGGCAAGCTGGTGAAGACCGAAATTTTTGTTCCCGTTTTGAATGATGATGAGGTGCTCGTCGAGATACGAGGCTGCGGTGTCTGCCACACGGACCTGAGCTACTTTTACCAGGGCGTGCCTACCGTGACAAAGTCGCCGCTTAGCCTGGGGCACGAGATATCGGGCGTCATCGTCGAAGGCAAGGCTGATCTTATCGGCAAAGAGGTTATAGTCCCGGCCGTCATGCCCTGCAACCATTGTCCCATCTGCGCGAAAGGCAGGGAGAACCGCTGCCTTAGCCAGAAGATGCCCGGGAACAGCCTTGGTATTTATGGCGGCTTCTCAAGCCATATCCCGGTGCCGTATAAGGATCTTTGCTTTATCGGAGACCGGAAGGGCTTTCCGCTGGAAGTGCTTGCGGTTGTCGCCGACGCGGTGACGACGCCCTATCAGGCTGCGCTGCGGGCAGAGCTGCAGAAGGGCGACCAAGTGATGATAACCGGCGCTGCAGGCGGTGTCGGCTCATACATGACCCAGACGGCAAAGGCCCTGGGCGCGGCCCACCTCATCGGGTTTGACATAAACGAAGAGAAGCTGAACACCATGAAAAACTATGGGGCTGACCTGGTCATCAACCCCCTCGGCAAGGAGATAAAAGAGATCAAGGAAATCGTCAGGGGCTACTGCAAGCAGAATAGCCTGCCCTCCAATTTCGGCTGGAAGATATTCGAGTGCACGGGCACGAAGCCGGGACAGGAACTTGCCCTCGAATTTCTTTCCTTCATAGGCCGTCTTATTGTGGTCGGGTACGGACCGCAAAAAGTTGAATACATGCTTTCAAGACTTATGGCATTCGACGCAGAAATCGTGGGTACCTGGGGATGTCCCCCAAAGCATTATGGCACTGTCCTCAATCTCGTGCTCGAAGAAAGAATAAAGACAAAACCCTTTGTCGAGACAAGGCCCATGAGTCAGATAGCAGAGGTTTTTGATGCGGCTCATCACGGAAAACTGCAGAAGCGCGTTGTCCTGACGCCTGATTTTTGAGATGAACTTATTGAGATGAATACCACATAGCATTTGCATTCTCGTCTATTGTGTATTAGCCTTTTTTTATTGTTGTTCACTGAGCCTCCTCACCGTTGAGCCCGAGTGGTTCAACGGTCTGGAGGCTTTATTTTACTCCCGCAAATGTCAAACTCTGGGAGTCCTCCACCAATGGTGGAGGTTTACCTTGGATCAAATTATCACGGACCGCATCGAAGAGGAGATATGCTATGCTGGATAGTGCCAAAATGCTTGTGACCTGGGAACATGTTAGGGCTTGGATAGGCCGGGCCCTGAGCGTCCCCGAGGGAGGGGGGTGTGACGCAGTGGAGGCCGGCACAATCCGCCGCCGGCTGGAGGTCCTGGAGTTTGGTTGCCCCCTGCACTACGACGAAAAAGTGGCCAAAGAGGCAGGTTACAAAGGTATCTTTGCCCCCTATACGATGCTTCAGATCTACGGCGGCTCGGCCAACTGGCAGCCGGGACAACCCACTCTCTGGCGACGCAGCCAACCCAACTTCACCATGAGAGCCCAGATGGAGCAGGGCCAGGTCCCCCAGCCAGGGACTCATGGCTTCGCGACCGACGTTGAAATTGAGTACTTTCAACCCCTCTATCTGGGGGAGAGGGTCTCGGTGCGGGAGCGCCGTCTGCTAAACGTCAATCCGAAGCGCACCAGCGTTGGTGACGGCGCTTTCCTCACCTGGGAAAGCCGCTTCTGCAACCAGCGCGGTGACCTCGTAGGCGTGGCACGCACGAGCCAGTACCTCTATGTGCCCCATCTCCGGCGTGAGGAAAAAACGGTCAGCGAGGAACAGGGGAAGGCAAAAGCGGCCTCCGCCTCGAGCGCCGGGACGGACGTCCCTGAATGGGGGAGTGATCCGCGCAGCGACTGGAGCACCCAGCTTTTCTTTGAAGATGTGAAGGAAGGGGACGATGTGCCCAGGGTGGCCTTTCCCATCACCATCCAGCGCCTGGTCATGGAGGCCGGTGCCAACCGGGACTTTAACGGCATCCACCACAACCGGGAGATCGCCCGCTCCCATGGCGCGCCGGACATGTTCTGCAACAACTTCTTTCTCCAGGGCATGTGGGAGCGGAGCGTCCGGGAGTACATCGGCCTGCGGGGCATCATCCGCAAGATCGGCCCCCTCCGCATGAGGATCTTCAACCCTGCCGGCGATACTGTGCTGGTGAAGGGCAAGGTCCTCCGCAAGTTCCAGCAGGACGGCCAAAACTTGGTGGAGTTGAAGATGTCGTCTGAGAACTCCCGTGGGACCAGTGTCGGACCTGGGCCCGTGCTGGTGACGTTGCCCTCGCGCTGACCCAAAAAGGTTTAAGGGGGGAACTATTGAAACTTGATGCTCTGGTATTCCCGGGTTCGCTGGAGAACTTTCCCGACACGGCTCGCTATCTCGAAAAACTCGGATTTGACACCCTCTGGACCCTGGAAACCCAGCACAATCCGTTCTTCCC
>JACPSF010000426.1 GCA_016193385.1 Deltaproteobacteria bacterium
GTGCGTTACTTTTGAACGCTTGACCGAAAGGGCCTCGAGCCTCATCCGGCCGAGCATTCTGATGATCTCTTTGATCTTGGCGTTGTTCGCAAGAAGGTCCGCCAGGCGAAACTGTTCGGTGATAGGGATCCTCTTTAGTCCTCCTTCCTCTCGCCCAAAGGACTCAACTGCCTGCTTTGCCTCCTGGGCTTCCTCCAGTCCTTTCTTGAGGGATTTCCGTACCGCCCAGCGCAGCGTGTCGGGGTCGATCCCGAGGGGTTGCTCCTTGCTCCCTTCGCCGCCGTCTTCTCTTTGCTGCTCTTCCTTCTTTTTCTTGATGAGTTCTATGAGTTCGTCGGAGAAGGCCCTCGTAGCGGCCGCCGAGGCGAAGAAGTCCAGTCGGGAGACGGTGTGAAGTTCTTCGTACTCCTTAAGACCGAGGACTGTTTCCATGATCTGGCGGTTTTGTTCCAGCTTCTCCGGGGGCTTTGTTTTGATCTTGGCCTTATTTTGAAAGAAGGCCGAGAAGGTGTCTGAGAGAAGGGGGAGGTAGCTCGGAGCGATTTCTTCTCCCTGTTTCAGAGCTTCTTTCAGACCCTCGTAATCCTCCATGGCGGAGAGAAACTTTAGGGCCTGAAAGCGGGTGCCCTCAATGCACATACGCTGGAAGAGTTTGGCGGGATCGGGTGACTCGTATGTGGAAATTGCCTGCATCTCGCGCCCTAGTCTTTCCGCGACTAAGATGGGCGGGGGTCTTTGTGCTTCTGTAAAGGCTTCGGGGGGGTAGTTGAGAGAAATGACCGTGGGAAAGTTGCTAGCGAATTAACCTTTCGAACAGGATATCTTCAACATTGCGCCGCGAGTCTATTACCGCCATCACGAAAACGTCGTAACCGGATATCCTATAGATGACTCTCCACGGCGGTGAGAGGATTTCCCTGTAGATTCGGAGACCGAATTCCTCAAGTTCGGGAACGATTCTCCCCCTCCTGGGAATCGTCTCGAGTGCCGAGGCCGCTTTGCGTATCCGTTCCAGAATCCGAATGGCGGCCTCGGTATCGTCGCGAGCGATAAATTCAACAATTGATACAAGGTCCCGGTCGGCGGCGTAGGTCCAGTGAACCTTATAATACTTTGCTTTTCTTGGCACCTTTAGCCCTTGACGCCTCTAGTCGTGCTGCCAATCTCCGGAATACCTGATCTTGATCGTAGGTTTTTCCCAAGCGCAGATCTTCCTCTCCCTGGGCGAGAAGCTTCATCAACCCGATTGCCGTCTTCATGCGCTCGTAGCTCTCCGGATCCTGCAGGACGGCCCGGGGCTCGCCGTTTTGGGTAATGATCACGGGCCTACGGGTTTCATTGAGCTGCTTAAGAAGATCGGCGGCGCAGGATTTAAGATAAGTGACTGGACGGATATCTTCTCTCATTTTCATGCCTTTCCTCCTCCGGTCCGAATAAGGTACCTCATAAGGCCAGACAGATCAAGCCTTTCTTCGATCGACGTTGCGTTGAGACGGACCGGTCGGTTAATCAATGCCCAGGCCCAGGCAAGCGCCCTGGACCGGTAGTTTGGGGGAAAGTCAGATTTTTAGCTTCAGGAAGTCCCGCATGATATTTCCCTGTATGGCGCGGATCTTTTCCACGGTCTCCTTTTCCCTTTTGGATCTCGCCGTCTTTTCCGCCTCCTCGATGATGGCCGCCACTTCCGTGGCCGCCTGGGATCCACGTTGAAGCAGCTCGCCGGGCGTGATCTGCTGGTCTTCCTTTTTTAGCTTCTCCAGTTCTTCCCTGGCGCCGTCCAGGAGTTCGAGCACCTTGGCGAGCCCTGGATCGGTCAAGGACAGGATGACCTGCCGCACGGTGACTTTTTCCTCCGGCTGGTGCCAGAGGGTGGAGGACAGGACCTCAACATCCTGGCTTTCCACGGAGTCTCGTCCGTCAAGCGCGGCCGAGGCCTTGAGCACTCCGACAGAGTCAAACCACCTGCGGTTTGAGCTTCTCACCCCGGAGTCGTGCATTTTCTCTCTCAAATCCGTAATCAGGTCCTTGATGTCGGCTGGAACTTTTACCTGTTCCTGGGCCTTCCAGAGATCGTCGAGCTCGCACTTTGGCACCTTTGGCGGGGGGTTCCCGTTTCGGTCGAGGACCTTTCGAAAGTTCTCGGGCATCTCGATGTCTTTTACCTCCTCTCTTATAAGGAGCCTGTCGTAGATCGCTCTTCTGCTTGAATCTTCCGGGATCTCGTTGGAGCACCCGATGGCAAAGAAAAGCGGCATCTTTACCCGCTCACCTCCGTTGGTGAAAGTCCCGTCCCTCAGGGCCCAGAGGAGCATGTTGACTATGCTGGCGTTGGCTTTCCAGATCTCGTCTAAGCCTCCTGGGCATCGGCGTCTGAGCGGATTTGACCATTTTTGCCTCTTGTATCGGTCGATTTACGGGGATTGAGTGGCAGCGGGGCCGTAAGGGGCTGCCGCGCGGGAAAGACTCAGGGCAGGGTCGTTTTTGAGGACAGATCCACTCAGCTGTTACCGAGCCACGACCCGATCATTTCAGAGAGCGTCATAAGAACCAAATAAAGTCCCAGCACAATGGCTAGAAATACGACTGTCAGAATTAGATAGGAGGCTATCTTCATATTCCGCCTCCTGGTTCGAGGCGAAGCCGAATCGGTTTTTGGGGGTAATGTGAGGCCTAGAAAGAACTTTTAGGGATGGTAGGTCTTAACCTGTCGGAGGCGCGAATGCACAACGGTAAGCCGTAAAATGTCGACCAGCCGTCACAAGAGCCGCTGCCACCCGGTGGTCCGTGTCTGAAGCCGAGTGTTATCCGATGATACGCCGACGTTGACGCGACGTCGTTCACGCGACGGACCTGACAGCAATGAGATCGCTGTCTTGCACGGGCCGCACGTCTCTGACGTTCAGGGTGACAAGCGCCTGAGTTTTGCCGGATGCGGTTACAAACTCAACCTCCAAGCCATCGGGCTCGTACACCTGCACGACGGCTCCCAGGTCTCCACCGCGAAGACCGTACTCTGGAAGGTTTCGGTCGAGCACCACGGTATCAA
>JACPSF010000427.1 GCA_016193385.1 Deltaproteobacteria bacterium
GCCGCTGGCAATGGCAGTTAGGGAGATGCCTTGTCTAAAGTTATCAGGGTCAATCTCTTCTCTGGGGTGCAGCACTTGGCGCTCTTCGCTGGCGAGAGTCAAAAGTTCTTCGCCAAGCATGGTCTGGAGATAGAGATCCAGTTTACCCACAGCTCCCAGGCGCAGCGCGACGGCTTGGCTCAAGGGCAATTTGAGATCGCCCACGCGGCCGTGGATAACGCCGTGGCCCTGGTCGAGATGGCCTGGGTTGATGTCGTGATCGTCCTGGGCGGGGACAGAGGCATGACCCAGCTTTTTGTGCAGCCCTATATTCACTCTGTGGCCGAGCTCAGGGGCAAGGTTGTGATTGTCGATGCGCCCAACACCGCCTACGCGCTCCAACTCAAGAAGATACTCCTGATGAATGGGTTAAAGGCTGGACGAGACTACACGGTGAAACCGTTCGGTGGCACCCGCGAGAGACTGGAGGCGATGCGGCAAAACAGAGACTATGCCGCCTCTATGTTTTTTCCCCCTTATACATTCCTGGCCGAGCGGGAGGGGTTTAGAAACCTTGGTCTGGCCGTTCAGTTCATCGGGCCATACCAGGATACAGGCGCCTTTGTCCTGCGCAAATGGGCTACGGCCAATGCGGATATGCTGGAGAGCTATATTCAGGCCTATGTGGAGACTCTTCGATGGGCCCTAGCGCCTGCCAGTAGAAGAGAGGCGGTGGGGATCCTTGCCCAGCGCTTGAATCTCGGACTTGATATCGCCGCCCTGGCGTATGACTATGCCCGGGACCAAGCAGTCGGCTTCGCGCCCGATGCCCGGTTCGATGTGGAAGGGTTCAAGAATGTCCTGGCGCTGCGGGCTGAGATCGAGGGAGAGCGGGGTGGCAAGGCGCCCGCCGCGGAGAGATATTTTGATCTTACGTATTATGAGCATGCCCTGGCGAAATTAGAAGGAGACAGTCATGGCTAAATTTATCGATCTCTCAGTCGCTGTAAACTCGCAAACGATGAGTCCGCCGTCCACCAATATGCGGCTTGAAATCACGCCGCATCATCGAGGACCCGGCTTTTGGCAGGTCTCAAGCGTCAATCAGAGTATCCACACCGGGGCGCACATTGATTCACCCCTCCACGTGTTCAAGGACGGCATCACCGCAGCCGAGATCAGCCTGGACCAGGTCATCGGTGAGGCGGTGATCTTGGATCTCTCTTTTGTCGGCGCCAACCACAAGATCACCATCGATGATCTCAAGCGCGGTGGGGCTGACAAGGTTAAAAAGGGAGAGATCGTCCTTCTGCGCACCGACTGGACCGATAAGATGTACGGCAAGTGGCCCGACTACTTCACCCAGTCGCCCTTCTTCCCGCCGGAGTCCGCCGAGTGGCTCGTGGCCAAGGGGCCCAAGTCCGTCGGCTTCGACTTCTTCGAGGAGTATTGCGCAAGGCTCCCCGATTTTACCTCCGAGGACTTCCCCATGCACCGGGTAATCCTAGGCGCCGGCATCGTCATCATGGAGGGGATCACCAACTTGGGGGCTCTGCCCCAAAAGCGCGTGCCCTTTTACACCGGCTTCTACAAGATCCAAGGCACCGAAGGCGCCCCCGCCCGCTTCTTCGCCACCCTTTAACCCTTCATCCCTTTATCTTTCCTCTGAGGTTGCCAAGCCGCGACGAAGTTGATCACGGTAAATTCTACAAGTCTCTTTGCCCTATTTTCCTCCCTTTTGCCAAAGCTTGCCCAGCCAACTCGTTTCGTCTCTTCCCGCTACCTCTTCCAATTCCCCGGCATCGAGCCAGATCCCGCTGCAGCCGGTGCATTGGTCGATCAGAATTTTCTGAAAACTGCGCTCTTTTAACGGCTCGCCGCATTTGGGGCAGCGCATGTGGCACGTTTCCTTGATCGAGTGCTTGGCCTCTCTTTCTTGCTTGGCCTTGAGCTTTTCGATCGCTTCCTTTTCCTTCTTTACGAAGTACTCATCCTCTTGCGCCTTTTTCCGCTCGTCCCACTTATTGGCCACTTTCCTGCCTCCTTGTAATTTTACTCTCCTGCCGTCTGTAACTAACCCTTGTCCTGGCAGTTATATTCGGACCTTGGAATAGGGTACGAAAGGTTTTGGGCTAGCTGGCAGCGAGGAGAGGCGCGTCATGGCGGTCAAGAAGCTCAGCAGATGGTCAATGGGGACAGCCCCTCCATCTCCACGGTTCGAAGCCGACCGCAACCGACGGAACTCCTCGCGTATTTCAGCGGAGCCGGCAAGGAGCCTGATCTCCTGCTTCTCTTCCTCACTTAGCATGCCCATATCGCTGCCTTAATTGCTTGGCTTCTTCTCCAAGGTCGAAGAGCTCATAGAATTCCTGAATCCGCCCCCAATCCAACTTCTGCCCGTACAATTCCATGAGCCTTTCGATATCAGCTATTTCTTGCGACTTACGGTTCGGATCGTTTACCATCGCCTGCGCCTTGAGGCCTATCACATCTTCCGGGTCCGCGATTTTAACCTTCTGGCTCCCGCCGAAAATAGGTCGGCTCTTAGCTCGCGCCAGCATGGCAAGCGCGAACTTGCGGAAGGCATGGACAAAATCGACCGATCCCCATTGGGTGTCGGCGTGACGGTACTGAGAGACATTCTCTGTCCGCACGTAGCGTTGATAGCCAAGGGATGTCAGAGATTCATGAAGCTTGTCCAGGTCATCCCGGTGCACGAGGAAGTCGAGGTCTGCGGTTGCTCTTGGGACCCCTAAAACTCCCAGGGCAAAACCCCCGATCGCCGCGTACCGAATCTGTTCTCGATGGAACTCCTCCAACACGCGGCTCAAGACCAGCTCAAAATCCACGGCGGTATTCTAGGCATTTTCGGTGCGGCTCCGCAAACGAGAAAAAGAGCAACTGCCCGCCTCGCTTGAACCCTTCATCCTGTATCCCCTAACCCTCCTCCGGCGGCGGGCATCCTCTGACGACGATCTTATCCCCCTCGCGCCAGATTCGCGCCAGATCTCCAGGTCGCAGGGGCCGGTGAAGTAGATCATGGTGCGCGGGTGCTCATAAATGGTCGTCTGGTGCGGGATCTCCTCGACAAAGATATTCCATAGCGTGTCGGCGGGGAGCTCGACCGTCTTCGTGTGCATCAGGTCGCCCTCGTAGAAGAGCGCGATCCAGTTGCGGTTCTCGGAGAGCCCCAGGATGATGCCGCCCACCCCTTGAGCCTTGTCGATCAACACTTCGCCTTTGTCGGCCGATTTGTTCATGGGTGGGCGCCTCGCGCCTTCTAGTCGGAGAGCAGCACAGAGCCATCTCGGACGGTCTTGCCGGTCGAGGTCCGGGGTAGGGA
>JACPSF010000033.1 GCA_016193385.1 Deltaproteobacteria bacterium
ATGTTTCAGCACCTGGTAACCATCCATCTCCGGCATCAGGATGTCGCGGATTATCAGGTCAAACGGCTCTGCCTGGATTATCTCCAAGGCTCGCCGTCCGTTTTCGGCAACAGAGACTTTATGCCCCTCCGACTCAAGACGACCGGACAGTATTTTTCGGTTCGTCTCGTCATCGTCAACCACAAGCAAGCAGCCGCGCAAATCTTTCCGCATAGCAGGACCTTTGACTAATCCGCCCCCCTCCACAGTCTAATGCGCCATGATTCGCAGCCAATCCTCGGCCTTGAGATTGCGGTGGCACCAGGCACGGTTATGGGGTAGGGTTCCGTTGAGATGGCCGTCCGCATCGATCACGGAGTAATTAGCCATCGTTCAGGCCTCCGGGGTTTATTAGGTCGATCACGCACTCGGGGCCGACTCGCGCAACCCTAGTTCGAAAGGGTCATATGTGTCAAGGTGGGTTGGTCTTGACAGAGGAGAAGGCCTCCGATAGCTAAGGGTTTGCAGGTGCGGAGTTTGCCATGGCCATGACGACCACGGAAGTGCATTTGCATGACGCCATGAAGTCGGAAAGCCGTCGATCATATGGACTCGGTTTTTGATTCCCATCAGAGAGCAACCATTCAGGCGGCCACCGCCCGGATCATCCCAACCGACCATGATCCCGGAGCGTTGGAAGCGGGTGTCATCGACTACATCGAGCGCGCGCTGTCCGGCCACGCGAAGCGGTCAGCGCAGCTTTACCTCGATGGTGTCCTGGAACTCGACAGGTTGACACTGGAGCAGTTCGGTGTTGAGGCGTTTGCCGAACTCGGACCGGCGGAGCAGGACGAGATTTTGCGTTCATTGGAACAGGGAGCGAGTCGGTTCTTTGCCGTGCTCCTTGAGCACACCATGGAGGGATTTTACGGTGATCCACGGCATGGCGGGAACAAGAATCGAGTCGGGTGGAAGATGATCGGATTTCCCGGCCCTTCCTTCCCAAAAGGGTACGAGCCGCCCCTGGGCTGGTACGACGCCAACGAACCGGACGAGTTCGGGTCCGCAAAGAAGCGTTAAAGATGTCCAAAACTGAATCTGTGGATGTTTGCGTCGTGGGCGCGGGGGCTTCAGGTCTAGTCGCGGCAAAGGAGTTAAGCGAGGCAGGGATGTCGGTGGTCGTCCTGGAGCGGGGGCCGTGGTACAAGCGCGGCGACTTTGTCGAGGACGAGATTGGGTTTAAAAGGCGCCATTTCTTGTGGCCCACGGTAGAGCAGGAACCCCGTACCTGGCGTCCGAACGCGCAAACGCCGAGCGAAAAGCTTTCGCCGGACGTGCAGATTTTCTCCAACGCGATGTGCGTGGGCGCGGGGACCATTCACTACAGTGCGATCTCCTGGCGCTTTCACGAGTCGGATTTTCGGGTGAAGTCGATCGACGGGCCGGTGGCGGGCACCTCCATCGAAGACTGGCCCATAGGTTATGAAGAAATGGAGCCCTACTACGAAAAGGCTGAGTGGACGGTCGGAGTGTCGGGCAAGGGCTGGTCCAACCCGTTCGATCCGCCACGCAAGCGCGAATATCCTCTGCCTCCTGTGGCGCGCAATAGCGCCGGGGCGATCACGGAAAAAGGCTGCCGGGTGCTCGGATTCCATGCCTTTCCCACTCCGGTTGCGATCCTTTCCCAGCCCTATGATGGCCGGCCAGGATGCATCAACAAGGGCTTCTGCTCCGGCTACGGCTGTCCCGTTGGCGCTAAATCCAGCACGCTGGAAGCCCTCCTGCCCAAGGCCCTGGCCACCGGTAAATGCGACCTCCGGCCGCATTCGATGGTGCGTGAGTTTCCACTGGACTCCCAGGGGCGTGTTGCGGGCGTAGTCTACTTCGACGCGGCGGGTAAAGAGCAGTTCCAGCGTGCGCGGCTTGTGGTTTTGGCCGCCGGCGGAGTCGAAACTCCGAGGTTGCTTCTGCTCTCGCAGTCGTCACGTTTCCCTCTGGGTTTGGCGAATCGCAGCGGGTTTGTGGGGAAAAACCTGATGCTCCACGCCCCCGGGCCTGTCGTCTACGCCATATTTCCCGAGCCGTTGGATGGACACAAGGGGTCAGCCAGCACCCGGGTTGCCCAGGATTTTTACAAGACCGACAGCCGAAGGGGCTTCATCCGCGGCGGTTTTATGCATCCAAGGGCGCATGGCGGCGATCTGATCGACTATGCCCTCCAGCCGATCCACGGGGACCGTTGGGGTCTCAAACATAAAGACTCCATGCGCGCCACCTGGCGCTACTATCTTCACAGCCATTGTACCGGGGAGAGCTTGCCTGTGGAGAGCAATACAGTCGATCTGGACCCTGAGGTTAAGGATCGCTTCGGTTTGTCGGTTGCGCGCATCACCCACACCAACCATGAGAACGACGTGCGGCTTGCCGTCTATTTGGGCGAACGCTCAAAGGACATCTTTGAAGCCGCGGGTGCTACGAAGGTTTATGTCTCCGCGCCACGTTTGCGCAAGCTCCACAATCACCAGATGGGCACGTGCCGCATGGGGAATGATCCCGGCCGGTCGGTGGTTGACAAGTTCTGTCGCTCCCACGACGTGCCCAATCTCTTTGTCATTGACGCCAGCGTCTTTGTGACCGGCGCTGGGCTCAATCCCGCATTGACGATCGAGGCCAACGCCTTTCGCGTGTGCGACCACATCGTGGCCGAGGCGCGCCGGGGCAATTTGCCTTAGGCCGGCAGCTTCGGATCGTTACGGGAAGCCCTAGGAGTGGGACAAGAAGCGGCGTGCGCATTCTTCGCTGCAGAAGTAGTGGCCGCCGCGATGGATCGCCGACCCCTTGGGGAGATAACTCTGGCATTGGGGGTCCAAGACCATTTCTTCCGGTTCCCCGCCTTGACGCCGGGAATCGAGGCTCTGATGGCGCTTGCGCCAGGCGATAAAAATATTGGCGAGGAGTAAGACGAGGTAAACGAAAATAAAGAGAAGTAAAAACCGCAGCACCGGCTGGTGATCCTTTCACGGTCCTCGCCCGGGGGCGGGGATCTCTCCGTGCTACGCCCGCATCAGGCTTACTTTTTTGTCATCCTTTACGTTGACCAGGAGTTCGGAAATGGTCAAGCCCAGGATCGGGTGAACGATCTGGGGAGCGATCTCACTCAGGGGAATGAGGACAAACTTGCGCTTGTGCATCTCCGGGTGGGGAATCTTCAGGTTCCGTTTGTCCAGCTTGAGGCTGTTGTAGAGGAGGAGGTCCAGATCGATGATCCGGGCTCCCCAGCGTTTGCGCACTTTCTTTCGCCCCATCGCCCGCTCGATGTTTTTGCATTTCTTAAGGAGCTCATCGGGCTTTAAGTCGGTGGCAATCTCGATGACGCCGTTAACGTACCTTTCCTTGGATTCACCTAGAGGCTCGCTGTCATAGAGCGAAGACTCCTTGACGATTTTGGTGTTCGTGATCTTTGCGATTCTCGCCAGGGCTTCCTGATAGTTCTCTTTCTTGCTCCCGAGGTTCGAACCGATTCCTATGTAGGCATGGTGCGACATAGTCTTTCAGGATGAATCCTGCATGAGGGCCGCTAAAGTTTGATTCGCTGGATTCTTTCCGTCACCTCCTTTAAGCGCTCTTTATCGACGCACAGGGTAAAACGCACATAGCCTTCCCCGGCTTGGCCGAAGCCATTTCCTGGGGTTGTGATCACGCCAGCTTCTTCCAGCAGCTTGGACGTAAACTCGGCGGAGGTGAGCCCTTTGGGGACCGAGACCCAAACGTAAAAAGTCGCCCGCGGTTTTTCACAATCGAGGCCTATCTTGCGGAGGCCGGTGACCAAGATGTCGCGCCTTTGCTGGAATATCTTCCGCGTGGGTTCCACAACCTCATCCCCGAGCCGAAGGGCCTCGATCGCCGCTTCTTGAACCGCCTGAAAAATGCCGGAATCCACATTCGACTTGACTTGCGCCAGCCCGCCCACCAACTCGTGGTTGCCGACAGCCATTCCGATCCGCCATCCGGTCATGTTGAAAGTTTTGGAAAGGGAGTGGAATTCGATGCCCACCTCGCGGGCCCCATCGACTTCAAGAAAACTCATCGGACGAAAACCGTCGAAGCCTATCTCCGTGTAGGCGGCGTCATGGCACACGATGATGTTATGGCGCAGGGCGAAATCAACCACCCGGGAAAAAAATTCCATTTCCGCTACCGCCGCGGTGGGATTGTTGGGATAGTTAATCCAGAGCATCTTGGCCTGGCGCGCCACGTCCTTGGGAATCGCATCCAGGTCCGGCAAGAAATGATTCTCTTTGGTCAAGGGAAGAAAGTAGTTCCTCCCTCCGTTGAACGAGGTCCCGATGGGGTAGACCGGATAACATGGGCTGGCTACGAGCACGAGGTCTTCGGGGTCAACGAAGGCCACGGCCATGTTGGCGATCCCTTCTTTGGATCCGATCAGAGAAAGCACTTCTTTGCCCGGCTCCAGCGTGACGCCGAACCGCCGCTTGTACCAGTCGGCGACCGCCTGGCGGAATTGGGGGAGGCCTGCGCTGTTTGGGTAGCGATGGTTGACGGGTTTGCTGGCCGCCTCAATCAGCTTTTCGACGACCCTCGTGGGAGTCGGGATGTCGGGGTCCCCCACTCCCAGATCAATTAGATCCACCCCCCGCGCCAGGGCCTGTCTTTTCTTACGGTCGATCTCGGCGAAGAGGTAGGGCGGCAACTCACTGATTCTTCTAGCTTTTTTAATGGTCAGGGGCACTTCCTCAGGCTCCTCCTGAGTTTGAAATCTCGATCTTCTACCTGTTTTTTATGCTTTTGACAACCGTTTTCGCCAGTGTATATTTAAAATGATCTGCTCGGCTTGACATCTTGCTTGGGGATTTATAGAAGCGCCTCAGTATGTCTAATCTAAAGGATCGTATCCTTCGGGCGGCCAAGCTCGATGTGGCTATATATGAAGAGGTCGAGGCTGATCGGGAGGCGCTGGGGCAGGCTACGGGAGTGGTCGTTCTTTCGAGCGTCGCCGCCGGGGTCGGGAGCGGTATCCAGTCCGGGCTCGGCGGCATCGTTGTCGGGATGGTCGGAGCTCTCATCGCATGGTATGTCTGGGCTTACTTGACTTATGTCGTCGGCACCAAGCTTTTGCCTGAGCCGCAAACCCGTGCCGACGTCGGAGAGCTTCTTCGCACCACAGGTTTTTCCAGCTCGCCGGGGATCATCCGATTTTTAGGCGTCATTCCCGGGTTTGCGGAATTGGTATTTTCCGTAGCTTCGATCTGGATGCTCGTGGCCATGGTCATTGCCGTGAGGCAAGCGCTCGACTATAGCGGTACGCTTCGAGCCGCGGGGGTGTGCATCATCGGCTGGTTTGTCCAGATACTGATTCTAGCTCTCTTCCTCTTTCTACTGGCCCCACCGAGAGCGGGAGTCATTTTTTGATCCCGCTCCGCGACGAGAATCCGACAGTCCTCCTGCCCCTGGTGACAGTGACGTTGATTGCCGCCAACGCGGCGGTGTTCCTTTACGAGCTCTCGCTCGCCCCGCGGCTGTTAGATGCCTTCATCTACAAAATGGGCATGGTGCCCGCCTCTCTTTTCCAATCCCGTGTTCCCGGGGCAGGGGGGTACTACACCGTCTTCAGTTCCATGTTCCTGCACGGCGGCTGGATGCATCTGATCGGCAATATGCTCTATCTATGGATTTTCGGAAATAATATCGAGGACTGCATGGGGCACCTCCGGTTTGTCTTCTTTTATCTGCTGACGGGGATCGTGGCGGCAGTAGCCCATCTCGCGTTCAATCCCACTTCGATAGTTCCCACGATCGGGGCCTCCGGTGCGGTTTCGGGTGTGCTCGGCGCCTACTTGGTGCTGTTCCCTCATGCCCGCATCCTTACCTTGATACCCCTTGGGTGGTTCATACGAATCGTTTACCTGCCTGCGTGGATACTGCTGATCTTTTGGATCGCCCTGCAGCTTCTCAGCCAAGCTTTCGATACTATGAATCCGGCAGGCGGTGGGGTCGCCTATGCGGCCCACATCGGTGGATTTGTGGCCGGGCTCGTCCTAATCCCCCTGTTTCGGAAATACCGGCGCAAGACCCATTTTAAGTACCGTTGAGGTCTCTTCGGATGTGTGAGACAATTTGTGCGAACTTTTTTTAGGTTGAGATGATAAAAGCCGTGCGCGGAAGGAGGAGTATATGAGAGCGAAGATGGTCGTTTCTTTATCGCTCTTAGTCTTGGCTATCGTGGCGCCCTGGAGTACTGCAAGAGCGTGGGAGCCAACGAAACCCATCGAGTTCATCATCCCGGCAGGCACGGGAGGCGGTGCTGATGTTATGGCCCGGTTTATCTCCCCCCTGATCGCCAAGCACAACCTTTCCTCTAAGCCTTTCATCGCCGTGAATAAGTCTGGAGGGGCTGGGGCTGAGGGTTTTTTATATGTCAAAGGCAAGAAGGGCGACCCTCATCTCGTCATCATCACTTTATCCAACCTTTTTACTACACCGCTTGCGACGGGCGTCCCTTTCAATTGGCGTGACCTGACGCCTATCGCCCGCCTTGCCCTGGACGAGTTTGTTCTTTGGGTGAATTCGGAGACACCCTACAAGACAGCGAAAGAGTATATCGATGCGGTTAAAAAATCGCCTGCCACTTTCAAGATGGGGGGGACGGGAACCGCACAGGAAGATCAAATCATTACCGTTCAATTAGAGCAGGCCATGGGCCTTAAGTTCATCTATGTGCCATTCAAAGGCGGAGGAGATGTGGCCGTCAACCTGGTGGGAAAGCATGTGGACTCCACAGTCAACAATCCTAATGAGGCCGTGGGTCACTGGAAGGGAGGTCGGGTGAGACCCCTGGCGATTTTCGATACCGAGCGCCTCGATCTGCCGGATTGGAAATCCATTCGCACGGTAAAAGAAGCCTTAGGTCAAGATATCCATTACCTGATGCTGCGGGGGATATTTGCCGCTCCGGAGATCCCCAAGGATGCTCAGGAGTGGTACGTCAATTTGTTTAAGAAGGTTACCGAAACACCTGAATGGAAAAAATTCACCGATGACGGAGGATTGAAACGGGCCTTCCTTACTGGCTCTGCCTACGTCAAATGGCTCGAGCCGGCAGAAAACCTCCACAAGGACCTCATGACCAAAGGCGGACTGATCAAAAAGTAACCTACTGAACGGGCAGCAAGGAAAAAAAAGGGAGGATGCGGAAGGCGGATATTGCGTGCGGGTTTGTCCTTCTCTTTTTCGGCGGGCTCGTGCTGCGGGAGTCGCTTGAATTAAAGATTGGCTGGGGGCTGAACGGCCCTGAAGCAGGCTTCTTTCCTTTCTGGCTTGCTACGGGCCTCGTGATTTGCAGTACGGTCATCATGGTCCAGGCATTCCTGGACCATTCACCCTCTGGCCGGCGCCCCTTCGTTAAGAGGGGGGCCTGGCTTCCGGTCATCAAAGTAGCCCTCCCTGCCTTTGGTATGGTAGCCCTCACCGAGGCTATAGGTCTCTATCCGGCTGCCTTTATTTACCTTGCCGCCTATATGCGATGGATTGGCAAGCACCGCTGGATCACCACCGTCCTGGTAAGCATTCTTTTGCCTGTTGTTAGCTATTTTATCTTTGATAGGTGGTTCCTCATCCCCATGCCGAAAGGTTACTGGACCTGGATCAGTGGACTTTACTGAAGGTAAGAGACTATTTGATGGAAGCAATAGGCAACCTCCTTATGGGATTTCAAATCGCTCTGTCACCGTACAACCTCGTTATTGCGACTCTTGGGATTGTCCTGGGAACCATCATCGGGGTGCTCCCCGGACTAGGAGGGGCCAATGGTGTGGCGATCCTTCTTCCGGTTACTTTTGTCATGCCGCCGACCTCCGCCATCATTCTCCTCTCATGCATCTATTGGGGCGCTCTATTTGGTGGGGCGATAACCTCTATTCTGTTCAATATTCCCGGAGAACCCTGGTCCGTTGCGACTACCTTTGATGGTCACCCTATGGCAAAAGCGGGCAGAGGGGGAGAGGCCCTGACTGCTGCCTTTACCTCCTCCTTTTTTGGCGCCGCCTTCGCCATCATTCTGGTGACTTTCTTTGCGCCCCTTATCGCCGAGTTCTCGCTTAAGTTCGGCCCGCCCGAGTTTTTAGGCATTCAGATGCTCACGTTTAGCGCCTTTGTGGGATTAGGGGGCGGCTCGGTTCCCAAGACCCTTGCCTCTATCTTTATCGGGTTCATCCTGGCAGCCGTGGGTCTGGACATTGTCAGTGGACAGTTGCGCCTCACCTTCGGAACGGTAGAGCTGATGCGCGGATTCAATTTTGTGGTGGCGGTT
This sequence comes from Deltaproteobacteria bacterium, assembly GCA_016193385.1. The sequence continues at coordinate 8,306 of JACPSF010000033.1, forward strand.
ATCGGTCTTTTCGGCATCGGTGAAATTTTCTTAACCGTCGAGGAAGGTCTTGAGCTAAGGGGCGTTCAGGCGAAGGTAGATTTGCGCACTGTCACAAGAACATTGAAAGGGCTGCCTCAATACTGGAGGACCTTTATCCGTGCGGCGCTGATCGGATCGTGGATGGGAATTAAACCCGGCGGGGCTACACCTGCCTCTTTCATGAGCTATGGTTTTGCTAAACGGCTTTCCAGAAATCCCGAGACGTTCGGCAAAGGGGCCATTGAAGGGGTCATCGCCCCTGAGACCGCAGCCCACGCCGCCGGGGTTTCTGCTCTACTACCCATGATTACCCTGGGCATCCCTGGTTCACCCACGGCTGCCGTGATGTTGGGGGGACTGATGATTTGGGGACTGCAACCGGGGCCGATGCTTTTCAAGGAGAAGCCCGAATTCGTCTGGGGACTGATCGCCAGTATGTACACGGGAAACGTCATCGGGGTATTGATCGTTATGCTTTTTGTGCCTTTTTTTGCTGCGATCCTAAGGCTTCCCTTCGCGATTCTCTTTCCCTCCATCGTCTATGTCTGCGCCATTGGTTCGTTTGCAGTGAATAACAGCACCACGGATATCTGGTACATGATGCTCTTTGGGGTGGTGGGTTATGTCTTCAAAAAACTTGATTATCCGATCGCCCCGATGGTTCTCGCCCTGGTCCTGGGAGATATGGCAGAGTCTGCCTTGCGCCAGAGTCTGATTATGTCTCAAGGCTCTCCGATGATCTTCTTTGCCAGCCCGATCAGCGCCGTCTTGGTCACAGCCTCCATCCTTCTTATGATCTGGCCCTTCATTAGTTCCTACCTGCACGGAGACAGAGCGGTTTAGGGGCCGGACGGGCCTGTCTCGCTTACAAGAGTTATTTGGGTTGGATGTACTGGCGCGAGCCGCCGTCGAAAACGCTCGGATGGGTGAATCTCCGGTCGTCAAAGCTCGGTCGGAAGGTTCCCCGGCAGCTCTGTACGTGGCGGCCGCATTGGGGGCTCTTGAGTTTCGAGACTAGAGTATTGACGACGACAATCGTGACCTGCTGTGGATTGTAGTGAACGATCGGGGTCGGCGTTTTGGCGAGCTGTGGCTCCGACGGTGCGGGCTCCGCTTCGAAGGTCGGCTCTTCGACGGCTTGCTCTGCAGCCGGTGTCGTTTCGATCGACTCGTTCGTTGGCCGCATGTCCGTGCGGACAATCAATCGGGTTGAGCCCTTGATTGATTCCGGGATTGAGCTTGCGTTGTCGGTGAAATGAATGACGCCCCGTGGGTCGGTCCATTGAAAAACCTGAGCCTTCAAAAGCGCGGGGGCGGTTAGCGTCAGCGCCAACGACAGCAGAAAGACTCTCGGCGTCCGTCCCGCAAAGACCCTAACGCACATAACGCTTCTCCAGCTCCAAATAGGTTTCAAGCCCCACAAGTTCGTCACGTTCCTTGAATGAACTCATGCCTTCCAATGAGCCTACCTCACCATTCAGCCTCGCTGCGAGGACGCGTTTCGCTGCTCCGATAAAAGCCCGCTGTAGGTCCGAAGGAAACAGGACGATCTTAAAGCCTAACACCGCGAGTTTGTCTACCGGGAGCATAGGGCTTTTGCCGCTCTCTGTCATATTATAGACGAGCGGCGCCTTGATTTCCTTCACGATCGTCTCAACTTCCACAACGTTTCCGGGGGCTTCGATGAAAATGGCGTCAGCGCCCGCCCGTAAAAAAACTCGCGCCCTTGAGATGGCGTCTTCCAGGCCGTAGACCGACCGGGCATCCGTCCGGGCGATAATCACCGTTTGGGGATCTTGCCTGGCATTGACCGCCGCCTCGATTTTTCCAGCCATCTCTTCAGCGGAGATCAAGCTGTGTCCCTCGTAGTGTCCGCAGCGCTTGGGAAAGATCTGATCTTCGATGTGAAAGGCGGCCACTCCGGCATCTTCGAACTCTCTGACCGTTCGGATGACGTTCACGGCGCTGCCGTAACCGGTGTCGGCGTCGGCAATGACCGGAAGGGTGGTCGCGCGAACGATCTCTTTGACCCTTTGAAGGACTTCCGTGGAGGACAAGAGACCCAAGTCGGGGAAGCCCATACTCCTGGCGATTCCGCCACCCGTTGCGTACACCACGGGAAAGCCTGCTTTTTCGATGAGCTTGGCGCCCATGCCGTCGTAGGCGCCAGGGGCAAGCAGGATTTCTTTGCCGGCGAAAAGCGCGCGCAGTTGCCTTCGGACGTCTGCCATGGAGTGGCCCCTCAGAAAAGTGGTAAGATGACTTTAGCAGAAATCGGGCGGATTCACCAATATCCGAAGGCCATGGCGCATTTATCGACCCGAGATATCAGATCAGCGTATGGTAGCGCTTTGAGGGACCGTGTGGTCAGTGTAGACGGCAGGAAACAGGAAGGGGCCTGTGCGGCCCCTTTTGAGTTTTGGTTGCGGGGGGTGGATTTGAACCACCGACCTCAAGGTTATGAGCCTTGCGAGCTACCAGACTGCTCCACCCCGCGATAACATTTAATCCATATCTTCTACACGGGGTTTGGAGCAGAGTCAAGGAAGGGGGAGAAAAAAGGATAAAGGATGAGGGCGGAAATATGGAGCATGAAAGGCGAAATCCTTTTTTAACCGTAGATATCATCATCGAGGTCGAGGGGCGGGGGATCGTTCTCATCGAAAGGAAAAATCCACCGCACGGTTGGGCGCTGCCGGGCGGGTTCGTGGATTATGGAGAGAGTTTGGAGCAGGCGGCGGTGCGGGAGGCGAAAGAAGAGACCTCCCTTGACGTAACGTTGGTCGAGCAGTTCTATACCTACTCTGACCCGAGCCGCGATCCCCGGCATCACACGGTCTCCACGGTTTATATCGCCAAAGCGAAGGGAAGGCCGAGAGGGGCTGACGATGCGAAGAGAGCTCAAACCTTTACTGAGCGGAGCCTTCCTTCCCCAATTGTCTTTGATCATTCGCAGATCCTAAGGGACTATTTTGATTACAGGAAGGCAGGAAAAAGGCCAAAACTTTAACCAATCCCTAGCAGGCACGGCAGGATTACTTTTCGTCTCCCCGTTCGCGTTTGTGATCCAGACGTGCACCAACCGGGATATGCCCAAGGGTTATCTTTTGCGCTCGAAGAAAGCGTCCTCTCGATGGACGTAGCCGTGAAGTTGCTCGTCGCCTAAAGAGCGCACACGAAAATAACTCCCCGTCTTACTCACTACGCTGATGCGGGTCCCTGGTTGGAGGGTGGCTATGATATTGGCATCGGACCCTGGCTGGTCGCGAAGGAAGGAAGGACCAACAACGTCAAAGTTTCCTAGATAGGCTTGCTGCTTCGTCTTTGCAGTTTGCTTAATTTCGTTGTGGGGTTCCTTGATGGCCGGCGGGCTCGGCCCTGAACCGAGTCGTTCGACCTGAGATACAACCGCCGTCGCGCCTTTCCGCGTCGGGCTTTTTTGCGCAGGCACAGCACGTTGGAGGGTTCGGGAAGATTCGGTTTGGTTCGCTTCGTTAATCGCAGCGCTGTTCTGTTCTAACTCTTCTGTGCGTAACAGCGGGGAGTCAGATAGTCGGACAGGAGATGGTTTATCCGGGACAGTTTCCTTAGAAGTTAGTGCCGCCAGCTTGGTCTGGATCTGTGCAATGCTTTCCCGCCCTATGGCAACAAAATCCTCGACATAACCGCTCAAATCCGAAAGGGCCACCCCGCCGTGCTTGGAGTACAGCACCGCCCCGCTTCCTGCCATTAGGACCACCACCAGCAAGGTGATTCCTAGCCCCCATAGTCTTCTGTGCGAACCAAAGCAGTCAGACTCCTTTTCCATTCCCACCGTGAAGCCATCGAAATCTGGCGGCCATGGCTCCTCCACCCTGACGAACTCCGACCGCGACGGCTCCTCCTCCATCGGGTGCTCTTCGGCCTTGGGTCTTGTGGGCTCAAACCCCTCCGGCGGCTCCAAGCCATCCGGCAAAGCTTCTCTCTTGACCTGAGGAGAGTCAAGAAGCTGCAGATCGCGAGCCACCGCCTCTACCATCTCGGCGGAGACCCGGCTCTTGGAGGCCGCATAGGCGCTGAGCAGAGCGTTGTCGCAAATGACGTTGATGAGCCGGGGAATCCCCGCCGAATAGCGGGCGATCTTCTCAACGGCCGCAATGTTGAACAGCTCTCTGCCTTCGTAGCCCGCTCGCTTAAGCCTGGCCTCCATGTAGGGTGCCACCTCATGGCTCTTGAGCGGCGCAAGCCGGCATCTGAGCGCCACGCGCTGGTTGATCTGGCGCAACTCGGGCCGCTCGAGCTTTCGCTCCAGCTCGGGCTGCCCCATCAAGACAATCTGTATCAGCTTCTCCTTGTCGGCCTCCAGATTGGACAGCAGCCTGAGCCCTTCGAATAAGTCATCGCTCAGCCCTTGGGCTTCATCGATCAAGAGCGACACGATGTGCCCTTCCTCTAGCTGGTCGACCAGATAGTCATTGAGCCGCCCCACTAGTGTCAATCTATCCTTGGCCGACTCCGATAACCCCAATTCTTTCAAGACGAGCCACAGCAGTTCAACAAAACTCAACCGGGGATCAAAGATAAAGATTGTGTGAACGCTCGCCTCGACGCTGCGCATGAACCTTCTAAGCAATGTCGTCTTTCCGGTGCCCGCCTCGCCGATGACGACGATGAAGCCTTTTCGAGCCTCATGCCGCACAGCAGGGTGGTAAAGGCTTCCTGGTAAACCGGGTTGGCGTAGAAAAAACGAGGATCGGGCGTAACGCTAAATGGCAACTCTAAAAACCCAAAGTGCTTGGCATACATAGGTCTATCCGCCGTCAAATACTACGGCCCCTATTTGACCCCTCCTATTCCCAGTTATAAAAGGCTTCCTACCTCAAACTGGGATTTATGTCTATCCCTGCCCGCAAACCAAGTTCGGGTTGATATAGCAGCCCCTTACCGGATACTCTCTGCCCCAAAATTGGCGCTTGGGCCCAGTTTGTTGTCTCTGGCCAGCGCCGGGGGACGCTCGAAGGCGGGCTGGCCCGTCGCTGCGGAGGAAGTTTGAATTCTTTGCGGTTCAGCCTCAAAGAGGAAATTCTTATCATTTTCATTATTTCTACAGAAAAACCGGGCGGAGACCGGGGGTTTAAGCTCACCGGTTAAGGCTAGGGATCACGGTAAATTGCGCTTCACTTGAGTTGTGGAACTTCGGAGCGACGTGTGAGTCTGTTAGCCAGCTCGGTCCCCGCCGCCGCGACCGCCACCAGCGCCAGACCGATGAGATCGCTCTTCCATCCGGGATAGATGAGCGTCACGGCTCCAACCGCAAGAAGGATGCGTTGCCACCAGAAAACCGAGCCGAAGCAATAGCCGGCCATGGCTCCAGCGAGGGCAATAGTTCCGATCACCGCTGTCGTCGCCGCCAGCAGGACTTCCCCGACGGAGCCGTGCATCAGGAGCGCTGGCTGGTAAACAAAAATGAAGGGCGCAATGTAGCCTACAATCCCGAGCCTGCTTGCCTCCCATCCCGTTTTCCAATAGTCGGCCTTGGCAATGACCGCCGCTGCATACGCGGCCAGGGCCACCGGCGGCGTAACCAGGGACATACAGCCAAAATAAAAAATAAACAGATGGGCGGCCAAAGGTTCCACACCCATCTTTGTGATGGCCGGAGCTACAAACATAGCGAGGACAATGTAGACTAATAGGGTCGATGCCCCCATCCCCATGATGATCGAGGCGATGGCCGTGAGCACGAGCAAAAGCCAGAGATGACCACCGGAAGCTTCGATCAGGCCGGAGGAAAGGGTCATCCCCAGGCCGGTGAGCGAAACCGCAGCCATGATGATGCCAATGACGCCGGCCGCGGGCCCAAGATCCGCGAAGGCCAGGGCTCCTTGCTCGAGCGCGCTCTTTATTTTACTTGGGCCGAGCCTGGTTTCTTTGCGCAGATAGCTGACTGCCACTAGGACCAATGTCGAATAGAGGCCTGATTTGGCTACGTTGTATCCGAGATAGCCGATAAAAAAGAGCAAGACGACAATGGGGAGAATGAAAAACCAGCCTTCCTTTAGGGTCTTAAAAAACCCGGGGATCTCTTCTTTATCCAAGCCGCGCAGCCCGGTCTTAGCGGCCTCAAAGTCCAGCATGAAGTAAAGGGCTATATAGTACAGGAGGGCGGGGAGAAACGCGGCGACGGCCACCGACCAGTAGGGCATTCCCAGGATCTCGGCCATGAGGAAGGCGGCGGCGCCCATAACCGGCGGCATGATTTGCCCCCCGTTGGAAGCGGCCGCCTCGACCCCGCCGGCGAAAGCGGAACGGTAACCCAGGCCCTTCATCATGTTGATGGTGATCGGCCCATCCACAACGACATTGGCCACAGCGCTCCCGGAGACGGTGCCGAAGAGGCTGGAAGCAAAGACGCATACCTTGGCCGGGCCTCCTCGATACTGTCCGACGAGCGAGATGCCGAGCTTGAGAAAAAAGTCGCCCGCTCCTGAGACCTGAATGAACTGGCCGAAAATGACATAGGTGGCGACGATGACGGTAAAAATCTCCAGCGCCAGGCCAAAAAGGGCGCCATCGGAGCTATAGAAGTGGCCGATCATTCGCGCGTAGGAATAACCCCTGGTGAAGAGGAAGCCAGGGAAGTAGTTGCCGAACAGGACGTAAGCTATGAAAAAGGCGCCGAGGATCGCAACGGCCGACCCCACGGTGCGCCGTGCGGCTTCCAAAGTCGTCAGGAGTGAGATCCCTCCCAGGATGAGAAGGAGCGGGGTCGGCTGGCCATAGAAGCGAGTCACCTGCTCCCAGTTAAGAAACATATAGAAAGCGCTGACGCCACCGCCAATGGTCAGCAAAACGTCATACCAAGGCACGCGGTTACGCGGGGCCTTCTTACTGGCTGGAACCAGCATGAACACGAGAATCAGAATTATGGTGTATACCAGCGCGCGGTGGGCTCCGTAGAGTTCGAGACGGAAGTAGCTGAAGAGGTCCCCCACATAAAGGAGGATATATAGGCCCAGGAGAAACGCCAGAGTCGAAACGAACTTATCCAAAAAACCCGAAAAGCGGCGACCTCTTCCGGCTGCCAGGGCTTCGCCGGATCTGTCTAAAAGTTCGGTTGCCTCCATCGGATTTCTTACTTGCGGCGCTTGGCGATTAGCTCCTGGTTTCGCTTCTCGACTTCAGCCGTCCAGAGGCCTTTCTCCTTGTAATAGCTGATGGCTCCGGGATGGAAAGGGGTAACGTGAATGCGGATTCCGTTAGCGGGTGTCCATTCCGGCAAGACGGAATGGGATCCTTTGTATTCATCGTAGTGGTCGAAAATGGTTTTCAAGATAGTGGACACCACTGCGGGGCTGAGCGTTTCCCGCACCGCCATCCCGCACCCTTGGAACATGCTGGGGGTATCTTGGGCGGCAAAGGCCAGGCCCTTTTTCCAGATACCAAACATGAGCCCGGGCTCTATTTTGTTCACCTTATCGACAACGTCTTTGGGAACTGCCACCGCATAGAGCTGCCTGGCTCTAGTTGCCTCAAGCACCGGCGCAACCATCGGAAGATAAAGCAATGCATCGGCCCTACCTTCCACGAGTCCCCGCGCGGCCTCTACGACGTTGGGAAAGGTGACCACCTCCACTTGACCGGTCAGGCCCGCAGATGAAAGAAGCGCCGGCACCCCCCGCTCATACAAGCTTTGGCCCACGATCCTTCCGTAGAGGCGTTTTCCTTTCAGGTCGTAAACGGTCTTGATGTTGGGGTCATTGGTCATCAGGGCCCACGGGACGATATGGCCGTCGGCGAAACTGAGGATCGGTTGCGGCCCCATCTTCTGGTAGCCGGCAAGCCCGTAATAGGCGTCGTTCATGTCCGGGTAGGCGCAATGGATGCCAAAGTCCACTTCCTGCCTTGCCATCAGCGGGACCCAGCGAGTCGCAGCGCCACTGGGCTCGATTGTCGCTTTAACGGATATATATTTGCTTAGAATGCTCGCGAAGGCCCCCCCGGCGATATAGCTGGTTGTGCCTTCGGCTGCCGTCGCGAAGGAGACGATCTGCGGGAGCTTGGGGGCCGGACTTGAGGCTGCCCATATCGACGGACTTAGGTTATGCAAGCTTCCCGTGGAAAGCAGGGCGGCTAGTGCGATTACCAACCACACGAATGCGTAGTACTTTTTCATATTTGCCTCCTTTGAGTGAAATTCGAAACTCAGCCAAGTTTTTCGATAGCTTCCTTGATCCGTTCACAGCCTTTTTCGACGTCCTCCAGAGAGGCCGCATAGCTAAACCGGATGTTCTCCCTGGACCCGAAGTCCTCGCCCGGGACTCCAGCCACGCGGGCTTCTTCCAAGAGGTATTCAGCCAGATCACACGCGGATTCAATGACCTTCCCTTTGGCCTTTCTTCCGACAAGTGGACCGATATTGGGAAAGACGTAGAAAGCTCCCTGGGGATTGAAACAGTGAAGCTCCGGGATGGAGTTGAGACGCTCGACGATGACGTTTCTCCGGCGCTGAAATTGAGCGACCATCGTCTCGACTTCGTCCTGGGGACCCCGGATTGCCTCAAGGGCTGCCGCCTGAGCGATAGAGGTCGGATTGGACGTGCTCTGGCTTTGGATCTTCGCTGCGGCGGAGATCAAGTCTGCCGGGCCAAGCGCGTACCCGATTCGCCAACCCGTCATCGCATAAGTCTTGGACACGCCGTTAAAGATGACCGTTCGGTCGCGGAGATTTGGGGTTACGGTGACGAGATTTCCGAATCGAAAGCCGTCGTAAACGATCTTCTCGTAGATATCGTCGGAGAAGACGAGGCAATCGTGCAGCTCAAGAATACGGGCAAGAGCCTCGAGATCATTCCGGCTATAAGCCGCGCCCGTTGGGTTGCACGGGCTATTGACAACAAACACGCGAGTGCGCGGGGTCAGCGCGCCCTTTAACTGGTCTGAGGTTATACGGAAGCCCTCTTCTTCTCTCGTGGGAACGATCTTGGGGACGCCTCCGGCCAAAAGGACCATGTCCGAGTAGCTAACCCAGTAGGGGGATGGAATGATGACTTCATCCCCGTTGTTAAGAAGGGCTTGGAAAACATTGTAGATGGCATGTTTTGCCCCGCAGCTGACCAGGACCTCATCCTTATCATAGTGGAGACCGAATTCGCGGTGGTACTTCTCGGCGATCGCTACCCGCAAGGGCTCGATGCCTCGCACTTCGGTATATTTCGTCATCCCTTTTCTCAGGGCGTCGATGGCCGCTTGCTTGATCCGCTCCGGGGTGTCGAAATCCGGCTCGCCGGCCGAGAAGTTGATGAGATCGACCCCTGCGGCGCGGAGCTTTTGCGCCTTGGCGGCGATCGCCAGGGTCACGGCGGGTTTGATGAATTTTGTTCTTTCACTCAGCTTCATCGAGTGGTCAACTTAGCTCTTTTAGTTCTTGAATTTCTCTTTGAGTTTTTTCAAAACGTTTTTCGGCACAAACGCGGCGACGTCACCTCCGAGGCTCACGACTTCCTTGACCAACCGCGAGCTGATGTAGAAGTAAGATTCTCCGGTCATCATGAACAGCGTCTCGATGTTGGGCTTGAGCTCGCGGTTCATCATCGCCATCTGAAACTCGTATTCGAAGTCCGAGATGGCTCTGAGGCCCCGGATGATGACCTGGGCTCCCACTCTTTCGGCATAGTGAACCAGGAGCCCCTCGAAGCTGTCCACTTGAACGCGCTTGCCCAGGTCCTTAAAGACTTCTCGGATCATCTCGACGCGCTCCTCGGTGCTGAAGAGGGAGCTATCCTTGGCGGGGTTGATCGCGATCGCCACGATGACCCGGTCGAAGACGCGCAGCGTGCGCTCGACCAGATCGATGTGGCCGTTGGTGATGGGATCGAACGAGCCCGGATAGAGGGCTACTTTAGTTTGCGCCATTTCCTACGTCTCCCTGTCTTTGGCAACTTCCTCACGACCAAGGCCGAAAAAAGAGAGCAACGTTGCGCCGTAACGTCGTTGGTCCCGGAGCTTGAGTGGAGCGTAATTCGCTTCGACTTTTTCTCTTACGCTGTGCTCCGCAACCACGATTCCCGACTCTCGCAGGATCTCCGCCCCCGCGATGGCCCTCAGGGCGGGCCCGACCAAATCTTTCTCGTAGGGAGGATCAAGAAAGATGAGGTCAAAAGTTTCCCTTCTCCGGGACAACTGGCGAATCGATCTTAGCACGGGAGCTTGCCATACCCGCGCTCTGTCGCCTAGCCCTAACGCCTGTAGATTCTCATGGATCGCTTTTCTTGCCCAGCGCGCGGCATCGATCAGAAGGGCTTCACTCGCCCCTCGACTGAGGGCTTCAAAGCCGAGATTGCCGGTGCCGGCGAAGAGATCCAGAACCTTTTGTCCCGATAGGTCGTTAGGGAGAATGTTAAATAGCGCCTCCTTGACCCGATCGGCGGTAGGGCGAAGGGCGCGCCCTTTGGGGGCTTTGAGCCGGCGCCCCTTGACCTTTCCAGCGATCACCCGCATATCCTATTCATCCGTGATCTGCAAGACGATCTTTCCGAACTGTTTGCCCTCTTCGAGGCGGCGCTGGGCGGCCGCTGCCTCTTTCAGGGGGAAAAGCTGATCGATGATCGGCCTGATCTGTGACGTCCGCATAAAACTCAGAAGTTGACGAAAGTCTTCCCGGCTCCCGAGAGTCGAGCCAAAGATCTTCAGATGGTTCCAGAAGATGCGGCGGATGTCGGTCTGGGGATTAGCGCCTGCAGTCGCCCCGCAAGTCACCAGACGGCCTCCCTTGGCCAAGGCCGCGAGGCTCTTGACCCAACTCTCCCCGCCAACGCAATCCAACACCACATCAACACCCCGCTTCCCGGTTAAGGTCCTGACCTCTTTAGTGAAATCGCTCCTGCGATAATTGATCCCGTGGTCCGCTCCCCAATTCTTAGCCATCTCTAATTTTTCCTCGCTGCTGGAGGTGACAAAAACATGCGCCCCCATCTGCTTGGCCACCTGGAGGGCGGCAGTAGCCACCCCTCCTCCGATCCCCAGAATCAGCACATGCTCACCGGGTTTAAGCTGTGCATTGGTAGTCAACATCCTCCATACCGTGACAAAAACCAAGGGAAAGGCCGCCGCCTCCTCAAAGGAGAGTCCCGGCGGGATGGGGAAACAGTTTTCCGCGGGAAGCTTCACATACTCGGCGTAGGTCCCATTTAGTCTCTCTCCCAGCGCGCGGAGGCGAATGCACATGAAATCTCTGTCTGTGATGCAGAACTCGCACTGACCGCAGCCGCTCGGCGGGTAGAGGCAGACGGCATCGCCCTTTTTTACGTTTTTCACTTGCTCGCCGACCTCAACCACGATACCGGCACCATCCGCTCCCAAAATGTGGGGTAGGGAAATCTCTATTCCGGTCACTCCCGCCCGGTTCAATAGATCAATGCGGTTCAAGGCCGCCGCCCTGAGTTGGACGACAGCCTCTGTGGGTGAGCTGAGTTTCGGCTCTGGGACCTCTTCATAGCGGAGTTTGTCTACCCCGCCGTGCTCATGGATGCGGACCGCCTTCAACCATTCCACCAAAGAATTTTTCTTCTCTCGTAGCAAGATATGGTGAGAGAGTCAAAGGAAAACAAAGTCATCAGCAGTGACGGCTTGAACGGTTTGAACGACTTGAACGGTTCAAAACGTTTAAATCGTTCAAAGAGGACCCAGTCCTGATGGCTGTCTGCTAACGGCTGATAGTTTCGAGTCAGGCCGAGAAAGACGTGCCGCATCCGCAGGTCGCGGTCACGTTGGGATTGGTGAATTTGAAGCCGGCCCCGCTGAGGCCGCTCACGTAGTCGATGACGGTTCCCTTGAGGTATTTGGCGCTGGATCGATCGAGATAGACCTTGAGGCCGTCGAGCTCCACTACGACATCGCCCGGCTTCGCTTGGTTATCGAAGTCGAGGCCGTAGGAGAACCCGGAGCATCCGCCAGCGACGACCGAGACCCGAAGCCCGTGGCCGGTGAGATTTTCCCGTGCCAAAATGGCCTTCACCTGGGCAATCGCTTTTTCGGTCAACTTCAATTCCAGCTTGTCAGTTGTTTCTTGAGTGATTTCAGGTGATTCGGTTGTCATCTCAGCCTCCTTTGGAAGCCTAAGGTTACCTCTTAAACTAGGCTCTCTATCCCTGGAAGTCAAGGGTACGTTCTGTGTGACCCCGAAGTTGACATACGAACACCTTAGCGGATAATCCGCGCTCAAAGCAACGATCCGAGTCGGCTCGATCCCTGTGGATCGTTCGCTTGAGGCTCTGAAGGGGTGGTCTCACAGGTGGTCGTCTCGGAGAATCAGGTTCTTGGAACGCAGGGGCCAAAAAGCAATTTCCGATCATTTGAAAGCCTAAACACTCTTCCTCACGAACTCTTGAATCACTGCCAGCGTCTCGGCCCCGAACTGGCGAGCCTTGGCCAGGCCAATGCCACGTACCTGAAGCAAGTCGGCTTCCGTCCGCGGCATGCGCCGAGCGAGCTCTTGCAAGGTCTGGTCCGTGTAAACCAAATAGGCCGGCACATTGCCCATGGCGGCGACTTTCTCCCGCCGCCATTTTCGCAAAGCCTCGAATAATTTATCGTTGCTGAGCCCTACCTCTCGGGACTCAGCGGCGCGCACGGCTTTTGCCTTGGCACTCTTTACCGCCTTTGAATCAACACGAGCAGGCAGGACAAGTGGGATCTTTTTCTTGCGCTGCATGACCTCGCCTCCCAATGGGGTTAGCGAAATCGTGGGATACTGACCGCCGCTGACAGCGATGCAACCGGCCCGGATCAACGCGTTGAGCAGGCTCCATACATAGTCCGCCCCCAACTCAGACAGCAATCCGTAGGTGGAGAGACGGTCAAGGCCGGTATCGAGCACTTCCTTC
>JACPSF010000389.1 GCA_016193385.1 Deltaproteobacteria bacterium
CATCAGGCTGTATAACGCCCTGAATTCACGCTGAATTTTCTATTGGGCCTGTGTATCCAAGTTGGCTGCGAAACGACAAAATTAGTTGTCTTCGACTAAATTTGACAAATTTTGTCATCGTGGAGTAAAAAGGCGATAAGTCCGTCTCAAAGCAGAACGGCTTTGTCGATTTGAGCCCCGTTCTAAAAACCTCTAGGTGAGTATTCGGCAGCGGGCTGGCATGCTCGTTTTTCCGGGTATTGATATTTTTTTTCTTTTCGTCATGATGGTAACGGTTTATCGATGGCCAGCTTCGTCGCACAATCGAAAGGGAGAGCAAGAAAGATCCTCGGAGGGCTGGCCCTTCTGTTCGTCCTACTCGGGCTCTACTGGGGCTTGGTTGAAGCCCCACCAGACGCTTACCAGGGCGAAGTTCAGCGCATCATGTACCTTCACATCCCAACCATCCTGATCGCCTACCTCTCTTTTTTTATCGTCTTCGTTGCGAGTTGCCTCTACCTTTGGAAAAGAGAACGGCGGGACGACATCCTGGCCTATTCGGCCGCCGAGATCGGCATCCTCTTCACCGGCCTCACCATCATCGAAGGGTCGATCTGGGGTAAACCCACCTGGGGGGTTTGGTGGACCTGGGATGCCCGGCTGACCTTAACCGCGATTCTTTTCCTTATTTTTACCGGCTACATGATTCTCAGATCTTTGATCGAAGATGAAAACCGGGGGGCCACCTGCGGCGCCGTTTTGGGCATCATCGGTTTCCTCGACATCCCCTTGATCCATATGTCGGTTTACTGGTGGCGGACCTTGCATCAGCCCCCCTCTATCCTTCGGCCGGACAAACTCCCGTGGGAAAACGTCCATCCCACCATGTTGATCGCTCTATCGATCAACTTCATCGCCTTTATCCTGCTCTATTTTTACCTGCTGGCGCTGCGCTTCCGGATCGGGGAGATGCGAGACGAAGTGAAAAAATTGAAACTCTACGGAGGGCAGTGATGGGACCTTGGGGATTCGTGTTTCTGGCCTATGGTATTGTTTGGAGCTGTCTCCTCCTTTACCTCTTCAGCCTTAAAAAGCGCCAGTGGAAAGCCGAGGCGGAACTCTTGCCGCTTCGTTCTAGTTCCTCTCCAAGAGGTTAAGGAAGCAGCTCATGGCGGAAATTAAGCTACCGGACCTCGTCTTGCCATGTTTTTTCTGCTAGATTTCTGGGGTGAGTAAGGAGGCACGTGGGATGACCAGACGCAGACGGTTTGTGATTGGCGGTATTATCATCCTCGCGGCGCTCACTTACCTCATCTATGGGGGCATGCGCCAGGCCATGGTCTATTTCGTTACTCCCTCTGAACTGAAAGGTCAGGAAACGCCGGTCAAAGATAGGTTTCTGCGCATGGGCGGGATGGTGGTCAAGGGATCGCTGTCCAAAGATCCCAAATCTCTCACCTACCGATTCGAGCTTAGCGACGGCGTCGAATCGGTGCCGGTCTACTTCAGCGGCATTCCCCCCGACCTTTTCGCCGAGGGAAAAGGAGCTGTCGTGGAAGGAAGGATGAGCGAGAACGGGGTTTTTCGCGCCACCACGATCATGGCGAAGCACGCAGAGGAATACAGTCCTCCCAAGGAGGGTGAACCAGCCTATCCGCGCAGCTTTGTCCCCGCTCAGGGGGAGAAAGGCTCATGACGGCAGCTATCGGCCACACCAGCATCGTCATCGCGCTTTTCCTGGCCATTTGGGGAATCCTGGGGCCGGTCTTGGGGCCCCGAATTTTCCGTGATAGATATTTTGCCTCGCTTAGAGCCGGGATTTTAGGACAGTTCGTTTTAGTTACGCTGGCAAGCCTTTGTTTGATCTATGCATTGGTCACCACCGATTTTTCCATCCGGTACGTTGCCTTCAACACTACCCGTTCGACTCCCTTCTATTACCGGGTAACCGGGCTGTGGGGCGCTCTGGAAGGATCGTTGCTGCTGTGGGAGTGGATCCTGATCATCTTTTCGGGTCTGGTGGCGTGGATTTATAAAGAACGCCACGGGGACTTGATGCCCTGGGTGCTGATGGTATTGTCCATCATCTCGGCCTTTTTCCTTGCCGTCATAGCCTTTGCCTCCAACCCGTTTGAAAGTATTTTCCCCGTGCCCTTGGAGGGGCGCGGGCTGAATCCTCTCCTCGAAGACGCCAACATGATGACCCATCCGCCCTTGCTCTATACCGGTTTCGTCGGACTGAGCATTCCCTATGCCTTCGCCATCGCTGCCTTGATCAATGGAAAACTCGATGAGGCCTGGATCGTCACCACGCGGCGGTGGACCATAACGGCATGGTTTTTCTTGACGATGGGCAACCTGGTGGGCGCCTGGTGGTCCTATCACGTGTTGGGTTGGGGCGGATACTGGGCATGGGATCCGGTTGAGAATGCAGCCTTCATGCCCTGGCTTCCGGCCACGGCCTTTCTTCACTCCATCCAGGTGCAAGAGCGCCGCCGCATGCTCAAAGTCTGGAACCTTTCTCTGATCATCATCGCTTTCAGCCTGACCATTTTCGGCACATTCCTGACCCGCTCCGGAATCCTCTCTTCCATTCACGCTTTCTCCTCTGGACCCGTGGGGATAATATTCCTCGTATTTCTCGCCTTTATTCTCCTGGGCTCCTTCGGCCTTTTGGCCTATCGCGCCGATCTGCTCAAAGGGCAACCGGAGCTGGATTCGGTCGTGAGCCGGGAATCGACTTTTCTCCTCAACAATGTCGTTCTGGTCTCCGCGCTCTTCACCATTTTTCTGGGAACTATTTTCCCCCTCATCTCTGAAGCCGTGGCCGGGGTTCAGGTCAGTGTCGGGGCCCCCTATTTCAACTCGGTCACAGTGCCTCTCTTCCTCCTCATGGTTTTTCTTATGGGCGTCGGCCCCATGATCGCCTGGAGAAAAGCCTCCTGGGACAATCTCAAACGAAATTTTCTCTGGCCTTCGGTTGCTTCGCTGGTTTGTGCCCTCGCGCTTTTCATCTGGCGCGTGCGCGACTTTCTTCCCCTCCTCGGCTTTACGCTCTTGCTGTTCGTGGTCTTCACGATTCTTTTCGACACTGCGCTTGCGGTGCGCGCCCGAAGAAGAATCGCCGGGGAAGGTATCGCAGCAGCCCTGGTAACCCTGGCCCGGCGCAACCAACGCCGCTATGGTGGGTTCGTCGTTCATTTGGGGGTAGTTCTGATCATCATGGGGATTGCGGGCTCCATGGGCTATAGCGTCGAGCGAGAGGCTACGCTGCAAGTCGGCGAGGGTCTTTCGCTTGGGCGCTATCATATCCAGTTTGAGGGGCTGAAAGGGTCGCAACAACCCACGCACTTCCGCGTGGAAGGCGCTTTCAAGGTTTTCAACCAAGGCCATGAGGTCGAACTCCTTTCACCGGCCCTTAAGTTCTTTCCCACTCAGCAGTCGCCCGTGGGCCGCGCGGTCCATCGCAGCACGCTCAGCGAGGATCTCTACCTGATTCTTTCCGGCTTCAGCGAGGTGCAGCGAAACCAGGCTACTCTCAAAGTCCTTCTTCGACCGCTGGTGGCCTGGATGTGGATTGGCGGCCTGGTCATCGTTCTAGGCACCATCGTGGCCGTCTGGCCGGTCCGGCAGAAAGGAGGAAGGCAGAAGTAAGATGCCTTGGCGTCGCATCATCGTCACCTTTGCGGTTCTCCTCCCGCTCATCGGGATCCTTGCCTATGGCTTCAATCGTGATCCGCGATACATCAATTCCCCCTTGATCGGGCGCCAGGCCCCGCCTTTCACCTTAACCCTTTTCGACGGCAAAAAACTCAGCCTCGATGATCTTCGAGGCAAAGCTGTTTTTCTCAACTTCTGGGCCTCGTGGTGCCCCCCTTGCAGGGCTGAGGCCAGAGATCTGGAAGCCGCATGGCAACAATTGAAGGATACGGATGCGGTCTTTCTCGGCATCGATATCCAGGACACGGAAAAAGACGCGCTGGCTTTCATCCGGGAATTCAACGTTACCTATCCGAACGGCCGCGACGCCGCCGGGAAAATAGCCGTCGACTATGGCGTATGGGGAATTCCGGAAAGTTTTTTTATCGACCCCCAGGGCAGGATCACCTACAAGCACGTCGGAGGCATCGGACCGCAAATCGTAACGGCCAAATTGGAAGAGGCGGGCCGTGGAGTCGTGACCGCAAAAGAAGGCAAGGGAGCCTACCAGTCTATTAGATAAGCCGCGATGAAGAGATACCTCATATTGATCTTTTTTCTTCTGAGCCCGCAAGTAGCTCTCTCGGCCCAGACGGGCGATTTGGACCAACAGGCGCACAGCATTGCGGCTGAACTCCGCTGCGTGGTCTGTCAAAATCTTTCCGTTGCAGACTCTCCGTCGGAGATGGCGCAGCAGATGCGCGGGATCATTCGCGAGCAGCTTCAGGCAGGCAAAACTCGGGAGGAGATCAAGGCCTACTTCGTGTCCAAATACGGCGAATGGGTGCTCCTGGCGCCGACACCCAAGGGCTTCAGTCTGCTGCTCTGGGTTCTGCCGTACATTGTAGCAGGGGCAGGCCTATTTTTTGTCATCCTAGTGATCCGGCGTTGGGTGCGCCAAAAAAATAGCGTACAAGCCAAAAAGGCCGATCCCGCGCTCATCGAGCGCGTCCAGCGGGACGTGGCAACGGCGGGAGCTTCGGATTTCGAACTGGAGGAAGGAGGTGTCCCTTCTCCCCTTCTGCAGGAGCGGACCAGGCTTTACGCGGATCTCAAAGAGCTTGAGTTCGATTACCAGGCGGGAAAGCTTTCTGAGGCCGATTACCGGGATCTCCGGTCGAGCCTAGAAACCCAAGCCGCCGTGGTGCTGAGCGAGCTGGAGTTATCGGCCCGGTCACCCTCCGGCGCGCAGGCAGTGGCGGCCAAGAAAAAACCGGCGCCAGAGAAAGAAGCAGCTAAGGTGAAGAGAGCCTCTCGTCCGGGTTGGCAGCTAGCCGCAGGCGGAGTCTTTCTTCTGCTCTTCGGCCTTACGTTGGGAGTCCTCTTAACCCGGTCGTTGCGACCACGAGCCTCAGAACAAGATAACGTGACCGGCGACTTCCTCACCGGCACCGGCCCCGGAGGCGTCGCTGACCGCTCGAGAACAATGGAGACAGGGATGGGAGCGGTGTCAGCCAAGGATATTCCGGCCCTTCTGGCTCAGGGCAGGGCCGCCTATGAACGCCAAGAATGGGCGAAGGCCATTGAGGTCTTCAAAAAAACCCTTTCGGTCGATTCGAACCAGCCCGAGGCCCATACCTATATGGGGTTGATTCTCGCTCAGGCCGGCCACGCAGACGGAGCCCTTTTGGCCTTTGATCGCGCCCTTGCTGCCAACCCCGATTTTCCCCTTGCCCTTTGGGGGAAAGGGATGCTTCTTTACCGCGCTAAGGAGGACTTCACTGGCTCACAACAGACATTGCAGAAGCTAGTCAACCTCATGCCTCCCGGGGCGGAGAAGACAGAGGTCGAGAAGACCCTTACCGAACTCGCCGCTTTGAAAGGCAAAGGCAAGCAGGCTGTAAAAAAGGCCGAGGCTAGCCCGACTGTGTCCCAGCCGCAACAAATAAACGGGGTTGTCTCTATCGACCCGAAGCTGAAGGAAAAGATCAACAACCGGGCTGTCCTGTTTATTATCGTGCGCTCAGGAAACACGTCCGCGGGCCCGCCTCTGGCCGTCAAGAGAATCGACCAACCGAGCTTCCCTCTCAACTACTCAATCGGCCCGCAGGATGTCATGACACCAGGGGTCTCGTTGTCCGGGGAGGTTTTTATTTCCGCTCGTCTGGATCAAGACGGGAATGCCATGACGAGGGAAGCGGGAAACCTGGCGGGAGAATATCGGAAAAACCCGGCGAAGGTCGGGGCGCAGAAGGTCGAGATTGTCCTCGACCGCGTTATGTAGGCATAAAAAGCTCAGGCGCGTCTCCCCTTAGAAGAGCCAAGGGGATTTTTCGGCAACCAACCACATAAATCCCATCGATTTCGTTAATCTGCCATTCTTCATGTATCCAATTCCGACTAGTATCTCACCCATGAGCTGGTTTGCGAAGTTTCGGTCAGCGAATGTTTCTGACCTTCCTTCGTCTATGTAAGTTGACGATAGGTAGGGCAGAAGGGAACATGAAAGTTGCCGCCAGCCCCGGCGTTGTTTGGCGGGCACAAATTTCTTGACAAGTTAGGCTAGGAGGTGGATATTCCAACCGATGTTCGCCTAAGAAGTGGCGCAGTGCATCGAGCTGAGATACACTGGTATGAGGCGCCCACGGGATTGGAAAAGTGAAATTTAAGATTAAGGAATTCTTGGATTAGCACACATGAAACATCATAAGAAGCAGTTTGCGATCTGTGTCCGGAACGAAGGGGCTGAAGATCTAGAGATCAGGAAGGTTTACCAGATTCTTCCCGATGCACGCGCCGCCAAGGATAAGTACATCAGGGTTATTGACGAATCCGGCGAGGACTACCTCTACCCCGCAGATTATTTCGTCCCATTGACGCTTCCACGCGAGGTGGAGCGTGCCCTTTCGGCTGCTACACGTTAAAAGGTGAGAGATTGGCTAACCACCGTTGGGTTGAGACGGACGCGGCAGACCGCGCCTCTCACCCATCACGTTATACCTTCACCGAGCGAGGGGGAAAAACGCCATGAGCGCGAGGGTAAAATGGCATGCAGGGGTTTCCGGGCTCGTACTAATACTGACTTTAATGCTGACTGGATTGCCACCGTCTTCCAGGGCGGAAATTACTGGGATTGTGATTTCATCCACTCAGCCCTACGGAGACTTCGCACCAGGAAAATACATCCGCATGGAGGGTGAGGCACATGGCGTGCTGTCGCCCAAAGAGCCGATTCCGGACCTCGACAAGGCGCCCCGGAACAGCGCCGGTCTGGTGGAATATCGCACGCCCATCACGCTGGTCATCCCGGAATCGCGCCGAGCCGGCAACGGCACGCTGTTGGTCGAGATCCCCAACCGCGGCCGGCCCATCAGCCATATGCTCTACAACAGTCCGCGATCGCGCCCTCTCCTTGTGGGATCTTTGGATCAGGGCACTGGATTCTTGCAGAACCGGGGCTATTCGATTGCCGTCGTGCAGTGGGAGCTGGGCGAAGGAATCCAAATCCCGTCGTTCACCGATGATCGGGGAGTCAAGCGCTATATCGAGGGCATCGGGTTTGCCGCGGCACGCGACGTGGCCTTGTTCTTGAGGCATGACAGGACACCGGGCAATCCTCTGGCGGGAGCGATCGAGCGTGTCTATGCGGCGGGCTACTCACAGACGGCGCGGTTTCTGAAAAGCTTTCTGGTGAACGGCTTCAACGAGCACGACGGCAGGATTGTTTTCGATGGGATGCACATCATCGCCCACTTGGCCGGGGGGCTGCCGTTGCTTGCATCCGGGACCGGCCCCGGCTCAGTGGCGTCCGTTACTCCGAGTCCGCGCAATCCCGAGCACCGTGGAGTCCATGAGTAACGGAGTAGGAGGGTCAGGTCTTTACTTTTGCTGTCCCCGGCGGTCAGGTACTGGAACGTGGTCGATCGAATTGACTTCCCAAAATAATCTCATCGCGAGTGGATGCGGGTCGGATACTATCGTCAAGTCCGCGATGAGATTCGTTGGGCAAGCCAAACTACGATCACGGAGCCACTCGTGAGATGGAGGTCACTCCTAGCGGAGGCGGCGAGAAGGCCACCTGGGTTTCGGGAACTCCACCGCGAGGTTCTTCGAGATCTGCGCGCCTCAGGGAGTAGTGGCGGAGTGCCGAAGCCAAAGTCCGGTTGGCGCTCATCCGAGTTAGTGGTGGGCAAGCGGCGCGGAAACCGCCGTGCTACCTAACTCCCGGCTTAAGACTGATGTCACTGCGTGGCTTTAGAAGTCACGAGATCACTGAGATTCGAGGGCTATAGTGAAGGAAAAAAGAAAATTACCATAATCCCCCTATCCTCCCTCAAATCCCCCTTTCTCCCCCTTTGGTAAAGGGGGA
>JACPSF010000408.1 GCA_016193385.1 Deltaproteobacteria bacterium
ATCCGGTAGCGCCTTTTCGGCACCCACTCGATCTCCTCCAGCTCGCTCACGGGCTGCATCCCCAGGCCGAGAAAGACCACGTCCATCCCGTGGGCCACGTCCAGCATCTCGCGCATGTGCTGGGTAAACTCCGCGTTCGTGCAATGAATGCTCTCGCAGGGCTCGCCGCTAAGCTCGATTTGACCGCCCGGTTCCAGGTGAATCTGGGCCTTCTCTCGGACAAGGGCGATCACGTATCCGTCCTCCTCCCGGGGCTCCCAGTGGTACTCTTCGATCAGTGCCTTGAGGATCGCTGCAACCCCCGCGGGCCCATGGTAGGGAATCGCCTTCCCGCTCTGGCGCATGATCGCCACTTTTTCATACTCGGTCCCCACCCGCCACGCCTGGCGCGGCTTTCCCGAGCTATGAAAAAACTCCTCGAGCTCTTCCGTCTTACTGATGATGGACATGGCTCCGAAGGTTCTGTTGCAAGGGCGGCGTGATCACGCCGCCCTCGGTGATAATAGCCGAAACCAAGTCGTGATGGGTAATGTCGAAAGCCGGATTCAGGACGCGCACTCCCCGAGGTGCGATCGGCCGGTTAAAGATATGCGAGACTTCGCGAGGGTTTCTTTGCTCAATGGGGATTTCCGCGCCCGAAGGACATTTGAGATCGATCGAGGAGGTCGGAGCCGCCACATAAAAAGGGACATGGTGTCGCTGGGCCAACACGGCGATCCCGTAGGTCCCGATCTTATTAGCGATATCCCCATTGGCCGCGACGCGGTCGCATCCCACGACGACCGCATCGACCTTGTCTTTCTGCATGAGGTAACCGACCATGCTGTCTGTGAGGAGCGTCACGGGGATTTTGTCCTTCTTAAGTTCCCAGGCGGTGAGGCGCGCCCCTTGAAGAAACGGACGGGTTTCGTTAACGAACACCTCGACGTTTTTCCCGGCTTCTTTCATCGCGCGGATTACACCGAGGGCCGTGCCGTACCCCGCGGTCGCCAGGGCTCCCGCGTTGCAATGGGTAAGCACGCGGGAGGCGTTTCCCAGCAGGCGGGCGCCGATCTTACCGAGCTGACGGTTGGTCGAAATATCTTCGTCATAGATCTTGACTGCCTCTTCTTTGAGGAGCCGCTTCACGGTTTCGATCCCCTCGCCACGATGCTCCGTGTACACCTTCCGCATCCGCTCCAGAGCCCAGAAGAGGTTGACCGCTGTGGGGCGGGTCTTTCCCAGGTTCGCGAAGACCCGCTCGATTTCCCGGTCAAAGTTCTTCCCCTTCACCCACAGGGCCCCGAGGGCAACTCCCATCGCGGCCGCCACGCCAATAGCAGGCGCGCCCCGGATCACCATGTCGCGAATGGCCTGGGCCACCTGAGAATACTCCCGATAGACCCGGTAGATCTCCTTTGCGGGGAGCAGCCGCTGGTCCAGCATGACAACACGGTTATTCTTCCACTGGATCGTCCTGACCGCCATCGGCAGATTTCCCAATTCACAAAACGTCACGTATATTAGGGGGAAGTAGGAAGGGCGTCAAGGGCTTTGGACTTTTCAACTATCCTCGGCTATCTCTCCGGCCTCTACTGGATCAAGCCGGATCTGGACACCTCCGCGCTTTTGCGCACGGCGCTGCTCGTCCATGCGCTTGATGCGGTCCTGTGCCGCATCATCGCAGGCCACAGCGGGCGCAATAAGATCCTCTGGACCGCGGCTGGGTTTTTTCTAGGGATTTGGGCCCTAGGTACGCTTTTTCTCCTTCCCGCAAGAAGGGACACCCAAACGTAAGGGCCGCCGAGCCCCTGCCCTCAGCCCTGTGTGGCTACCAAGGTGGCCATCGCATAGCTTTCCGTGTGAGTAATCGAGAGGGCAAATTGTGTGAATCCGAGTTGATCGGCAAAGGCGGATGTCTGGTTACTCAGCCGGACCTCCGGCTTCCCTCCCGGACCGGGGAGAATCTCGATGCCCAGCCAGGCGACCTGGGACCCCCAACCTCTCCCCAAGGCTTTCATGACCGCTTCCTTGGCGGCGAAGCGGCCCGCGTAGCTCTGGTATTTTCCCTGGTGTTTTCCCTCGCAGTATTGAATCTCTTTTTCCGTGAAGATGCGATTTCGCAACCTGAGGCCGGTTTTCGAGTTCTCCAACGCGCGCTGGATCCGCGCCACCTCAACCAAATCTATCCCGACACCCACAATCACAGACCAAAATTAGCCCTCCGCCTAGGCTGGTGTCAACGCTTGGCCCCCGACTTCCTCCGGGACTTTCCGCCCGGCAAATCTGCGTAGCGTCGAAATGAAGGATCTGCTAACATAAGGACTGCAGATGAAGGAGGTTACAGTGAGACGACCGATTGGCTCGACCCTGCTTCTTTTTTTGACGTTGCTCTTCGGGTCCCTTCCGATTGCCCGAACCGCTGGGGCACAGAAGGGGGTTATCAAAATTGCCACGCAGACGCCCCTCTCTGGAGAACAAGCTGCCATCGGCGAACACATCAAGCTGGGGGCACAGCTCGCGGTCGAGGAAATGGTCAAAAGCTTTCACCAGCTCGGATTCGAGCTCGTCTTCGTGCCCTACGATGATCAGGCCAAGCCGGAAGTGGGCGTCGCCAACGCCAGAAATATTGCGGCCGATGCCGACATCCTGCTCGTGGTAGGCCACTTCAACTCCGGCGTGGCCCTGCCCGCATCGGAAGTCTACAAGGATTCGATGCTGGCCATGATCTCCCCTGCCAATACCGCCATGGAGATTACCGACCGAGGGTATCCCAACGTCAATCGGGTGTGCGGCCGGGACGATATCCAGGGCCCAGTCGGAGCCCGATTCGCCGCGCAAGATCTCAAACTGAAATCCGTTTATATTGTCAATGACAAGACCCTTTACGGCCAAGGGATCGCGGAGACCTTCCGGAATGAAGCGAAAAGGCTGGGGCTCAAAATACTCGGTTTCGAAGGAACCGAGGAACGCGCTAACTTCGCCCCGATGATCATACCGATAAAGGCCAAAAACCCGGACCTCGTGTACTTCGGCGGGATTTACCACCAGGGTGCGCTACTGCTCAAACAGATGCGGGAGAAAGGAGTGAAGGCGATTTACATGGGCCCGGACGGTCTCGACTCCTCTGAAATGGTTAAAATCGCCGGATCTCAAGTCATCGGGGCCTATTATACGACCGTGGCCGGCCCGATCGACGCCTACCCGGAATCGGCCGCGTTTGCGCAGAAATTCAAGCGGCGCTTCGGCAAAGAGGTCGAATCGTTCGGGATGTACGGTTACGATGCGGCGATGGTCGGGCTGAAGGCGATTGAGGCTGCGGCACGCGAGGCGCAAGGGAAAAAACCCACTCGCCCTCAGGTGGCGGCGGCCATCAGAAAATTAAAGAACTATAAGGGTATCACCGGCACCATCACGTTTGATGACAAAGGGGATCCCGTAAAGTCCAAATACTTCATTCTCAAGTTTGAAAAGAGGCAATATCCCGGGAAAGTGGTCAGAGTGATAGAGCAAGAAGCCCCCCGCCTTAAGAAATCTTAGCCGCCTTGCAGAGGGCACCGACGGCCTCCACCCCCGAAAGAGCTCGCTCCATTGTCCACTCCCTTCCTCACGCCTTCGCCTCGTAGGAACGCACAACGGATGAGGAGTAAGCTCAAGATAGCCATCCTATTCGGCGGGAAATCCGCCGAACATGAAATTTCCCTTCTCTCCGCTAAAAATATTGTTGAGGCGATGGACAAGGATAAATACCACATCTTTCTCATCGGCATCAGCAAGGCCGGCCAGTGGTTTCTACAAGAAGGCCCTCAGACCAAGTGGCCCAAGTCGATCCCGGCAAAAAGCGCGGGAAAAAAGGTGGTGATCGTCCCGGGGAAAAAAGGCGCGGAGCTCGTCGAGCTATCGGAGGGCAGGCGCCTCGGCTCCGTCGATGTTGTCTTTCCTGTGCTTCACGGTCCCTTCGGGGAGGATGGCACCATACAAGGCCTGCTAAAACTGGCCAATGTGCCCTTCGTGGGAGCGGGTGTCGTGGGCTCCGCGTTGGGGATGGACAAGGATGTCATGAAGCGGCTATTGCGCGACGTCGGGATCCGCAGCGCCAAGTTCCTCGTCTCCAGCCGCTTTTCATCGAGCCCGATCGACTTTGCTGAAGTGGTGCGCCAGCTGGGGCTTCCCTTTTTTGTCAAGCCAGCCAACCTCGGCTCTTCCATCGGTATCTCCAAGGTCACAGACCGTGAGCAGTTTGACCGGGCCATCCGCGAGGCTTTTCGCTACGACCACAAAATCCTGATTGAGGAGTGCATTCGGGGAAGGGAAATCGAGTGCTCCGTCCTGGGCAACGACAAGCCGATCGCATCCGTGCCTGGAGAAATCATCCCGCGGCACGAGTTCTACTCCTACGAGGCCAAGTACCTGGACGAACACGGAGCGCTTCTCAAGATCCCCGCCGAGCTTCCCGAAGCCGTCACGAGAGAGGTTCGGGAGACCGCGATCAAAACTTTCCAGGCGCTCTGCTGCGAAGGTATGGCCCGAGTTGACTTCTTTTTGCGCGACAACAAAGAGGTGATCGTGAACGAGATCAACACGATCCCAGGCTTCACCAAGATCAGCATGTATCCCAAGATGTGGGAAGCCAGCGGCATTTCCTACAAGGACCTCATCGATCGTCTGATCAAGCTCGCCCTCGAAAGAGACAGAAGAGAAAAAAAGCTCAGAACCTCATTCGTCTAAGACGGATCGTTGGCGCGAACGCAGTCGACGCGGAGATCTTGGCCTCAGTGACTGGACATTTCAATTCTTTTTTAAACGGAGTTCCTCGACGTATTTTCCCACCGCTTCGTAGCCCTCAGCCAGGTATTGGCCGAAATCGGAGGAGTTGCGGTATTTGATAGGCATCGGAATCGATTTCATCCCCTGAATAAAAGCCGGGTCTTTCATCGCCTTCGAAAAGGCATCCTCCAGCTTTTTCAGGATAGGTTCTGGTAACCCCTTAGGTGCTCCGATCCCTACAAAATAGGGGACTTTGACCTTGTACCCCAATTCCCGCAACAGGGGGATTTCCGGAAAATCGTCAAGACGCTGATCTCCAAAAAGGGCAAGGAGACGAATCTTGTTGGCCCGCACCATGGGAGAGGGAATAAACGTTGCTGCCGCGGTAATGTGTCTGCCCAGGACTGCAGATAACATCTCTCCCCCTCCTTTAAACGGAACATGCACCAGCTCCACTTTCTCCTCTTTAGCAATCTCCTGGACGACGAGGTACTGCGCAGTGGTAGGACCGACCGTGCCGTAGGTCAGCACCCCCGGGTGTTCGCGGGCAAAGGCAATCACTTCCTTGAAGGTCTTAAACGGAGAGTCCCCTATCACGCTAAAGGCAAAGTTGAGGATTCCGTATTGCATGATAGGCTGGATATCCTTTAGGGGGTGGTAGGTCAGTTTCATGAAATGGGGAATCGTGACCAGGGGGCTGGTCAGGAGAGCGCCAAGGGTGTAACCATCAGGCTTTGCCGAAACCAAGGCCGCTATGCCGATGGTCATCCCCCCCCCGGGCTTGTTCAACACGGTAATCGGTTGCTTTAAGAACGGCTCGGCTGCCTTGGCCAGGTGCCGGGCAGTGACATCGGCGGAGTCGCCCGCAGGCGAACTCACGATCAAGGTAATTGGCCGGTCGGGAAACTCGGCGGCTTGTCCGGGGAGTGGAAAGGAAAATAGTGCACCGAGCAGGGCCAGCAGACTGATCCCAATGGTCAAAGATCTCACTCGTGTGAAGACGTGGCTTTTCATCTATCTCTCCTCTCTATAAAGGGTTAAGTAGATCCCTCCTCTACTTCTTCAGTTCCTGAATATATTTACCCATCTCTTCAAAACTCTTGGCAATAAACGCGCCGAAATCCTTCCGGTTTCGATAAAACGCAGGAAGAAGGCCCATGGTTTTCATGCCCTGAGAAAATTCCGGATCCTGATAGGCCTTGGTAAAGGCATCTTCCAATTTTTTCACGATGGGTTCCGGAACCCCCTTCGGTGCACCCACCCCGACAAAGTAAGGAACGGGCACCTGGTATCCCAACTCTCTGAGGGTTGGGATGTCCGGGTGCTCGGACCAGCGTTCATTGAGAAACATGGCCAGGGTACGCATCTTCTTTGCTTTATACAGGGAGGGGCTGAAGTCAGTCGCCGCCATGGAGACGTGGCCGCCCATCATAGCGGAGAGTATCTCGGGACCCCCTTTGAAAGGAACCTGGATCCACTCCACCTTCTGTTCACGGGCGATCTGTTCCATGAGGATGTGCTGGGCGCTGTTGGTGCCTGAGGTTCCGTAAGTGACCACCCCAGGGTTTTTCCGGGCATACTCTATAATTTCTTTAAAAGTCATGAAAGGGGAGTCGCTTCTCACACTCACGCCAAAATTGAGAATGGAATGCTGGATGATGGCCTCCAGGTCTTTGACAGGGTGGTAGGTCACTTTTATCACGTGAGGGACGGTCATGATAGGGCTGGTCACAAGGGTCCCGAGGGTGTATCCGTCTGGCTTGGCGGCAGCCAGGGCCGCAGTTCCTACAGTCCCCGCACCTCCGGTCTTGTTCAGGACCACTACTGACTGGCCAAGGTATTTTTCTGCAACCTTCCCGATCAGGCGGGAGGTGAGATCGGCCGCGCCTCCAGGGCCAAACGGCACGATCACTGTGATAGGCTTGTTAGGAAAATCACTTTGTCCCGGGACCAGGCCAGGGGTAAGCGTAAATGTGATCATCAGCAACACCAGAACAAGGCGGGTTCTCATCTTTTTGTCTCCTTTCATTCAAGGGTTATGATTTAGCTCACTCCTCTTTTTCAAGTACTTTCAGCACCTTTTTCTTTTCCCGGATAAAAGATAAGGTCGGGGAAAGGAGGAGGGCGAGCGTAAGGATAAAGGCTACTAATGAGATGGGCCGGTTTAAAAAAATCGAGAATCTGCCTTTGGACATCAGAAGGGATTGGCGCAGGGCAGATTCCCACATAGGCCCCAGGATAAATGCCATGACCATCGGGGCTCCCTCGTAACCGAACTTCCGCATAAAGTACCCTACGATTCCAAAGATGATCATGATCAGGACATCTACAGTACTGTTGTTCAGGCTGTAAGAACCGATGAGGCAAAAGAGGAGGATCAGTGGAAAGAGTATTCGGTAAGGTACTTTGAGGACCTGGACCCAGAGACCGATCAAGGGAAGGTTGAGGGCCAGAAGCATAAAGTTTCCTACGTACATACTGGCGACGACCCCCCAAAAGATGGCCGGGTGCTCAGAGAGGAGCATGGGGCCGGGTTGCAACCCATGGACAAGCATAGCACCCAATAGAAGAGCCATGATGGCATTGGAGGGAATCCCCAGAGTGAAGAGGGGAATAAATCCTCCTGAGACAGCAGAGTTGTTGGCGCTCTCAGGACCTGCCACTCCCTCGATCATGCCGGTGCCAAACTTCTCCGGTGTCCGTGAGCACCGCTTTTCCAGGGCATAAGAAGAAAAGGAGGCCAGGATCGATCCGGCGCCAGGGAGAATCCCGATCAAAAAGCCTAACAGCGAACCTCGCAAGATGGGTTTCGCCGAATCCTTCCAGTCCTGAAGGGTAGGCAAAAGATTAGAAATCCGCGCTTGATACGTGCTTCGCTGAACTTCGATCTCCACGTTGACCAGGACTTCCGATATCCCAAAGACACCTACCACTAACGGGACGACACCGATTCCGTCCAGAAGTTCAGGAATATTATAGGTGAACCGGGGCTCTCCGGTGATCAGGTCCAGGCCGATGAAACTCAGCATCAGTCCCAGCACCGCCATGGCCAGCGCCTTGATCATGGACTGCCGCGCCAAATAAGTAACGAGGGTGAGACCGAGAGTCATGATCGCGAAATACTCCGGTGGGCCGAATTTCAGAGCGGCCTCCGCCAAAGGAATGGTCAGGAGCATCAACCCTACCAACGAGAGAGTACCGGCTATAAAGGAACCGAAGGCGGCTATGCCAAGGGCAGGGCCTGCCCGGCCTTGACGGGCCATCTGGTAGCCGTCCAAACAGGTCACCACGGCTGCAGCTTCACCAGGGATGTTCACCAGGATGGAGGTGGTAGATCCCCCGTACATGGCCCCATAGTAGATTCCGGCAAGCATGATGATCGCTGTGACCGGAGCGATTTTAAAGGTGATGGGAAAGAGGATGGCCATGGTCCCAACCGGACCGATTCCAGGAAGGACACCGATCAGGGTGCCTATAAAGACACCGATGAAGCAGTAGAGGAGGTTAATGGGCTGGAGGGCGACTTGAAAGCCAAAAAGGATATTTTGAAAAAGGTCCACGACGTTTCCTTGTCAGATTCCCAGAATCCCTTTAGGCAACTGAACCTTGAGCCAAAGACCGAAAATCAGGTAGCTGATGATTACCGTGAGGGAAGAAACCAGGAGGATGCTAGCCAATCTCCTGGGTGGAAAACTCAATAGGGCCAGGATCATAAAGAGGAAAGTGCTGATGAGAAAACCCAGCCTCTCTAAGAGGAGATCATAAATGAGGAGGCCCCCGAGGACCCAGAGCCCTTTTTTCCAATCCTTACCAAACCCGGGGCTCGCCTTTTTTTTCAAGGTGGCGATGATAAAGACGGAGATAGAGAGACAACCCAGGAGGACACCGGAGATAAAGGGGATAAAACCAGCCCCCGGTTCACGAAGGGTCCCCATCCCGAGGCGGAGGGATTCGATAGAGAAAAAGATGGCAAAGGCAAGGAGAAAAAGGGACGTGAACTGATCATTTCGCATCTTACGACCCTGGCTCCGGAGGGATTTAACCCAGGACAACTCAGGACATCATTCTTTTAGTTTCGATGCCCTACCGGGCAGCTTTGCGCCGGGCAATGGCCGCCTCAGCCCGAGGGCTGATGGCCCGCTCTACCACGACGTTCAATAATGCAGGTCGTCCCGCGGCAAAGGCGCGCTCCAACGCCTGCTGCAAATCCTCGGGTCGCTCCACAAACTCGCCATGGCAGCCCAGGCCTTCTACCACTTTTTCATAGCGGGTCTGGAGAAGTTCCGTCGCCACCGGGCGACCATACAAACCAAGCTGGATCTGCCGGTCGATCCCCCAGGCAGAGTCGTTTCCCAAAACAGCGACGATATTCAGGCGGTGGCGCACGGCGGTATCAAATTCCATCCCGTTAAAGCCGAAGGAACCGTCCCCGGTAATCATAATGACCCTGGAGTTTGGGTAGGCCAGCTTAGCAGTCAGGGCTGTGGGCAGCGAGGACCCCAACATGCCCAGACTCGAAACATAGAGCCAGCGTTTAGGAGAGCGCGCCGGCAAATACGACCTGCCAAAGTGCGAGAAGTCGCCGCCGTCGAAAACAAGGCAATCATCCGGTCGCAGCACGGATTTAAGCGTCTTATGAACGAACAGGGCATGCATTGGGGTCCGCGGCTGGGCCAAACTGTCGGCCCATTCCAATTGGGCAGCACGAACGGCGCGCAGCTCGTCCACCCACGGTAGCTCTTTCCAAGTAAAAGCTGCTGCCTCTTCGGCCAACTGCTCCAGCACGCTCGAAACATCGCCGACGATGCCAACGGCAACCCCGCGGTTGCGGCCGATCTCCGCTGGAGAAGGATCGATCTGGATGATCTTAGCAGCGGCAGCAACGGCGGGCGGACGGCAGAAACCGATGGTGAAGTCCTGCTTGCGGCCTAAAAGTATCACGAGGTCAGCGTCGCGAACCCTGGCAGCGACTCGGTTTAAACCGCGTTCGAAAAAGCCAAAGGCGTAGGGGTGATCGTCAGAGATCAGGCCACGAGCCTGTTCTTCGGTCAGCACTGGCAGACGGGTTGTCTCGATGAACTTAACCAAAGCCTCCCCCGAAAGGGCATAACCAGCAGCGCTGCTGGCAAGTACGAGAGGCCTCTGAGCCTGGCGCAGCAGCGCGACGGCCTGGCGCACAGTTTCGGGGTTTGCCAGCATCGATTCTCTCGGCCGGTACTCCTCCGGCCTATAAAAGGTAACCGCATCTTCATCCACCATTTGCTCCTGCACGTCTATCGGGATGGTAAGATGGACCGGCCCTCGACGACCGCTAAAAACCAGCCGCACCGCCCGAGCGATCAAGTCGGGGATTCTTCGGGCGTCGTGAACCATGAAGGAGCCCTTAGTTACAGGGGCAGCCATGGCGACTTGGTCGATTTCTTGCTGGGCGCCCCGACCCAGGTCAACCAAATCGGCGCAGCCGGCAATGGAGAGAACCGGCCCCTCGCTGTGCATGGCGTTGGTAAGACCGGGAATAGAATTGGCAAAGCCCGGCGTTGTGTACATGGAGACGCCAATCTGACCGGTGATCCGGCCCCAGGCATCGGCCATGTGGACCGCTGCCTGCTCGTGGCGGGTATCGATGAGGCGGAAATCCTGGTCTGCGATCGTATCAAGCAGCGGGAGAATATGATCGCCTGCGAGGGTGAAAATATTTTTTACACCCTCCAGCTTTAGCGCCTTACAGATAAGATAAGCCCCCGTAACCCTTGCCATGGACGCTTCCCGGGAGATCCTCAAGCGCCGAAGAACTCGACGAAGCGCTTTTTGATCTCCTCGCTGCGGCGCTCCAACTCTTCCGAGTCCACCATGAGTAGTTTGAGATCCGATAGTTTGGGCTTGTCCTGCGGGTAACTCACATCGGCGTTCTTGATCCCCGCCGCCGCCTCCTGCATAAGGCGTTGAAGGATCCTCTCAGAGCCGGAGCGGTGAACTTCCACCTTGATCCCGGGATAAGCCTGCTCGAAGCGTTTGGCGACGTTCTCTGCGGTGAATAGGGCCGCTCCGGTGTACCAGACAACTTTCCCCTCTTTCCTAGCCTCCGCGAGCCTTGTGTCCTGGGCCGAGCTTACCCCGGTTATCAGTGAGAAGACGAGCAAAGCGGCCAGCACACTGCCCTTTCGGATGCTATGCCCCTCCCATTGCATCATGGTCCCCTCCCGAGTAACCGCTCCCGTCGGCATCTAGGTCCAACCCTCATTACCCTAAGGCCGAAAAAATGTCCATCGCCTTAAGGTAGGGCCGTGCGCAGCCCGGCAGATTTACTGCAAACATAGAGGCAATTCTATTGCAGGTATATTGGGATTATCTCGGTCAGCGTTTGTCGCCTGAGCGGCACCGACGAGCGGCTTGACAACTCCTTGGGAAGGCAGGAGAATCCGTCACGTTTTGGGGAATTCGGTAACAGTACATGGCTGACCAATATACTCAATAGCCTTAAGCAGGCCCATCGCGTGAAGCCAAGAATCACCGTAATCACCATCGGCGTAGACGACCTGGAAAGATCGCTGCGCTTTTATCGAGATGGCCTTGGCCTCTCTACGGTCGGGATCATCGGCAAGGAATTTGAGCATGGGGCCGTCGTCTTCATCGAGCTACAGTCAGGTTTGCGGCTTGCCCTGTGGCCGCGCAAGAGCATCGCGCATGACTCAGGACTTTCGCTGGACACGAAAAGCCCAACTGAGTTCACTCTGGGTCACAACGTCCCCTCCAAGTCAGAAGTCGATGCTGTAATGAACCAGGCCAAGATTGCGGGTGCAGTCATCGTAAAGCCCGCCCAGGCTACGTTTTGGGGTGGGTACGCCGGCTATTTTCAAGATCCGGACGGGCACTTGTGGGAGGTTGTGTGGAATCCGCAGTGGACCATGCAAGATTGAGGCATAACAAGCGCGTTATGCGGTCGCGGGAAAGCGATCCGTGTGGGCTTGGACGGGTTCTATACCTGGAATCCGTGCCTGGCTTGACACCTGAGACTAAAGACACGGGGGCTCGATGCCGTCGCAAGACTCCGAAGAGTTCATCGCCGCATTGAACGCCCATGGGGTGAGATATCTGGCGGTCGGCGCCCACGCCGTCGCCTTCCACGCTCGTCCGCGCGCAACCAAAGACCTTGACATCCTGATCGAGCCCGCCGCAGCGAACGCACGGAGGACTCTGGCGGCGCTGACCTGGGATACACTGTCGAGGATGTGATCAATCCGCGCTGGATTATCCAGTTGGGAGTTGCCCCGTGATTCTCATGGAAACGCCGTTACTTCCTTATCAGGATCGCGCTGATTCTCTTCCATAGATCGTCTTTTGCCTGCAGGTGGAAGTCCAAGTCAGGCCTTATATACTTGCGCGCAGCCGCAAATTTTGCCGCAGGGGTGTTCGGTCTGAACATCGAGCTCATGTTTTGATACTTGAACATGAGGTTCTGACCTTCATCAGTCGCCATTGCCGCTGCCAATAGGATCGCAGCATTGGTGTGACGCGCCCCCTTGGGGATCATAGCTGTATAAATCCAGAGGAAGGAGGGCTCCACCGCGTCTGCTACATCGACGGGCGCCCCTTTCTGCTTGGAGGCAAGAACCGCTTCCCGGAACTGAGCCCAGGCTATAGGAGTCTCGCCGGAAAGCACGCGCTGATGGACCTCAGGGAAACGACCTAATTTGGGATTTAGCTCCATTATTTTTCTTAAGTAGGCGAACGCCTTTTCCTCTCCCCACGCGTTCGGCTGAGAAAGAAAAGCCCAGGGATCCGCATTCACCAACAGTCCGAGCTTGCCCTTCCACTTGGCATCCAAAAAATCTTCCCATCGTTTCGGCGCATCGGCGGGTTTCACGAGTTGCGTATTGTATTCCGGCAGAACGAACTGCGTGCCTTGAACGAGAGCGAGCCCATGAACTTCTAGGTCGGTTTTCCTCACGTGTGGGAAGAGCTCGACCCAAGGCACGGCCTCCAGGAGCTTGTCCTTGTATAGAGGCGCACCAGAAACGGGCGTCTGGATCATAAAATCAAAAGTGGGCGGCGCACCAGCCTTGACCTCAGTCAGCACTTTAACTACCGAGGCGGGGAAGGTAAGGGCATTATCGACCTTGATCCGAATCGTGACCCCGAAGTGTTTCTCGGTCAGCGCCTGCATGTCACGCACCATGTCAGCCGTTGGGAGGCCAGTGGCCGGGTCAGGCCCCTGATAGACGATTTCCCCCTCCTGGGCCGCTTTTTTGATGATTTCGGCAAGCCTTGGATTTGACGGCTGGGCAGCCTCAGCCGTCGCGTCTAGAAGAAGGCCGACCATTACTAGGACCAGGACCACCAGGAAAAAACGCTGCAAAGATCGAATTTTCCACATAGGGATACTCCTTATCTTTGGACTCAAGCGGAGCTTAAGCCGCCCAGAATGCTGATGTCAAGTCGCCCCTAGGAGAGAGCTGAAAAAGTTCCCGTCCGTGCTTCAACGCCTGTCCTGAGCGCGCCAGCCGTATCCTTCGACGAGCCAGTCCTGAGTAAGCCGGCCGTCTCCTTCGGCTTGCTCAGGACGAACGGCTGGCCTATCGAAGGGCTCGGCACGAACAGCTGCCAACACAGTTTCGTGCACTTACCCGGTGACTCTGAGCCTGTCGAAGGGTGCCGGGCTCCAACTATAGTGACGGAATTAAATAAATTGACATCAAATCCCCCCTCGCTCTCCTAAATCCTCCTCGATCCCCCTTTACCAAAGGGGGAGAAAGGGGGATTTGAGGGAGGATAGGGGGATTATGGTAATTTTCTTTTTTCCTTTTTCCTTCACTATAGTTTCTATTTCATAAGAAAGGTCTATGAAGCAGACCCGCTAACCTGTCCCAGGTGTCAGGGGGAGATGCGTATCATCAACTTCATCGACCAACCGGAGGTCATTAAAAAGATCTCTAAGCATTTAGGTCAACGTACGCAGGCTGCGAGGCAGGCGGCGCGCAGATCTCGGCCTCAGTGGCCGGCCCTTAAAAACAAATTCCGATCATTTTAGCCAGAGCCGGGCGAGGCAGAGGAGGGCTGAAGTAGAAACCCTGAGCCCGGTCGCAGCTCAGCTCGCGGAGGAAATCGACCTGGTTCTTCATCGTCACGCCCTCCGCGGTGACCTGCATCTTCAGACCGTGCGCCATCGCGATGATCGC